>JBGVPL010000039.1:0-73716 GCA_045126975.1 Candidatus Aphodosoma sp. | reverse complement strand
AAGGGTTGCAATATATTTTTGTTGGTGATAGAGTTTCGTTAGGAAAAAATATAGAATTAACAGCTTGGGATTATTATAAAGGACAAAATTTTTCGCCTAAAATTATTATAGGAGATGGTTCTTCTATTAGAGATGGCGCTCATATAACAGCAATTAATAAAATACAAATAGGTAAAAATGTGTTAACTGGGTTAAATGTGTTGATAACAGATAATAGTCATGGTATTTCTGATTTTAGTCTAATGGATATAGCACCTTCAGATAGACCATTGTATTCAAGTGGTCCAGTAATAATCGAGGATAATGTTTGGATTGGAGAAAAAGCATCAATTATGCCTAATGTTACTATTGGAAAAGGTTGTATTA
This sequence comes from Candidatus Aphodosoma sp., assembly GCA_045126975.1. GTDB lineage: Bacteria > Bacteroidota > Bacteroidia > Bacteroidales > Paludibacteraceae > Aphodosoma. The sequence goes on along the minus strand of JBGVPL010000039.1, from coordinate 73,350 downwards.
TTGCGGCTAATGCTGTTGTTACAAAAGATATTCCTTCTTATTGCGTTGTTGCTGGTATTCCTGCTAAAATTGTAAAAAAATTAAATTAAAAAATAATAAATATGTCAGAACAAAAAAGAAAAGCTCGTGTTATCGCATTTTATTTACCTCAGTTTCATCCTATACCAGAAAATGATGAATGGTGGGGCAAAGGTTTTACAGAATGGACCAATGTAGGTAAAGCTAAACCATTGTTTAAAGGACACTATCAACCTCGTGTGCCAGCTGATTTAGGTTATTATGATTTACGTATGCCTGAAGTTCGAGAGGCACAAGCAGAAATGGCGAAAGAAGCTGGAATTGAGGGATTTTGTTATTGGCATTATTGGTTTGGAAATGGTAAGAGAGTTTTAGAACGTCCTTTTAATGAAGTTTTGACATCAGGAAAGCCGGATTTTCCATTTTGTTTAGGTTGGGCCAATCATGATTGGACAAACAAGTCTTGGGAAGTTGGAACTCGTAAAGTAAAAGAACAAACTTTGTTGAAGATGGTTTATAATCATGATGAATATGTTAAACATTTTTACGATGTACTTCCAGCCTTTTTGGATAAAAGATATTTACGTCAAGAGAATAAGCCCATTTTTGTTATTTGGAATCCTTTGGGACTGCCTAACATAAAAGAGTTTATTTGTCTTTGGCAAAAATTAGCAAAAGAAAATGGATTGGATGGTATTTTTTTTATTGGATGTACGCAGAATATGTATGATAATGAAAAAACACTAAAAAGTGCAATATTTAAAATTAAACCGAAGTTGGCTAATGTGCATTATAATAAAATATTGTCTCTTGGTTTTGATGCTGTTAATTCTAAAGGTTATGAGCGAGCTGAGTTTTTGTCTAGATCTTTAACTGATATTATATTTAGAAGTTTTTATTATTATGTTTTTAAAAAATATACTATTTCTAAATGTAAGCAAAGCACTATAAATAAATATGTGTTTGTTGATGAAGATAAATGGGAGCGAGTTTATCCATCTATAATGCCAGGATGGGATAGAACGCCACGAAGTGGGGTTAAAGCAAGGATTCATACTAATGCAACCCCTGATGTTTTTAAAAATCATATTTTAGATGTTTTGAATGTTATTAAAGATAAACAAGATAAAAATAAAATTGTTTTTTTGTGGTCATGGAATGAATGGGCTGAAGGTAGTTATGTAGAACCTGATTTGAAATATGGGCATGGTTTTTTGAATGCATTGAGAAATTGTATTATTGAAAAATAGTATATTATGTATATATTGTTAATTTCTAGGGGAATTCCATCAGAAAAAGATCCTCAATGGGGATGTTTCGAATTTGATCAAGCTAAAGCATTGTCGAAAGGAGGGAATAAGGTTATTGTTGCAAGTTTGGACAGAAGATTTCGTTTTAAATATCGAAAACTAGGTGTTTCTTATTGTAAGAAAGATGGGATTGATTGTTATGAATCATTTTGGATTCCGAGTGTTTTTTTGCGTTTGTTTGGATTTAATTTTGAACATTATATACTGAAAAAGCAGATATTGCAATTGTATAATAAAATAAAATCGGAATATGGTCAGCCGGATATTATTTATTCTCATTATATTGCAGAGTCAAGTGTTGCTTGTATATTAAGAGAACATATAAATGTTCCTCTTGTGGTGATAGAACATAGTAGTGCGTTAAAAACTAAAGTAAAAGATAAATATATACAATATTTGGGGAAAAGAACATATTCAAAAGTAAATAAACTTATTTCTGTTTCTAATTCATTACGCAATATTATATTAGAAGAATTTGGTGTTGATAGTGTTGTTGTTAATAATATGGTTGGAGGTGATTTTGAGTATAGAGGGAAATCTGAATATGGGAATAGTGGCAAGATTAGGTTTGTATCAATAGGATCTTTAATAAGAATAAAAGGATATGACATTTTATTATCTGCATTGTCTCAAGTAATTAAGGACTATAATAATTGGGAATTATTGATTATTGGGGATGGTGATGAAAAAGATAATTTGCAAAAACAGGCAGATTCTTTGTCATTAAATAATAATGTGCATTTTTTGGGGCGTAAAAATAAAGTTGAAATTGCTAATATTTTGCATGGTAGTGATGTTTTTGTTTTAGCATCTAGATCTGAAACTTTTGGTGTTGTTTATATAGAAGCGATGATGATGGGGGTGCCAGTCATTGCAACTGTATGTGGAGGTCCTGAAGAGTTTGTGCAAGAAACAGATGGATTGCTTGTTCCTACAGAAGATGTAGATGCGCTTGTTGATGCTTTAAAGTATATGTTTGAGAATTATCAATCGTATGACGGAGCAAAAATTGCAGAAGATTGTAAAAAAAGATTTTCGCCAAAGGTTATTGCTAGTAAGTTGGTTTCAGTTTTTGAAAATGTAATTGAAGAAAATAAAATAAAATAATATATAATGAAAGATATAGTTATATATGGAGCTGGTGGTTTAGGAAGAGAAGTGGCATGTTTGATAAGAGCTATAAATCAAACCTATTCACAATGGAACTTGTTAGGTTTTATTGATGATGGATTATCGGTAGGGACTAAAGTTTCACATTACGGAGAAGTTTTGGGAGGAAAACAATTTTTATTAAAGTTAAATAAACCAATGTCAGTTGTTATATCTATTGGATCTCCGTCTGTGGTTAAGGAAATAGTTTCTGATTTATTGGTCAATACTTGTATTGATTTTCCAAATTTAATTTATCCTTCCTTGAGATTTGCGGATGCGGAAACTTTTGAAATAGGTAAAGGTAATATTATAAAGCATGATTGTGGTTTCTCTTGTGATATTAAAATTGGTAATTTTAATTTGTTAAATGGTGGTGTTGTTTTTGGTCACAATGTAGAAATAGGCGATTTTAATACATTTATGCCTGATGTTAGAATTTCAGGCGAAGTTAAAATTGGAGATGGTAATTTCTTTGGCGTTGGAGCTATTGTATTACAACAAATTAAAATTGATAAAGATGTAAAATTAGGAGCTGCTAGTGTTATGATGCGCAAGCCTAAAAACGGAGAATTATATATGGGTAATCCCGCTAAAATAATAAAATTTTAATTTAACAAATGTTTAATATGGAAAAATTTATTGATTTATTTAGAGAACAATTAGATTCTGTTGATAATTTAGTTTTAACAACAGATACTGAATTTAGAAAATTAGAAGAATGGTCTTCTTTAGTTGCATTGTCAGTAATTGCAATGGTAGATGAAGAATATAATGTTTCTTTGTCTGGCGATGATATGAGAAGCGTTTCAACAATTGGTCAGTTATTTGAATTGATCTCGAAAAAATAGTTATGTTTTCTCTTGAAAATAAAAATATTTTGATAACTGGAGCTACAGCAGGTATTGGTTATGCTACAGCTGTTGTTTGTGCACAATTGGGAGCAAAATTGATTTGTGTTGGTAGAAATGAGGATAGAATGAGAAACCTTTCCCTTGAATTATCAAAAATATCTTCAAAAAAACATGTTTATACTTTATGTGATATTTCAAAAGAAAATGAAATATTAGCATTTGTAAAATCTCTTGATGTTCTTGATGGAGTTGTTTTCTGTGCAGGTATAAATAATTGGAAGCCTATTCCGTTTATAAAAGAAGATGTCTTAAAACAAATGTTTGATATAAACACAATGTCTCCAATTTTATTGACAAAAGAGTTTGTTAAGCAAAAAAAATTAAAAGATCATTCTTCTTTAGTTTTTGTTTCTTCTGTTGCTGGAATTTATACCTCTTCTATTGGTAATGCTATGTATGCTACAACTAAAGGGGCTTTGCAATCTTTTATGAAAACAGCAGCATTGGAATTAAGTTCAAAAGGTATAAGATGTAATTCTGTAAATCCAGGACGAGTAGAAACAGATTTAATTTTGAAAAACACGCAACTATCCGAAGAAGAAATATTAAAGGATAGAAATAATTATCCATTAAAAAGATATGGAAAACCCGAGGAGATTGCAAATGCTATTGTGTTTTTATTGTCTGATGAAGCTACTTGGATAACTGGCTCTAGTATTGTTATTGATGGTGGTTTAACATTAAAATAATTATGTTATGAATAATTTGGAATTATATAATAAGTGCTTTGAAAAAGTTTTTAAAACAACAAATTTTTTTGATTTGAAATATAAAGATTTTGATCTCTGGGATTCTGTTGGACATATAACATTAATTGCAGAAATAGAGGAAGTATTTAATGTTTCTTTAGAACCAGAAGACATGATGTCTTTTTTGTCTTATAAAGAAGGTCTTGATATTTTAAAAGAAAATTATAGTATTGTTTTTTGAAAAATGGAATTGACGGATTATATTGATTTATATAAAGATAATGTTTTAGCTATATCTGATACTGGAGATAGTGTAAATTATTCTGAAGTAAAAATTCTTTCTCAAAAATTTTGTTCTCTTACGAAAGAAAAAAAGTTGGTTTTTCAATTTTCTTCAAATAAAATAGCATCTCTTGTGGGGTATTTGGCTTTTCAACAAAGTAAATGGGTACCTTTGATGTTATCTGAAAATGCAGATAAAAGTTTTATATCTTCATTGATAGATCAATATAATCCTAATTATTTTTGGATTAGTAAAGATAAATATCTTTTTTTTGAATTGAAGGGAGATATACTTTTGGAGTATAAAGATTATTGTCTTATTGAAAATTCAAAAAGAGATTATAATCTTAATCCTAATTTAGCTATGTTACTTTCCACTTCAGGAACAACAGGGAGTGCTAAATTAGTTAAATTGAGTTATGAAAATATTTTTTCTAATGCAGAGTCTATAGCTGAATATTTATCATTAACGACTGAAGAAAGACCAATTACAACGCTTCCCATGTATTATAGTTATGGCTTGTCTGTTATAAATAGTCACATTATTAAGGGAGCAACACTACTTTTAACAAATTATTCTGTGCTACAGATAGAATTTTGGTCATTTTTTAAAACAAACAAAGCCTCTTCTTTTGCTGGAGTACCATATACATACGAAATGTTAAGGAAAATTAGATTTAATAAAATGAATCTTCCTTCGTTAAAAACAATGACTCAAGCTGGAGGTAAATTGTCTTCTGATTTAGTCTCTGAATTTGCAGAAATTGCAAAGCAGAAGAATTTTACTTTTTTTGTAATGTATGGACAGACGGAGGCAACTGCAAGAATGAGTTATTTGCCTCCATGTAGTACTTTATTAAAACCATCAAGCATCGGCATTGCTATTCCTAATGGTTATTTCGAATTAAGAGATTTAGATGGTAATGTTATTGAATGCGAGAATGTTAATGGCGAATTGTATTATTTTGGTAAGAATGTTTTTATGGGGTATGCTCATTCATTTATTGATTTATCTTTGGCAGATGAGCAACATGGTATGTTAAAAACAGGAGATATTGCGTATAGAGATAAGGAGGGGTATTATTATATAGTTGGAAGATTAAATCGATTTGTTAAAATTTTTGGTAATAGGGTTGGATTAGATGAGGTAGAGCAAATAGTAAAACAATATATTTCAGAATGTGCTTGTGTAGGTAATGATGAGAAAATAACTATATGTTTGACAAAAGAGATAGAGTTTGATTTGATTACTGAAATTTCTCAAAAATTACACTTATTCCCTAGTGTTTTTGAAATAAAAATAGTTCCTGAAATTCCTAAAAGTGAATCAGGAAAAGTGTTATATTCTAAATTATAAAATTTATGCCATTTTTTAGTATTGATAATGTAAGTATAGTTGGAGTTTCTGCTTGTGTTCCTAAAAATATAGAAAAAAATATTGATTATCCATATTTTAGTGAAGGAGAAGCAGATCGAGTTATTGCTTCTACAGGAATAAAGGAACGTAGAATAGCTTCAAGAGAACAAACATCTTCTGATTTGTGTTTAGAAGCTGCTAATAAATTATTAAACGAGTTGTCTTGGAATAGAGATGAAATCGGGTGTTTGATTTATGTTTCTCAGACACCTGACTATATATTGCCAGCAACATCTTGCGTTTTGCAAAAGAAATTGGGATTGTCTCAAAATTGTATGGTTTTAGATCTTTCTATAGGTTGTCCTGGTTGGGTATATGGGATGAATGTGATAAGTTCATTATTGTCTCACGGTGGAATAAAAAAGGGTTTGTTGTTGGTAGGAGAGACTCCATCTAAGTATAAATCATATAAAGATAAAACTTCATGGCCTTTGTTTGGAGATGCAGGAACTGCTACGGCATTGGAGTATAATACTATGGCCACTCCTTTAGAATTCTTTATTGCAGCAGATGGATATTCTTATGAGTCAATTATTATTAATGAAGGTGGCTTTAGAAATCCATATAATGAAAATTCGTTAAAAGAAGTGGTTGATAGTGATGGTATGAAAAGGAATGCATTACAGAGTCGTATGGATGGAATGAGTGTTTTTTCTTTTGGAATAAAACAAGGCCCTAATGCAATAAAAGAATTAATTTCTCATTTTAATTTAAATATAGATGATATAGATAATTTGTTTATACATCAAGCAAATATGTATATGAATGAGAAAATAAGGAAAAAATTAGGTTTGTCAGCCGATAAAGTACCTTATTCGTTGCAATATTTTGGAAACACTAGTTGTGCAACAATTCCGTTAACTATGACTATTGGAAGTGCAAAAAATAGATTAGAAGGTGGAATTTGTGATAATATTGCTTGTGCTTTTGGAGTTGGTTTGACATGGGGAAGTGTACATTTTGTTACAGATAAAATAAAAATTTGTGATTTGATAGAAAGTTAATATTTTAATATTTTTCAGTGTGTATGTCAATTTTTAAAGATAAAATATTATTAATTACAGGCGGAACTGGTTCGTTTGGTAATGCTGTGTTGCGTCGTTTTTTGGATTCGGATATTAAAGAGATTCGTATCTTTTCGCGCGATGAGAAAAAACAGGATGATATGCGCCATGCACTTCAAAATCCTAAGGTTAAATTCTATATCGGCAATGTGCGCGAGAAAGCATCGGTGGATGTGGCTATGCGTGGCGTGGATTATGTATTTGCTGCTGCTGCATTAAAACAAGTGCCTTCGTGTGAGTTCTTTCCTATGGAGGCTACGATGACTAACGTAATCGGTACTAACAATGTGCTTCTCTCTGCAATCGAACATGGAGTGAAAAATGTAGTAGTGCTCTCTACTGACAAAGCAGCATATCCTATCAATGCAATGGGTATCTCGAAAGCGCTGATGGAAAAAGTAGCGATTGCTAAAGGTCGTGAATTAGGCGAAGATGCTCAAACTACTATCTGCTGTACACGCTACGGCAATGTGATGGCGAGTCGAGGATCTGTAATTCCGTTGTGGGTAGAACAGATGGAACAAGGTAAGCCTATCACCATAACTGACCCAAATATGACTCGCTTTATGATGACATTGGACGATGCTGTGGATTTGGTGATTTATGCATTCCAACATGGTAAAAACGGTGACCTTTTCGTTCAAAAAGCTCCTGCTGCTACGCTTGATGTGCTTGCAGAGGCATTGAAACAAACATACTCACAAGTGAACCCTAAATATGGCGAAACAGAGGTGAAGGTAATCGGTACTCGTCACGGCGAAAAACTTTATGAAACACTCGTGACTCGTGAGGAGATGGCGAAGGCTATTGATATGGGTGACTACTATCGTATTCCATGTGATAATCGTGATTTGAACTACGATAAATTCTTCACTGAAGGAAACGAAGAGGTGGCTAAAATAGAGGATTACCATTCACATAACACTGGACGTTTGGATGTAGAGGGTATGAAACAGTTGTTGTTGAAATTGCGATTTATCCGTGAAGATTTAGGGTTGCAACCACGAAGCAAAGCAAAAGAAATTAGAAGTGAGTGATTATATGAATATACTTGTTACTGGAGCGAAGGGTTTTGTGGGTAAGAACCTTTGTGCTCAATTGAGAAATATAGCTGAGGGTAAGGCGCGTTGGTACGACGTGGCGGGTGAGGAGATTGAGGTGATGGAGTATGACGTGGATAGTACCGAGACTGAGTTGGATGAATATTGTGCCAAGGCCGATTTTGTGTTTAATTTGGCAGGCGTAAATCGTCCGCAAGACCCAAAAGAGTTTATGGAAGGCAACTTTGGTTTTGCTACAAAATTGCTTGATGCCTTGAAACGACACAATAATACTTGCCCTGTTATGATTAGCTCATCGACACAAGCGGCATTGGATAACCCTTACGGCGAGAGTAAACGTGCCGGCGAGGAGTTGATGTTCCGTTACGCCGAAGAGACAGGGGCACGCGTGTTGGTGTATCGTTTTCCGAACTTGTTTGGCAAATGGTGCAGGCCGAACTACAACTCGGCAGTGGCAACATTCTGCAATAACATAGCCAACGGATTGCCAATACAGGTGAATGACCCATCAGTGATGATGCGATTGGTTTATATCGATGACTTGGTGGATGAGATGATAGCAGCATTGTCGGGCAAAGAGAATAGAGAGGGCAGATATTGCCGTGTGGCAGTGGAACATGAGATACGCTTGGGTGAGATAGTTGATATATTGTATAGTTTCCGTGAAAGTCGTATAAATCTTGAAGTGCCAAACGTAGGCGATCCAATCACAAAAAAACTATATAGTACATATCTCTCATATTTGCCAGCAGAAGAGTTTTCGTATCCGTTGAAGATGAATGTTGATGAGCGTGGTAGTTTCACTGAGATGTTGCGCTCGGCAGGATGTGGACAAGTGTCGGTGAATATTTCGAAACCAGGTATCACCAAAGGAGAGCATTGGCATAACACGAAAACAGAGAAATTCTGTGTAGTGAGCGGTCGTGGCGTGATACGATTCCGTGACGAGCGCGAACCAAATATGCCAGTGATAGAGAAATTTGTGAGTGGCGACAAAATTGAGGTAGTCGATATTCCAACAGGTTATACTCATAATATCGAAAACCTCGGCGACACCGATATGGTGACAATCATGTGGTGCAACGAATGTTTTGACCCTACACATCCAGAGACTTATTTTGATAAAGTCTAATACTCCCTGTGGTCGTGTCTAAAGTCTAAAGTCTAAAGTCTAAAGTCTATAGACCATTGACCATTGACCATTGACTATTGACTATCGACCATCGACTATTATAAGTGAACATTTTGCGGAAACTGAGGTTTTAGGTAGAAAAAAAAATGCGGAAACTGAGGTTTTAGATTGGAAAAATTTTGCGGAAACGATATTTTGTTGTATCTTTGTGCCGAAAATTAGATATTTACGATAATTATGGCATATAAAAGGAAATTATACGATGAAATGCTTCATTGGAAAGCAAATCTTGCGGGGCGTTATGCTTTGTTGATAAAAGGAGCTCGACGTGTAGGTAAATCAACCTTAGTAGAAGAATTTGCTCGCAAAGAATATAAGTCCTACATATTGATCGACTTTTCACAAACATCAAAAGAGATTGATGAATTGTTTGAGAATATGTTGGATTTGAACTATTTCTTCTTTCGATTGCAAAATCTTTTTAATGTTCAGTTATATAATCGTGAGTCGGTAATTGTTTTTGATGAGGTGCAACGTCAACCGTTAGCTCGCCAAGCTATAAAGCATTTGGTGAAGGATGGTCGTTATGATTATATAGAAACAGGATCGTTGTTATCAATAAAAAAGAATATACAGAACATTTTGATTCCGAGCGAGGAACATCGTTTGACTCTTTATCCGATGGATTTTGATGAGTTTCGTTGGGCTATAGGTGATGATGTTTCTCATGATTTTATGCGAGAGGCTTTTGATATGAAGCGAGAGATGGGGCAGGCTGTGCATCGTAAATGGATGAGAGATTTGCGGTTGTATATGGTTGTAGGAGGAATGCCTCAAGCGGTTAATGAATATTTGGTTACAAATAATCTTGAACAGGTAGATTTAGTAAAGCGAAAAATAATAGAATTGTATGAAGATGATTTTCGTCGTATAGATCCTACAGGTACGGCATCTAGAATATTTAAGAATATACCATCGCAGTTGTCGAAAAATTCGATGAGATACAAGATATCATCGGCTACAGGAGGGAAAGTAGTTGACAATATTGATGTGGTGATTGCGGATATGGAAGATAGTCAGGTGGTGTCGTTGGCTTATCACGCAAGTGATCCTAATGTGGGTATGGCATTAACTAGAGATTATAGTCGTTACAAAATGTTTTTGTGTGATACAGGGCTTTTTATTACACTTGCTTTTTGGGATAAAAAATATACAGAGAATACGATTTATAATAAATTATTGTCAGACAAGTTAGATGTTAATCTAGGCTATGTTTATGAAAACATGGTAGCTCAGATGCTTTTGACATCGGGTAATGAGTTGTATTATTATACATTTCCTGACGGAAATAATCATAATTATGAAGTTGATTTTTTGCTTTCTCGTGGGAATAAAATTGTGCCTATAGAAGTAAAATCATCAGGATATAAGACGCATAAATCGTTAGATGCTTTTTGTGAAAAATTTTCATCTCGCATAGGCAATCGTTATTTGTTGTATGGGAAGGACTATTTTAAGGATGGAGTTACAACATGTTTGCCAATTTATTATGCTCAATTTTTATAATTTTGAATATTAATTTTAAAGTCGCAAGTTAAAAGTCTTTCGACCTTCGACCTTCGACTATCGACAAAAAAATTATGAAAACAGATTATAGTGAAGTAAAATTCCGTAATGATGGCAAATTGAAGTTGCTCATCATCGTTGGTACGCGCCCAGAGATTATACGTTTGGCAGCAGTGATAAACAAATGTCGTAAATATTTCGATTGTATTTTGGCACATACAGGTCAGAACTACGACTATAACCTTAATGGCGTATTTTTCAAAGACCTTAAACTCAAAGATCCTGAGGTATATCTTGATGCAGTAGGTGACGACCTTGGTGCTACTATGGGTAACATCATCCACTCGTCATACAAACTTATGGTGCAAATCAAACCAGATGCTGTGTTGGTGTTGGGAGACACAAACTCGTGCTTGTCGGTGATTGGTGCGAAGCGTTTACATATTCCTATTTTCCACATGGAGGCAGGTAACCGTTGTTTCGATGAGTGTTTGCCAGAGGAGACAAACCGTCGTATCGTGGATATTATTTCTGACGTAAATATGTGTTACTCGGAGCATGCACGTCGCTATTTGAATGCAAGTAGTGTGGCGCCACAACGCACATACGTTACAGGCAGTCCGATGGCAGAGGTGTTGCACGAGAACTTGTCAGAGATTGAAACAAGTGATATACACGCACGATTAGGTTTGGAAAAAGGGCGTTATATTTTGCTCTCGGCTCACCGTGAGGAGAATATCGATACAGAAAAGAATTTTACATCGCTATTCACAGCTATTAATCGCATGGCAGAGAAATATGATATGCCGATATTGTATTCGTGCCATCCACGCTCACGCAACCGTTTGGCAGCATCGGGATTCGAGCTTGACAAGCGAGTGATACAACACGAACCGCTCGGTTTTCATGACTACAACTGCTTGCAGATGAATGCATTCGCTGTAGTGTCGGATTCAGGTACATTGCCAGAAGAGTCGTCGTTCTTCACATCGGTAGGACATTCGTTCCCAGCAGTATGTATCCGTACATCGACCGAGCGACCAGAGGCGTTGGATAAAGGCTGTTTCGTGTTGGCCGGTATTGATGAATACTCATTATTGCAAGCAGTAGATACAGCAGTAGAGATGGTGAAAAATGGCGACAACGGATTGCCAGTGCCAAATTATACAGATGAAATAGTTTCGACTAAGGTAGTGAAACTTATCCAAAGTTATACAGGTATAGTAAACAAAATGGTTTGGAGAAAGTAAAAATTATGAATGTTATTTTTCTTACTATAGCTCGTATTGTTGATATTAATGCTAAAGGCATTTATACTGATTTATTGCGTAAATTTAGAGATGAAGGGCATAATGTTTATGTTGTGACACCATTGGAACGTCAATTTAAGAAGAAAACTAATCTTAATTGTAAAGATGGTATTTTTATTTTAGGAGTAGAAGCTTTGAATTTACAAAAGACCAATGCAATAGAAAAGGGTATTGGTCAATTATTATTAGAATATCAATATGGTAAAGCTATTGATAAATATTTGGGTAATATAGTTTTTGATTTGATTTTATATTCTACACCGCCTATTACATTTAATAGTGTAATACAAAAATTAAAAAAAAGAAATAAGAATTCAATATCATATTTGTTACTTAAGGATATATTTCCGCAGAATGCAGTTGATTTACAAATGTTTTCTAATAGAAGTTTTATTTATAAATTTTTTAGGAAAAAAGAGAAACAATTGTATGTAATTTCTGATTATATTGGATGCATGTCACAAGCAAATGTAGATTATTTATTAAAACATAATGCTTTTGTTGATGCTTCTAAAACAGAAATTAATCCTAATAGTTTATCTTTTGATATTGGAGATCATAATTTTATTATAAATAAATCTGAAATAAGAAGAAAATATAATTTGCCAATTGACAAGCCTATTATAATTTATGGTGGTAATTTAGGAAAACCTCAAGGAATAGATTTTTTAATTAATATCTTAGATGTTAATAAATTTAGGAATGATTGTTTTTTCTTAATTGTTGGTGCAGGTACTGAGTATGGTAAATTATATGAATGGTTTGAATTTAACAAACCAACAAATTCTTTGTTGTTTAAAAATTTACCTAAAGTTGATTACGAACAATTAGCTGCAAGTTGTGATATTGGATTAATTTTATTAGATAAACGTTTTACAATACCAAATTATCCATCTAGACTATTATCTTATTTAAGTAATAAAATGCCAATTTTGGTTGCTACAGATAAAAATACGGATATTGGTATTGATGCAGAACAAAATGGTTATGGTTATTTTTCTGAAAGTGGAGATATAGTCTCTTTTAATAATAATTTAGATAAAATGTTATCTTCATCAGAAAAAAGAATTCAAATGGGAGAGTGTGGGTATACTTATATGAAAAAAAATTTTAGTGTAGAAGTTTCGTATGATACTATATTAAAACATTTTTGAGATGTATAAAAACGGAATAAAACGTATATTGGATTTTTGTATTGCTTTTGTGGCTTTACTTATTTTGTCGCCAATATTATTGGTAATAACTATATTTTTGCATTTTGCAAATAAAGGTGCAGGTGCCTTTTTTACTCAAGAGCGTCCGGGTAAAGATGCAAAGATTTTCAAGGTTGTGAAGTATAAAACAATGACTGATGAGCGTGATGCTGATGGTAAACTTTTGCCTGATGCTCAACGTTTGACTAAAATAGGTAAGATTGTTCGTTCTCTTTCTATTGATGAGTTACCACAATTGTTTAATGTCCTTAAAGGAGATATGAGTTTTGTGGGGCCTCGTCCTTTGTTAGTCAAGTATTTACCACTTTATTCTAAAGAACAAATGCGTCGTCATAAAGTGCGTCCAGGTATTACTGGTTGGGCTCAGATTAATGGACGCAATACTATTACGCATACTAAAAAATTTGAATATGATGTATGGTATGTAGATAATATTTCATTTTGGCTGGATGTGAAAATATTATTTTTAACTATAAAAAAAGTGTTTGTACGTGAAGGTATTTCGGGCGAAGGAATTGCTACTGCTGAAACTTTTGATGGAACAAATTAAAATTAGTAAATTATGAATAAAAAAATATGGCTTTCGTTGGCTCACATGTCGGGTCGCGAAATGGATTTTATTAAGGAGGCTTTTGATACTAATTGGGTAGTACCTTTAGGTCCAAATGTAAATGGTTTTGAGGCTGATTTGGAGCAATATGTTGGTCAAAACAAACATGTCGTGGCTCTTTCTGCAGGTACTGCGGCTTTGCACCTTGCGCTCATCATGCTTGGTGTGAAAGCTGGCGAAGAAGTTATATGCCAGAGCTTTACGTTTGCTGCATCGGCTAATCCTATCACCTATTTAGGTGCAACTCCTGTCTTTATCGATAGTGAGCGTGATACTTGGAATATGGATCCTCAACTCCTTGAAGAAGCGATTATCGACCGTAAAGCAAAAACAGGAAAATATCCTAAAGCAATCATCCCTGTGCATTTATATGGTATGCCTGCTAAGATGGATGAGATTATGGCGATTGCCAATCGTTATGGTATTCCTGTGCTCGAAGATGCAGCAGAAGCATTAGGCTCTACTTATAAAGGTCAATGTTGTGGTACATTTGGCGAGTATGGTGTATTGTCGTTCAATGGCAACAAAATGATTACAACTTCGGGCGGTGGGGCATTGGTTACTCCAACTGATGAGGCTAAAAAACGTGTAATGTTTTATGCAACTCAAGCTCGTGAAAATGCACCTCATTATCAACATGAAGAGATAGGGTATAACTATCGTATGAGTAATATTTGTGCAGGTATAGGTCGTGGTCAGATGTACGTATTAGATGAACATGTTGAGCATCGTCGTCGAGTTCATCAATTATATATTGAATTATTAAAAGACGTTGAAGGTATTACTGTTATGCAACGTCCATCCGACGAATATAACTCTAACTTTTGGTTGACTTGTATTCTTATTGATTCTAAAAAAACAGGTTTCGACCGTGAAGATTTACGTATTCGTATGGATGAAAATCAGATAGAGACTCGTCCACTTTGGAAACCAATGCATCTTCAACCAGTGTTTGCCAACGTGCCTATGTATGTTAATGGTGTTAGTGAAGCGTTGTTTAATGATGGATTATGTCTCCCTTCTGGTCCAATGTGTGCTGATGATGACATTCGTCGAGTTGTGGACGTTATCAAAAATTATAAATAAATAATGAATTTAATCGCATTGAGAAAATTATTCTTGATGCGATTTTTTTGTTATATACGAAATTATTTGTAACTTTGCGTAAATAAACTTGTAATCATTATGAAAATAGCAGTAGCTGGTACTGGTTATGTAGGGTTATCTATCGCGACATTATTGGCACAACATAATCAAGTTGTGGCGGTAGATATTGTGTCTGAACGTGTTGATTTGGTTAATAAGCGTATATCGCCTATTCAAGACGAATATATCGAGCAGTTTTTTGCTGAAAAAGATTTGAATTTAACGGCTACTTTAGATGCAGAGAAGGCTTATCGAGATGCTGACTTCGTGGTCATTGCAGCTCCAACTAATTATGACCCACAGAAAAACTTTTTCGATACTTCAGTTGTCGAAACTGTTATTAAGTTGGTGATGCAGTATAATTCCTCAGCCATAATGGTCATAAAATCAACAATTCCTGTTGGTTTTACTGCGAGTGTGCGTGAAAAATATAATACAGATAAAATTATTTTTTCTCCTGAGTTTCTTCGCGAATCTAAAGCCCTCTACGACAATCTCTACCCATCTCGTATAATTGTTGGCACAGATATGGAAAACCCTTATCTTGTTGAGCGTGCAGAGGTGTTTGCAAAATTATTGCAAGAGGGAGCTATAAAGCAAGATGTCGAAACTCTTTTCATGGGTTTTACTGAAGCAGAAGCAGTTAAACTCTTTGCTAATACATATTTAGCTTTGCGTGTATCGTTCTTTAATGAACTTGATACATACGCTGAACTCAAAGGTTTGAATACTCAACAAATCATAGATGGTGTATGCCTCGACCCTCGTATAGGTTCGCATTATAATAATCCTTCGTTTGGTTATGGCGGTTATTGTTTGCCTAAAGATACTAAACAGTTGCTTGCTAACTATGAAGATGTACCTCAAAATCTCGTGAAAGCCATCGTTGATAGCAACCGTACCCGTAAAGATTTTATTTCTGACCGAGTTCTTGAATTGGCAGGTTATTATAGTTATACAAACAATAGTTATAATTCAGCGCAAGAGCGCGAATGCGTTATAGGCGTTTATCGCCTTACGATGAAAAGTAATTCCGACAATTTCCGTCAAAGTTCAATTCAAGGCGTTATGAAACGAGTTAAAGCTAAAGGTGCAAAGGTTATTATATACGAGCCTACTCTTGAAGATGGCACAACTTTCTTTGGTAGCCTTGTTGTTAATGATTTGGATAAATTTAAGGCTATGAGTAATTCAATTATAGCCAATCGTTATGATTGTGTGCTTGATGATGTAATAGATAAAGTTTATACACGTGATATATTCAAACGTGACTAAATAATATGGTTATACGAAATCCAAAAATAGAGTTATTAAGTCCAGCCAAAAATATTGAGGTTGGTATGGCTGCCATCAACCATGGTGCAGATGCGGTGTATATTGGACCATCGCAATTCGGTGCACGTGTGGCGGCTGGCAATTCTGTTGAGGATATAGCTTGTTTGGTCGAATATGCTCATAAGTATTATGCTCGTGTCTATGTTACGCTCAACACAATTCTTCGTGACGACGAATTAGAGCAAGCACGTCATTTGGTCAATGATTTATACAACGCAGGTGTTGATGCTCTCATAGTGCAAGATATGGCACTGTTGCAGATGGATTTACCTCCTATTGCTCTTCATGCCAGCACTCAGTGCGATACTCGTACTGTTGATAAGGTCAAGTTTCTTGAGAAGTGTGGATTCGAACAAGTAGTCCTTGCTCGTGAAACATCTTTAGCTACTATGCGTCAAATGGCTGAGCAAACCAACGTAGCACTCG
The DNA here is from genome assembly GCA_045126975.1 of Candidatus Aphodosoma sp. Classification (GTDB taxonomy): domain Bacteria; phylum Bacteroidota; class Bacteroidia; order Bacteroidales; family Paludibacteraceae; genus Aphodosoma. Next base: position 56,707 of record JBGVPL010000039.1, on the reverse strand, counting down.
AAGCTTTTGTTCATGGTGCATTATGTGTATCTTATAGTGGACAATGTTATATGAGTGAGGCAATGCGAGGTCGCAGTGCCAATCGTGGAGCTTGTGCGCAGATGTGTCGTTTGCCATACGACTTGATAGACCAAGATGGTAATGTATTAGTTAAGAAAAAACATCTTCTCTCTCTAAAAGATTTTGATGCCTCGCGTCACATACAAGAGATGATTGATGCAGGTATCTCATCTTTCAAAATTGAAGGTCGTCTTAAAGATATTGATTATGTGAAGAATATCACTTCATATTATCGTCGCAAGTTCGATGCAATCCTCGAAGGTACACCTCGTCGTGTTGCCTCATCGGGCAAAACAACATTCTTCTTCGAACCTGACCCTAAAAAGACCTTCTATCGTGGCGCAACCGACTATTTCCTCGAAGGTCGTAAGCGCGACATTTGGTCATTTGACACTCCTAAGTCTTTGGGCGAACCAATAGGCAAAGTAAAAGATATTTGGCGCAATGCTTTAAGCCTTAACACTAAATCTGTTATAGCCAATGGTGATGGACTTTGCTTCCTTAATAAAGCAGGCGAATTTGAAGGTTTCCGTGTCAATAGAGTAGAGGCAGGTCGTTTGTTGCCACTACAAATGCCTAAAATCGAAAAAGGTACACTTGTTTATCGTAATTCCGATGTTGCCTTTGAACGCATATTAGCTGGCAAAACCGCTGAACGCAAAATACCTATTACTTTAAAAGTATCCTTGCTCCCTACTCCTTGCTCTCTACTTCTTACAGTAGGAGATACGGATAACATATCAACTTCAATCAAAGTTGAGGTGTCGGGTGAGTTGGCTAATAATCCTGAAAAAATGCTTGATACTTGGCGCACGCAACTTTCGAAATTAGGAGGTACAATTTTTGAAGCAAGAGAAATTGACCTATCTTGTCTCACTGAACCATATTTTATTCCTGTATCGCAAATAGCCGAGTGGCGACGTCAGTTAGTCGAAGCTCACGAACTTAATCGCACTCAATCATATAAGCGTTCGTTGATAGAAATCAAGCCTACAATACATCAATTTGTAGCGACTAATCTCGATTATCGTGCAAATATCTATAATTCGCAGGCAAAAGCCTTTTACGAGCAACATGGTTGCTGTGTGAAACAACCAGCTTTTGAAGAGCAGCATCAAACTGATGTTGAACTCATGCGTACAAAACATTGCATTCGTTATGCTCTTGGTTGGTGCAAAAAAGAGAATCCAAAATCACAAATCAAAGAACTCTATTTGCAAAATGGTAATGACCGCTTCCGCCTTGAATTTGATTGCCGCAACTGCGAAATGATTATAAAACAGTTGAGGATTAGAGTATAGGGGAAAGAGAGTAGGGTTTTGAGTAAATTACTAAATACTAATAATTAATAATTAATCATTAAATTAAATATAATGGAACATCAAACACCAACGCCTCATATTGGGGCAAAATATGGCGAAATCGCTAAAACTGTCTTCATGGCAGGCGACCCTTTGCGTGCTAAATTCATGGCTGAACGCTATCTTGAAAATCCTGTACAATTTAATAGCGTTCGTGGTATGCTTGGATACACAGGTACTTATAAAGGTCATCGTGTATCAATTATGGGTCATGGTATGGGTATTCCTTCTATTGGTATTTACACATACGAGTTGTTTAATTTCTACGACGTAGATACCATTGTGCGCGTAGGTTCGGCTGGTGCATATCACAAAGACCTTCATATTGGTGATATCGTTATTGCATTGGGTGCATGTACTAATAGTAATTATGCTTCACAATATGGTCTTCCTGGCACATTTGCTCCTATTGCCGATTTCGAATTGGCTCGTAAGGCAGCAACAAAAGCTGAAGAATTTGGTTATCGTTACATGGTAGGTAACGTCTATTCGAGCGATGTATTTTACGAAGATACACCATCGGCAGAGAAATGGGCAAAAATGGGTGTACTTGCTGTAGAAATGGAAGCACCTGCTCTCTATTGCAATGCTGCTCGTGCTGGTAAACGTGCTTTGGTTATTTGTACAATCTCGGATTGTATTTTCACTGGTGAGATTACGACACCTGAAGAACGTCAAACCACATTTACTAAGATGATGGATGTAGCACTCGGACTCCTTGATTAAATTATGATAGGTAGATAAAAAAATAGGCTAATGCATTTTGCATTAGCCTATTTTTTTGTAAGAACATTTCTATTTTTGAGGTATTTCTCCAGTTAGAGTGTTGAGAAACTCTACGATTTGTTTTGATTCATCAGGAGTAATATCTTTTTTTGTTTGGTATTTTACCATTGCATTCACGGCATCAAGTAGAGTAGTTTGTGTTGCATCGTGGAAATATGGTGCTGTTAGAGCGACATTACGAAGTCCTGGAGTTTTGAAGCGGTGGTCGAAGAATGTGTCTTCCTCTTGTTTGCCACGACCATAGTCTTCTTCTGTGAGTGCAGTGCCTCTATCTTCAAAATAATCTTTGCGTAATCCCATATACTCATATGAAATTCCACCAAGATTGATCCCGGCATGGCATGTTGCACAACTATATTGTTTAAATAATTCGTAACCAGCGATTTGTTCTGCTGTCATAGCATCTTTATCTCCTTTAAGGTAACGGTCGAATGCTGAATTAGGAGTAATCAATGTTTTTTCGTATTCGGCAATAGCATTGCATATATTGGCTTCGGTTATTCCGTCAGGATATACTATGGTAAATGCTTTGGCAAATTTTTTGTCAGCAGCGAGAATGTTTTCTATATCGCGCCAATTTTTATGAGCCATTTCCACTGGATTGGTTGGAGGACCAGCTGCTTGTGCAGCGAGGTCAGCTGCGCGGCCATCCCAGAATTGTACGAAATTGAATGTAGCATTAAATACTGTAGGAGCATTGATTCCACCAAATTGTCCGCCTACACCTTCCGAGAAAGGTTTGTTGTCAGTACCACCTTTGCTGAGATCGTGACAAGAAGCGCAAGATATTGAGTTATCGACAGATAGGCGAACATCATTGTAGAGTAAACGACCCAATTCCACTTTTGCTGGGTTTACAGGAATAGAATCAGGAATTACTTGTATAGGTTCGTTTGAAAATTCCCTATTAGCCAAACCATTATAGTGATTTTCAGTGCGATATTGTTTAATCCAATTGAGTACAATCTCTTTTTCTTTGTTATTGATAACCGAACCCCAGTGCACAGCATAATATTTTACTGGAGGCATAGTTTCGTTTTGGAACGAGTGTTCTAATTTGTTGAGAGTAACTTCGTCAATAGGTTGATTATTTTTGAGACCATCAATGACAATATTGGCATCAAATTCGCGTATAGCCAAAGTTGCATCTTGTTTTACTACTTTACCAATTATTGGCCAATTGGCATAGAATGGCAATTCTGGTGAATGTGAGTGACATGCAACACATTGTCCGTACTTAAGCACTTTCTTAGCTTGTTTTTCCGGCTCGAGATTTTTGTCGGGTGTAATGTCTACAAATTTGTAAGTCATTACAAGGGCAATCAACAGGAGGAGGATTATACCCAAAGCTTTTTTAATTTTCATAAATAAAAATTTAAGGTGTTTTGGTTAACATTTTGGTAAAAAAATATAGGCAGAAAAATGCTTATTTTTCCGCCTACAAATGTAATAAAAATATTTTGAATTACAAAATTTTTCTTAATTATTTTATTATCACACCTGGAGCTTTATTAATTTTTATGTTTTCTGTTTTTGGAAGGTCAATTATTGAGCCCGACGCTGCCTCAATATTGGCACTGTCGGCAACTAAATCTTTGAAATTTACCACCGCAGCCGACGACAATTCGGCGTTCAAAAGGTCGGTTTCGCCCCACATGTTTAATACTGCTGCCGATGACGCTTCGATGTCTAATTTCTTACAATCAACGCCGAGATTTATGACTGAAGCTGATGCAGCATCTATTTCTAAATCATTGCTTTTGATACGATTTGAATCGCTTGAAATGACACTTGCACTGCCCATTTCTATCTTATTGATTTCAGAGCAATAGTGTACGCTCACTCCGTGTTGGTTGCCTAAATTATTCACATAGTTGCGCAATTCCAATTTCAATGTGTTTTCTTCGATTGTAGTCTTTATATTGCGCAAAGTATTGGTATTGCCTCTTACCTCTACAAAACAACATGTATCTTCAATTAATTGTACAACCAAAGCGTCATCTATCTCTATCGCAGCAAATTGCTCATTTCGCAAACGTTCTTCAGTGGTAATATCGCCATCGAATATTGCTACAAAACCATTCTCGTCTAAATTTTTCACTGTGCTTACAATATTAGGCACAGAGAATAATAATGTATTGATAGACACAATAACTGCAATAATCCATATCACAAACCACATCCATCCCCAGCCCGATTTGTGAGGGGTATTGTCGTGACGAATTAGTCGGATTGTTGCCATGATGATAGAAACAATCGGGATGAGTAGGGCAACAAGAGTCGCTACGATGAAGGTTATCATAGTGGTATTTGCGCTTGCCATAGGCAATATACCTCCAAATATTGCGCCTCCTACGCCTGTAATTATTCCAATCAAAGCTATTGTCAATGCGCCAATTATCACAACACCAATGAAGGCAAAAAACAATCCCACAATGATGGCTGCAATGCGGAACAACCATTTCACCACCTCGCCAAGACGAGAGCCTACGCGACTTGCAGATTCGCGAAATTGCTCGCTATTCAAGTAGTTTTTCATATTCTCGATAGAAGGCTCAATGCCTTGCATTTCAAGTTTTTGAGCTGTAGTAGTAGCTTCTGGTGCAATAACCCACACTACGAGGTAAATCGGTATCAACCAGCCTAATACGGTGATAGCGAGCAACAGCATAATCAAACGTGTGATGGTTACTTCCAATCCCAAATAAGCTGCCAATCCAGCTGCCACACCACCGAGTATTTTGTTTTCACCGTCGCGATAGAATTTTCTATTACGTTTGCGACTCTCTTTGTCAAATTCTCTATTGTCGAACGTACTATTTTTGCCCTCGTCGCCAATCTCTTCAGCAGTGCCAAGTTGCTCAATGACAGAGTTTACGTTGTTGATTGTAACCACGTTTTTGTTGTCCGATTTCAATGTGTTACTGAACAATTCAGCTAATCGAGCCTCAATGTCGCACATCACCTCTTTGCCGTCTTCGTCAGAGAATTGTATTTCAAGCTTACGCAAGTATTCGTTTAGTATTTCGTATGCGTCTTCGTCAATGTTAAACACAACGCCTGATAGATTGATAGTCAATGTCTTTTTCATTTTGCAATAATTTTTTCGTTATCAATAGAACATTCTTTCATAGGGGTATTTTTCACATAGTTCACTGCACGCTCAATCTCCGAGTATGCCGCTTCAAGTTCTTGCAAAAACTCATGCCCTTGCGCAGTTAGGTTATAATATTTACGAGGCGGACCGAGAGTCGATTCCACCCAAATGTAATTCAACAACCCATTCTGTTTCAAGCGCATAAGAAGAGGGTAGAGAGCCCCTTCTACCACAATAAACTCACCCTCTTTCAGCATATTTATCAAGTCCGACGAATATGCAGGGTGCTTTTTCAAGCATAGCATCACCAGATACTCCAGTATGCCCTTGCGCATTTGCGCCTTAATATTATCACTTCCAGCCATAATTATTTACAGTGTGTAGTTATTAGTTATTAATTTTTATTCTTAATTTCCAACTTTCAATCTTCAGTTTTCAATTTCACTGCAAAGATACGGTAAAAATTTGTACTATGCAATACAAAATACTAATTTTAGTATTATTTAACATTTTTATTTGTGAAAAATATAAAAAAAGTCCCTTGCCTATAAAAGGCAAAGGACTTTTTTTATAATATGGTAATATTATTTTTCAATGCGGATGCGGGCGTCAACTGCTACTACGGCATTTGCTGAGCCGAGAAGTGGATTGAGGTCCATTTCTGCAATTTCTGGAGCTGCTTTTACGAGAGCAGAGATGCGAGTAACAGCTTCTGCAAAGAGGTCTTCGTTTACAGGTTCTTGACCACGCACGCCTTTGATGATTTTGTAACCACGGAGGCGTTCAATCATAGAGTGTGCTTCGTCAAGACCGATTGGAGCAAGTGAGGCTTGTACGTCTTTCAATACTTCGATGAAGATACCGCCAAGACCACAAAGCACTTGGTGACCAAATTTAGCTTCGCGGCTTGCACCGATGAAGATTTCAGTACCTTTATACATAGGGCAAACTTCAACTGCGTATGTTTCAGGGATAACGATGAGGCGTTCGAATTCGCGTTCAACAGTTTCGATATCTTTAATGTTGAGAACAACACCGCCAACATCAGACTTGTGAACAGGACCACAAACTTTCATTACGAGTGGGAATCCCATTTCTTTTGCAGCAGCGATAGCCTCTTCTTTAGTGCGAACTTCAGCATTGCGTTTGCGAGCTACACCAGCAGCATCGAGCAATCCATTGATTTCTTCAAGACCAAGATAACCATTTTCTGCATTATCAACGATACGGCGAATAGCTTGTACGTCGATTTCTGGCATTTCGAGGTTTTCTGGTTCTGGAGCAGGAGTATTGAATACTTTTGCAAGAGCATTACCAAATACACATTCTTCGCTGAAATTGATACGACCACGATTGTTGATGAAGTCAGCAATTTCGTCTTTCACATTGATGATAGAAGGAAGAATAGGGTAGATAGGTTTTTTGCAAGTCTTCATTTTTTCGTCGAGCACGCGGTAAGGTTCCCAGTTAGGGAAAAGACCTGGGCTACCGAAGATTACAGCCATAGCGTCGATATTGTCGAAGTCGTTTTCGCAAGCGTCGATGATATGACCAAGTTGTTCTGCTGTACCAGTAGCAAGGAAGTCTATAGGGTTAGCTACTGATGAGCCAGGGAACAATTTAGTGAGCAATTCTTCTGCTTTAGGACCTGAGATATGAGGTACTTCAAGACCATTGTTAGACAATGTGTCGGTAAGCATAACAGCAGGACCACCTGCGTGAGTGATGATAGCCACGTTTTTGCCTTTCATCTCAGGGTGCATGAATACTGAACATACGTTTACGAGTTCAAGACGATTGCTACAACGTACGATACCAGCTTTGCGGAACAAAGCATCAACAGCTACGTCAGATGTAGCGAGAGCACCTGTATGAGAAGAAGCTGCACGACTACCAGCAGAAGAAGAACCTGATTTAATAGCAGCGATTTTACAACCTTTGCGGATAAGTGAAGAGGCGTGTTTAAGCAATTTTTGAGGATTGCGAACGCTCTCCATATATATCATTTTTACGAATGAAGATTGACCTTCTACGTATGTATCATCCCAATATTCAAGTACCTCTTCAATACCGATTTGAGCAGAGTTACCTACAGCCCAAACAGAGTTGAATTGAAGACCGTTAGTGATACCAATCTCTTTGATAAACACAGCAGTAGCACCTGAACCAGTTACGAAGTCAACGCCACGTGGGTTGAGTTGTGGAATTGGAGCATCGAAAGCACCAGTATAGTTAACATTCAAGAAACCAGTACAGTTAGGGCCAATGAGTGAGCCACCTACGTTGTCGATGATTTCTACGATTTTGTGTTCGATTTCTGCACCTTCGTGGTTTTCTTCAGAGAAACCTGCAGAGATGATAACGAAACCACGGCAACCTTTTTCGTTTGCAAGTACGTCAACAGTGTGCAAGCAATATTTTGCAGCAATACCCATGAGAGCGCAATCTACTTGAGGAAGATCTTCTACTTTAGCGTGGCATTTGATGCCTTGAATTTCGGCTTCTTTAGGGTTAACCACATAGATTTGACCTTTGAATTGGCTGTCGAGGAGGTTTTTGAGTAGTTTACCACCAGGTTTTTGTACATCGTTAGAAGCACCAACTACAACGATGCTTTGTGGATTTAAGAGTTTTTCTGAAATCATAATATTAGATATTTAGTAGCGAGTAGCGAATAGCAAGATTGTTGGTACCCGTTTTTCGCCTTGTTATTATTAGAATTTTTTTTCTTCGTATTTTTCTATTGCTTCGCGCCATTCTTTGCTAATCGGAATGGTGATATTGTGGTCGAAGTCGTAGCCTACCATTGTGGTTGAGCCTTTACATTTGATGCGACCAGTACGAAGGTCAACTATTTGTTGAGAGAGGATAAGACTTTTTGTTCCAATATGCGACACGCATGTTTCTACTGCTATGCGGTCAGTGAGAAATATAGGTTCGATGAAATCAACTTCGATGTGAGCTACTACGATATCAACTTTTTGAGAAAAGAAGTTGTCGTTGCCACGTACGGCAGCGAAATATTCGCTTTTGCCGAGGTCATAGAAACTAAAATATGTTGAGTTGTTAACATGTCCGAGTGCATCGGTGTCGTTAAAACGGAGTTGTACAGGAACTGAATGTTTCATATTTTTATTTAGAAGACAGAAGAACAGAAAAACATAAATTTATGTTATTATGTTATTTTGTCTTTTTGTTTAAATACTGTTTTTGTATTCTAAAGTGCGGAAAAATGAGAAGTGAACGTTGCCGTAGTTGCGGTGGTCGACGAAGTTTGGGTGATTTTCGAATGAGGTTTTTGCTCCGTGTTCTACTATGAGAAGTCCGTCGGGATTGAGGTGATTGTGCTTGAATACTAAATCGGGTATATCAGTTATGTTTTCAAGTTGGTAAGGTGGGTCGGCAAAAATGAAGTCGAAAGATGTTTGTGTAGATGTGAGATAGCGGAAAACATCTTGTCGCATCACGCGAATATTGTCTATTTTGAGGTCAGTACACATCTTTCGTATATAACTAATGTGTTTTTCGCTCATTTCGATAGCTGTAATGTGTAGTGCATCACGTGAAGCTAATTCGTAACTGATGGAACCAGTGCCAGAGAATAGGTCGAGGGCAGTGATACCTTCGATGTCCATTTCGTTGTTTATTAGGTTGAACAACGATTCTTTGGCAAAGTCGGTAGTAGGTCGAGCTGTAATATTACTTGGTGGGTCGAAACGACGACCTTTGAAACGTCCGCTGATTATTCGCATTATTCAGATTTTTAGATATTTAGTAGCGAGTAGCAAGACTTACTCGCTTTGCTCGTTTTTTTTTATATTAAGTTAAATGATTGCAGTGTGAATAGTGTGCTGTATTCGTTTGGAAATTCGGGATTCCAATTCTTTGGTTTTTGTATTTCTATGTGTCGGATGTAGTCTTTAAGGAAAGGTAAAGGGTTGATTGTCGTGATATTGCCTAAAATATTGAGTGGTGTATCTTCTTGTGAGAGTTCGAGTTGTTGGTAGCAGGCAAGTATGTAATAGGCTGCATCGTTGTCGCAAGTAATTGGGTAGGTGTTTACGAGGTGAAGTTTTCGGTTTTTTATGACAACGACATTTATGTTTTGAGTTGTTATTTCTGCCCACATAGCATCTGATTCTGAGGCTTGTAGAGCAATAAGAGTGAGCAATTCTATTTCGTGATGTTTGTTACATTTTATATTTGGAATTGTCCATTGATTTGTGTAACAAGCGATAATAGTATCAGAATTGATAGGATTTGCAATCGTTTTAGCGCGGAGACGGAGGTTGTTTTCGATAGGGAGAAAAGCGGTGTAGTTGTTATCAATGATTAAATTTTGTGGTATCATCGAAAATACCCCATGTCCGATGTAGGTGGCAGAGCGATAGTTTAGTTGTAGTAATGGTTCGTTGGTAAGTAGTGCAGGTGTTATGTGTTCTGCTGAAATATGTTTTATGGCAACGCTTTCGTTTTTGTCGTTAGTAATATAAAAATTATATCCATCAGGTAGCTGCCTGATGGATATACTATATGTATCAGATAGATTAGCAGCGAAAGAGGATGTTATAAAGTCAAAAGGCTTATTCATTTTGTTACTATTCACTACGTTCATGATAATCTGTGGCACTCGGGAATGTATGTGGAATAAAAAGAAAAATAAAACGATATAGTCGTAAAAAGGAGTATCTCCTTTTTATGCATTGACCCAACTTGTCAAACATAAATAAATTTGTGTTTGCCAAATTGGGTCAACGGCATTTTATTTATCTTTTTATTTATGTGATTCAGCTCGTTGCGGTGATTATTCCCAGTTACCAGAGTTGTTGTTAGGTTCTACAACTGAACCAACTTTAAGACCATTGAAACGGTTGAGTTTTGTTTGTTTGTCTTTGAGGTTGATGAGTTGTTGACGGTCGAGGTCAGAGAGGTAAGTGTCGTAGTGAGCAGATACTTGGAATAGTGGGGTTGGGAGACTAGTTTTTTCATTTACATAAGTGATAGTATCGAATTGGAATTTAGTTCCGTTAGAGAAAGGAATCACTACGAGGTCAGCGATTTGTTCTTGAGTGTAGTCGTTAGCAAGAAGTGTTTCGTAAACGCTTACGTAAGTAGTATCACGACGGAAGTTTTCGAGACCGTTAGCGATGATTTCTTTTTGGTTGCCACGCTTGATGATAGCGATAGCTTTTTTCTCTGTAAGACCATTTTTGAGTTGGTCGTCAGAAAGAACACCTTCTTTGAGGACAACAGGGAGCTTGCCTTCGAGGATGAAGTGAACCAAAGTGTCGGCATTTGGACAGAAATGGTTGTTTTGTTTTTGATATTCGATTTGAACTTTACGGATATCAACAAGTTTTTTGATGATTTGTTGTTCGCGTTTAGCTTGTTCTTGTTCGAATTCGATAGGAACAGTGATACTTGTTACGCAGATGTAACTCATTGCACAAATGGCAATTACCAAAAGAGTACGGAATGCTAATTTCATATTATTTAGACTATTAGTAGCGAGTAGTGAGTAACAAGACGAATGAAACCCAAAGTCGCTTAATTATTATTTATTTTTGTTTATAAAACTCTGCAAATATACAAAAAATAATTGAAATAGGTGAGTTATTTTTAATATTTTTTGTGGTAATGTATAATGTGTTGAGTTATAGGATGTTCGTCCCCTTCGGGGACGTGGATGGGGGGAAGGGGGTTACTAATAGTTGGATATCTTCGATGTCCGTAGTTACCTATATCAATTCCTTATTCCTTATTCCTTGCTCCCTGCTCCTTATTACTTGAGTTCGGCTATGCCTTGGCGGATGATTTCGAAATCGTCGGTTGTGCAGTCAACTACGGTTGAGACTTCGGTGTTGCCAATGCCTCCGTCGATGACGAGATCTACGAGTGAGCCATATTTTTCTTCTATTAGTTCGGGGTCGGTTTCGTATTCTTTTTCATCGTTCATGTCGCGGAACGATGTTGTAAGTATTGGATTACCAAGGTTTTCGACGATAGTATGTACTATGTTGCGGTCGGGAATACGGATGCCGATGGTTTTGCGCTCTTTGATGAGGCGAGGCAATTTGTTGTTGCCATTGAGTATGAAAGTGAATGCACCTGGGGTGTTACGACGTATGAGTTTGAAGGTGTCGTCGTCCATTTTTGTGTATTCGCTGATGTCGCTTAACGAGGCACACATAACCGAGAATTGCGCTTTGTGAGGGTCGATGCTTTTGATTTTGCATATTTTTTCGACTGCACGAGTCTGGAAAATATCGCAACCTAGGGCATACACCGTGTCGGTAGGGTAAACAATTACTCCACCATTGCGCAATACTTCAACTATTTTGTTGATAGTGTTTTGGTTAGGATTTTCGTCGTAAAGCTTAATCATATTTATTAAAAAGACAGAAGAACAAAATAACATAAAAATTTATTATTTTTGTTCTCGTGTTATTCCGTCTTTATTGTTTTTATTTGAATTGTTCGAGGAAGCGTATGTCGTTTTCTGAGAACATACGGAGGTCTTTGACTTGGTATTTGAGGTTAGTGATACGTTCCACGCCCATACCGAAAGCATAACCGCTATATACTTTAGAGTCGATACCGCAGGCTTCGAGCACGTTAGGGTCGGTCATACCGCAGCCGAGAATTTCTACCCAACCTGTGTGTTTGCAGAAAGGACAACCCTTGCCACCGCAGATATTACAAGAGATATCCATTTCAGCAGATGGCTCTGTGAATGGGAAGTATGAAGGACGGAGACGGATTTTTGTGTCTTCGCCGAACATTTCGCAAGCGAAGTAGAGGAGGGCTTGTTTGAGGTCGGCAAATGATACGTTTTTGTCGACATAAAGGCCCTCTACTTGGTGGAAGAAGCAGTGAGCTCGATATGAGATTGCTTCGTTGCGATATACGCGACCAGGAGCGAGGATGCGGATAGGCGGTTGTTGTTTGGTCATCACGCGTGTTTCGATGCTTGATGTGTGTGTGCGAAGCAAGATGTCAGGGTGTTGCTCGATGAAGAAAGTGTCTTGCATATCACGAGCAGGGTGCTCTGGTGGGAAGTTGAGCGACTCGAATACGTGCCAATCATCTTCGATTTCAGGGCCTTCTGCCACGGTGAAACCTATGCGAGAGAATATTTCGATAATTTCGTTTTTGACAAGTGATAGAGGGTGGCGAGTGCCGAGTGCGATAGGTTCGGCAGTACGGGTGAGGTCGAGTTTGTCAGCCTCTTGGCGTTGAGCTTCGAGGGCTGCTTTTAGTTCGTTAAGGCGATTTTGCGCTGTATCGCGAAGGTGGTTGATGAGCTGACCGATTTCACGTTTTTGTTCGTTAGGTACTTCGCGGAATTGGTTGAAAAGTTCAGATATTTCGCCTTTTTTACTGAGATATTTAATACGTATAGCTTCTAATTCTTCGAGTGAATTAGCATTCCATGAATTTACTACTTGGTGTAGTTGTTCAATTTTTTGTTTCATTATTTATAGATTATTAGTAGCGATTTTATATTTAAGATGCAAAGTTACAAAAAAATGTTGATATGTTGTGTGTTTAGGTTGAATTTTTTGTAGTTATAATTGGTCTTAAATAGTCATAATCCGTTGTTTTTAGTCATAATTATATATTAAGACTAAAAAGCACGTTCTTCTTGCGGGATGAATTAATCCAATATCTTTCATTTCTTATTTATCAGAGTTTGCGTATTATTTAATTAGGCCAATTGACAACTACATGTTACCCACAATAATCCATTTGCCGTTATAGGCGCCTCCTTCTCGTATTAATTTACCTTCTTTTCGCAGTTGATCTATAATGTTCCTTACTTGGCGTACACTAATTTTCAGTTGTTTAGATAGTTCGTTTCTTGATATAGATGGATTAGAATTTATTATATTTATGAGTGAGTCTTGTACATTCTGGCACACCTCTGGCACACTCTGGTACACCTCTGGCACACTTCTGGTACACTCAGGAGCATTAACCACTTCATTTGTTCTCCAGATAACAACCCTAAAGTCCTCCTCCTGATAAAATTCAGGGGTTCTCAACCCATATTCACGACACTTGTTGATGATATCTTCCGTACCTGTACCTACCTTCTCTATATACCCATTCCAATACATAGGGTCAGCCAGTAGAGGATTAGCAGGCAAAGACTTATGAGGACCATGTAACTTTTGTACAGTTAATCCGTATGGCAACGTACCTGGATTCCAAACCTCCAACCTATCACGGAACAGCATTATCTGAACGCTGGCATTACTAGTGTAGTCTCTATGACATACCGCATTCACGATGGCTTCCTTCACTGCATCAATAGGCAATTCGGGACGTGTAGGTATATCGGCTTTTTCTCCTTCAGCACGTGTTCCAACCCAATTATTGATACGGCTCATCACAAAACTCGTGGCTTGGTCAACAAGTTCAAACACATCGCCTCTGTATATCTGATATGCAGGCATAGGCTTTTCTACCACATTTCCATAGAACTGCACACATTTAACTTCAGATGTAATGAAATATTTTTGTGGTTTCTTTCCAAACAGCAGTACTGCTGCATTTGCCAATCTTCCTTTGTCATCAATTAAATCAAGATGTGTAAGCAATGATACTGGCGATGTTTCAACAGGAAGAGGAAAATTACGCTTTGAACGTGCCATGTGGATAAAGTTTCTCATCTTGTCTTCATCCAACTCCTCGAGTGTTGCTCCATTGTCATTAGAAGCATCGAATGGACGCCAACGGATATACTCCTTCTCCTCTAAATAGCGGATTAACGAAGCATATACGGATGTACGTAGTCCATCAATATCCACAAAAGTTTTACGTACAATATCACGTTCAACTTTTTTTATCAAAGCCGTTTCTTTGGGATGTCTCTTTTCCTCACCAATACTCTTGATATAGATTAAACGGCTTTTATGAAGAGCCGCAGCTAAATCATATTCACGTTCTGTCGGGGAAACGCCCACCTCATCTTCATATCCATAGAGGTTACCATACAATCCTATGTAAATATCGCAAAGCTCCACCTCCTTTAAATAGACATGACTTGTAGGATATTCATTAGCTGGTACTTCTTCGAAGATAAATGGCTCAAAGAATTTGCCCAACAAAACATCTGTTCGGATATAATGACAAAGCATGGCACGTTCTTCGGCAAACTCACTCTGCACACTACTTATGAATATTTTGATTCGTTTCATACAATATTTGCTGTTCTATTTTCTATTTTAAATAGTCTTTGTACTCAGTTCTTAATATCTGTTCTATCTCCGCTATTATGAACACTTGGTTATCTATGGCATCCGCCAACATATGAGAGGCTTTTACTCTTTGTTCATGCAATGCTGCACATAATTGCTCTGCAAATTCAGACGGTTCAACGGTTGCTATTTTATGTCCAATTTCAGCAACAAGAGTAAGCAACTTATTTATGCAATCCATGGATTCTCTTCCATGATATTTCTTTTCAACATCAGAAAAGTCATAGTACAAGTGAATGGAATTCAACCGGTTTTCTGTTTCTTGAAATAGTTTGTTGGACTTCATACAAGCCACTTGTATCTTTTGCACTGTAATAGGATTACAATCTTTGTCATACTCTTTTAATGCAGTTTGAAGCATATAATACATATCAAGTGTTTCTTGATACCACGACATAGCCTTCTCAACTACTTCTAATTTGCGTTGGAATACCAAAGAACGCAATTCCCGTTTATGCTTAACTCTTTCTGAGATTGCATTAATGATAGCTTGTATTACTATTGTAACTAATGAACCTATTAAACCAGCTGTAATATATTGTTCCATAAAATTAATATTTTAATTATCTATTCTATAACCTAACATCATAAAAGTTCGGTATAAACTTATAGATTTTCTTGTACTTTTCAATATCTTCATATAGAATAATTTCTTTATCTACTAGCTCTTGCTCCTTTTCTGAAACGCCAAGTACTTGATTCAAATAATTAGTCTCTCGATATGTTAGGTTGGGTATATCTATTTCATATGGCAACTCAGTTGATATATATTCAAGATCTTCTAAATTTAGATCCAAATCAATATCTTCTTTATCAAGGATGACACCTCCACAAGTAAACATTCTCGCTCCTCGATATTCACTATATTTAATATTGTACAGAGATTTATACATTAAATTTTCCCCAAGTTTATTCCGGTTTTTTAATATGTTATTGCAATCAGCTTCTATCATCCTTTTAATTGTGCTTGAAGAATTAATGTCGGTACAACAATCATCCTGAATATCAAACGGAACTAAACCTCCATAAATATCTCGTAATTCTTCTTTGGAATATGGACTTGTTCTATCTTTGCGAAGTTGTCTATTACAAGACATTATATATATACTACCTCGTGGTATAGAATGAAGTACTAACTCTAGATCAGTAAACACATCCAAGGATAAGACATCGTCATAATCTAACCAAATAATACTTGGCTTAGTCAAGTCAATAGACGACAACATATCAGATGAATGTCCATGTAATATTGAGATACAAGAGTATGGTTTATTGAATTCTAATTTATGTGTACAATACCCACCCTCAATACTGTACATTTCATTTATATGTAATTCTTTATGAAACAATTTAAAGTCTGTAAAGGACAAACCTCCAAAACCAATATACTGATATCGCTGTTTAAACACACCTATTATCCGTGCAAAAGAAGACAATAGCATTCTTCTTTCTGCAAATTTGCAAGGCCGTATCTCATAATTTAATGCAGTTGGACTTTTCATTTCTTATATCTTCCATTTTAAGATAATAATCAAAAGTGATATTTCCTAGTTCTTTATAACTTTTTGCTTCTGCATGTTCTTTTGCTAATTCTGCAATTTCTTTATTTACATCATATGCTATTCGAGTTACAAGTTTCTTTCTAGATATTGTATCTAAATCTAATTGTGGAGCAAGAAAAAGTTTCTGAGAATGTCCTGTAAAATTAAATTCTTTAAGTTCAACAGCAGATATTTTATCAAAAGTATCACATATCATTTGTCTATAATCATTTGCTTGATCTCCCATTTGCGGTATTTTCTTTAGAAATTCAAAAACCTTAATCATCGCATTCTTCATTACAGGAAGAAGTGCTTTATATACTTCTGATGTTGCGTCTACTCCCTTTTTTGTTGTTGTTAAAGGTAAATTCAAAGTCTCTTTTGAATCTAAAAATAAAACACCTCGAAACATCACATAATTTATGTGCCATTGCGGTATTGGATGAACTCCCCATCCTGTAATATTAGATGTATCTGCTTCAAGAACAAGGCGATTATTGCAGTATATATACCATCCCGAGTTTTTGGGTTCTCCAATTCCTCCTAATCCTGCTATAATACGATAGGTTACATCATCTATTGTACCATCCGCATAGTATGGTTTACTATATTCAGAAATCAATAAATCAATACGTTTTCCAGAAAGTTCCCTCCCATTAAGAGTTATTTTTATACCTTTCAACAAACTAAAATTTAATAGTTTTTGGATGTCATCTGAGAGATCGTTTAAAAAACTATTGTCTGCAAATAAATCAGCGACTTCACTATTTAAATTTGAAATTTTAATTATAGTTCCATCATGTTCATTAGATTCATTTACAAATTCATATGAGAAACTCCAATCATCAATAGTCGCTTCTATTCCATCTTCTGTTTTAATTTTTTTAGTTCTTCTACTCCATTCGTCAACATTTACCATTACTTTAAAATGGTCATTTTTGCATTGTGATTCTACGGTAAAAATTCGACCAATCTTAAAAAGCGAACGCTTCATTCCAATTCCAAATCGTCCAACTGTATTATTAGCTTTAGGTGCCTCATCTGGACGACCAAACCTAAAGGCATATTTTTGGGCTGTTTCTAATGAGAAACCGCCACAATTATCTTGAATAATAAACTCCTTATCATTAATTGTCAAATTAATACAAAGATTACTATAATCTTCTGAGTTTATTCTATTTGCACCATCAATAGAATTATCTAGTAAATCTATAATTGCATCTTCAATTGAAATATCTCTTGTTATCATTTCAATGAAGAATTTTTTTGTTGGGTTTCCTTCTATAATATTAGTATTCATAATATTCTTTATTTATGACAGTACTTGATCTAATGCATTTATATATATTGGTAGATTTTCGTGTTCGATTCCAAATTGTTTTTCAATCATAAAATCAACAATCATCTTTCCATCTATGAGAATTATTGGAACTGCTCCTTGTTTTATTGAAGATGCCATTGCTTCTTTGGTAAAAGTAGATGTAGTAAAAAATATACCTTGTTCATACTCTCCTTGAATAGCCCCTCTGAATGCATCAATTTCTTTTCTGCTAACAGAACCAGTATTCCATCTTTTACATTGAAAAGCTACATTCATATATGCTAATCCTATCTTCAATTTGCCAAATCCATCAATACCTCCATCTCTACTCTTTTGAGTAACCGATAAGTCAATAAATCCATATACTTCTAAAAGATTCCTACAAAATGTTTCAAATTCATACGGATTTAGATCCTTTAATTGACGAAGTATCTTTTGTTGGAATAATTCGACATATTCAAGATGCAACTCCCTAACAGTGCGCAATGATACTTGTTCTTTTGCCCCTTTTCTATTTTGTTTTTTCTCCTCTCCTAATAATCTAAAGCGTCTATTAAATTCATCATATATAAAGTATTTTTTAGAAGAGGCTGTTGGAAAGTCAATTCCAATAGAATGACGTCTTAACTCAACGCGCAATACAGAAAGTGGATCTTGTGCATGGAAAACATATAAAGACTTATCTATGATCTTTGTATATATTTCTGTTATTGACATGTCTTCGCTACTAGAAGACAACACTTCTTTTATGGCTTCTATTATGGTATATTTTTTCTTCATAGAAATTATCTCATAAAAATTTCTTGTTTAACCCATTCCAGATCATTTGTTATTGATTGGTCTTGCATCATCTTCATTATGTAGTAGAAACCTCCATTTGCATATTCATTTATCAAGTCGATTGCTTTTGTTGGTTCTTTCATAATATCAAGTGAGCCAGCTTTGGCAATACACATACAAAGTAAGGCTTCTGCATCTTTTTCTCCACCTCCATTGCACATTGTATTTAAGCTAAAAGGGCGATCCGCAATAGGAGACTGTAATGGTCTTCGTTCATTGTGTATAAAGCCAACAACAGCCGCCCAAACAAAACATTGCCAATGATAAGAAAATACATTATAGGCACCACCTTGCTTATTTGAAAATTTAAGGATTACATTATCCTTTACATTTTGCTCAAATGAAAATTTAATTTCAAATATATTTTCCATATAGCCTTATTTTAAGATTGTTATTTGTGTAGAAACTTCGTGTTGTCCACGATTAGAATCTCCACTATATATCTTACTCTCTAAATTGTAAATTCTCGACACATTGCTTTGATTCTGCAAATCAAGATATTTATCACTTTCCAAATCCACATCTTTTGTAAGCACAATGGATTGACCAAATATATCTTTAATACCAAGTAAATATTTATGAGTCGTTTCCAAATCAAAACTAGATGTTGGAGCATCACTTATAAATGGATAATAAGTACCCATAGCCTCTTGATTCAAGGATAGCAAAGCATTTATGATACTCATCTTCTTTCTATCCTCATGACTAGTATTAAGACCCGCATCAAATTCTATTGAGTAATCTTCTCCTATTTTTACATTGCCTTTATAACCGTTATCATGCTCTGTAAACTTTTCATAAAAGATGTTTGCCCTCTCTTCAATTTTGTGGAGTAAATCTTTTCTTGCACTTTCCTGAACTCGCTTACATATATCTTCAAGGAATGTTGAAATATGTTTCCATTCAGTCTCAGGAACTTTTGCAACAGTAGTATCTTTTGCGCCTAATTTTTCTAACTCTCGCTCAGCTGCACGTAATTCACTACGATAATTATTAATTGTTTGCTTAGAAGCGTCTAATTTTCTCTGTTGAGTTTCTAAATTACTTCTACTTGCTCGTATAGTTGAATGGATGATTCCAGCTGTTTCTGCTTGAGTTACAGGGTCTACTCCATGCTTCTTCTTTATCTCCTCTATTTGCTCATCTAACTTGCGTTTTTCATCTTGCTTTCTTCTTCGCTGAGCCATATATTTTTCCAATTCATCTTCGCTATCTTTCCATTGTTTGTCAATTTTTGATAAAGAAATCAGTAATGAATCTGGATAATCTTGAATCTTACCAACAAACATGTTAAACTGCTTAGACAGCTGCATATTACTGGTATATTCTTCCATTTCTTTTAAGTACTCTTCTTGTAATCTTAATCGTTCTGTGATGTAGTGGTATGGGGCATCGTCCTCTGTGAATTCAGTACCACACACAAAACATTTCTTATCTTTAAGGATCTCTTCTAACTTTGAGCGACTAGGATTATCTAGATACTTCTTTTCTGGAACAGTATACTCTTCCTCCTTATGCTTTTCAATAATTTCTTTACATTGTTGAATCATTGGTTCAATTCCACGAAGAATCCACAAAGAAGGAAGTTTTTCTCTCTGGAACTCGTCTATACGAGTAGTTTCTGACAATAATTTGTTAATCTCATTCTCACAATCCTTATATTTCTTTACTAACATTGAATAACTTACTAATCCCGAGATTTTAGTTTCACCTTCAGCTAAGGCTATTTTGATAGTCTCAATATTAGTTTCAAGTTGCTTCTTGTTTTCTTCTTCTCTAGCAATTTTATAGTTTAAAGTATCAATAGTAGATAATAATCCTTTAACACTAGAATTATGTTTATTGACTTCCTTTAATTTACGACTCTCAATTCCAGTAATCTTTAGTTTAGATTTACTTATTATCTCTGAAAGTTTCTCATAATAAGGGAAATAAGAGATATGCTTAACTGCGGCTTTTAATGTCTCTTTGTTTCTAAAGTTAATAAGACTTTCGAGTGACTCACCTTGGAACCATATATAGTTTCTGATACCATCAGGAAATAACTCATTAATTTTATCCTCTGCGAACAAATCATTAAGCACTTTTGTCCCTGTTGTAGAATCAAAAGAAACTCTCAAAATATTGGTTCCAACCTGCCAAGCATCATCAGAATCCCATTCTTCTTCATTAAGTCTTAATGCACTTACCGAACGTTCTATAATATAATCAATACCCTTATCATCTTCAATCTCTATCTGTACTGAAGCGGTAATCTTATCATTGATTTGAGCATTGAAAAGAGCTCGTTTATTAATGAACTCATAGCGTTGCATTGCAAATTTGGCTGATTGAGGCAAATTATCAGTCGTACACCAGCCAATGCCAGTAATATATATCTTACCAAACAACACCCAATAAAAGGCATTGAAAAGTTTGGATTTACCCTTTCCGCCATTACCTATTATTAGATTCAAACCGTTGGAAAACTCCATTGTTTGACTCTCATAGTATGATTGAAAATTTTCAATAGTAATATTTTTGATAATCATAACTTTGCGTATTATGAGTTACATATATTCTTAATATTGGCAATATACTGATTTGTCAATGCATCTGCATCTCCAACACTAGTTGATAGATCTGTCAGCATTTTGGCAACCTCTTTTGCTTTTTCAAAGTTTACAGCAACTTTTTCAGCGCCAGATTCAACAGTTTGATTAATTTCCTTCTCAATTGCCTTATACATTTCGTCTTGTATAGCCATAGTATTTTTATTTATAGTTATTATTTTCTTCTTCAAGCATCTCAAACAAATCTATTCGCAAAGCCTCACAGTAATTCTTCAAATCTCCATATAAAATATCTATTTGATTATCAGCGAGGGTAGCAAAGTTTACAATACGTTTAACTTCACTAATAAACATATTACGCTCTATACCGATGGAATCATTCATTACATTCGGTGGCGTAACAATTAAATCCCATATTTTTGCCTTATCTTTTCCTTTGCTTTTTCTTAGTACACGCCCACGACGCTGAACAAATTGACGGGGATTTCCTGTACTTGAACAGAATATAGTATGTTCCGCTCGTGGTATATCAACGCCCTCATCCAAGCATTTCATCGAAAGCAATATTTGAATATTACCTTCTGCAAAACTTTTCAATATGCCTGGAGCATCATCAAGTCCACTAATATATTTATGATAGCTATACCCTTGATTCTTGAACATATGTGCATATTCATCAATAATGTGAATATCTTCTTGATCAATGTCATACGAATCCCTTTCGGAGTAATCAGGCTCATATCCCTCAGGCACAAAAACAAACGTATAATCTAGTTTGCGTTTGTATTTTAGGTCTTCTAATAAATTAGAAATCGCCACCTTTTTGTTTTCAGCCTTATGTATAATTCTTTTGCGCTTCAGCAATAACTTCTCTGCCTCTGGTTTATATTTTCCATTATCAGGATCTATGAACTTCCTTAACTGAGTTGAGATGTATTCATACTCTTCCATTTCTGAGTTTGTTAACTCAACGAAGATGGGATAATAATCATAGTGGCATAATATGTTTTCTTCTATTGCTTGTTTCATTGTATACCTATATGTATACTCTGGTGGTCTAGAATTGAAGAACTCATATAATTTTTCAGAGCCAATATCATCGTATATACGTTCAGGTGTCGCAGACAAACCTATACGCCAAAGTATATTATGAGGCAGATGTTTTAATGAACTTGTAGAACCAATATTATGAGCTTCGTCTGCTATATACATGAAAGTTTCAATACCTTTAACCCTATTAATAAATAGCTGCATATCCTTGCGATTAAATGTCGCATATGTTGTGATAATAATGATACTCTTAGATTGATCTAACAAACTTCTTGTTGTATATCTGCTCAAAGTGTTTTTCCAATCTTTATCTGTATGTGTAGATACAATATGTTGGAAGTTAAAAGCTTTTGCTTCTTTTTCCCATTGAATTGCTAATGCTTGAGTGGGTACGACAATTATTGCTTTGTAATAACCATTTTCTTTATATTGTTTACGTAAACAGTTTAAGGCGGTTACAGTCTTACCCGAACCGGTAGCCATTGCAAAAACTCCATTTTTCCCATTACTTATCCACGCATCGTATGCATCTATCTGTATAGGTCTTTCTTCAGGAAATGGGAAGCGCGGTTCCTGCTCTTTTAACCCTATTTTGTCAAGAATTCTTTTTGATAAAGGTTTACAATAGCCATTAACAGTATTGTTGGTTCTTAGATACATACTGTTACCAAGCAACTCTTCAAATGATAGTTTAGGGAAATTATCGCTAATGTAGGTTTTGACCTCATTTATTGGTATATGAATTAAATGTGGCGTATCATTCTCCCAAGATTTATTGAATAATGTCTGGTATTCACATATTCTTTTATCATCATCTGAAGATGTAAAAACAGTAATAGTCTCCCCATTAAGTTCTAATGCAGAATGAGAAAAGTTAGCAGAGCCTATAAATGCAACTTTATTACCTTTCTCATCTGTAAAGATTCCATATTTATCGTGACCAAGTCCTCCCTTTGTTGAAATGGTCGCAACGAATTCAATTCTATTGATTGAAATTAGATATGACAAACATTGAAAGAAATGTTCATCCTCTTTAGAAAGTGTTTTAGTCAACTTTGCAATGTCAGAAAGGATCTGGCTTTCATAGTTGTCAACCAAATGCTTTTGCCCATTTTCAATAGCCTCCTTATCTTCTTTGCTAAGAAAATGGTTTATGACAACACGCATTTTACCTCCATTTGCAATGAACAAGGCAAATCCATAAGCAAGACTTCTTATACCACTTGATGAGAAGAACCCTAATCCCAAATCAAAAGTAGAACTTTCAATTAAGGCCTCAGTGAAAAATTCTTTAGGTTCATCATATCCTGAGGAATAGCTATGTTTAAACTGCACATCATTTAACATATTATATCCTCCAATCCATTAGTGATTTTATCTATTAAATAATCGTAGCCATTTAAGTTAGGATTATCACGCAACTCATTATTCAGCAGTTGTAATCCATCATCAATGTGCATCTTGATATATTTAGGAATATCCTTATCTGTTTTGTATAATCCATATTTAACACAAATAAGCCCTACATAATATGGAAGATTACTGCCAAATAAAACATTCTTGCTGTACTCCTTTCCTTGCGAATCAGAGATATCAGTCAAAGATAGTAAACGGTCTTTTGAGAGAGAATATGTTAAAGCTATTCTCGCAATTATATTCTCTGCTCCCAAGTTGAATTTTCTACTCAAATCTGTAACGATATATTTGTTAGATTTTGATGTTTTAATTGATGTAAACATGGCTATGACAATGTTTCAAATAATCTACTTGGTTCTACTTTCTTGAATGATGAGCATCCATTTTTATTCTCGATGACATACGCTCTATTGACATTTGGCAGTAATGCATTATACTCATCTTCTGACAGTTCTTTGCCCAATAATGGGAAGATTACAACTTGTTTTGACACACTCGGATAGAATTTTGTAATAATGTTACGTGAGTGAATACTATCAAACTTTTGAAGAGGGCTATCAATAAATACCGGGAACTCAATGCCAGACTCTTCAACAAGCGCATTAAGTATAGCCGTAGCGTATAGCTGTTGCTCTCCTTTTGATAACTTTTCCTTACTAATAATCTCACCAGCCTTATCAAGCAGTTCAATCTCAATGACATCATCTTTCAGATCTATTCTTACATTGTGGATAAAATCTGCTTTATGCATCAACACATCAATGCCAGCCATAATCTTCTTCTCAAGAGAGAATTTACGCTTTGCTCTTAGTTCAAATAAGAATGTGGTTAATTCGGCAATGAGTCGTTCAGCGATGATATCCTTTTCTTTGTCTGACTTATTAACACGCACATGTTTTGCCACCTCCGACAACTGCTTCTTGAGCACTTTAAGGTCTTTATTCAATGTACCTATCAACTCTGATAATTGTCGAGTTTGAATATCCAATTGTGCCAACAATTCATCTACATCTGCTTTACGCATTCTTGCCTCTTTGATATCAGCATTTCCATCGTCATATTCTGCCTCTACAATCTTTCGTTGTGTTTTGGCAAGGAACAATGCATTGTTCTTGATATCCTTGACAAGTTGCTTGAAAATAGTGCTGAAAGAGTACTTTATGTTATCGTATAATGCCTGGAATTCGTTAGCCTCATTATCGTTAAAATCAACCAATACTTTTACATCAATTTGGACCTCACTTGTATTAACAATATTTTGAGAGAAAGCCTCCGCAACAATATACTCAATCGCTCTCTTTTGAGGTTCCGTTAGCTTTAATTCAGAAACGCCGTCAGAAATCAAAGTGTGAGTGGATTGCAAAGCGGCATTGATAGCCGCACAGCTGGCCGCAGTAGTCTTCACTTTCTTTTCGGCAACAACTTGTTCCATCAGGTTTGCGAATAACTTACCAGAAATAGCAAATGGCGCAATATCTAACATATCGCGTAATTGACCTTTGAGTTTGGCGTCTTTCTCTTTTAACGCAATGAGTAACTCTTTTTGCTTTTTGAGTTCCTCAACGCTAATAGCATTTCCTTCTCGAATCAATCTCTCTTGTAATTGTGCAGACTCTGCTCTATATTGCTGAATTTGGTTGTCAATATTCTCTCGCTCTTCTTCTTTTGCCTTGATTTGAGCTTCCATATCGGTAACGCTGTACTGCAGTTTGTCTAACTTGGCTTTACTTGCAGTCGAACCAGCACTCTTTCTAAATTTCAGGCGGAGATTCTCAAGATTTCGTTTAATATCTTCGTATTTCTTGATACCTAATACCTCACTATACGCAGTGCTTAAACGACGTTTTTCTTCTATTGATTTCACCTCTGCGAGGTTTACAATCTTTTCGGCATCAAAGAAGAAGAATTTTGCGATATCTTTTGACAGAATAAAGTCATTAATAAAGATGTCGTAGCCAACCTCTTTCGCTAGCTCGTTAACCTGTCCATCAATCAAAACATTGACATACTCGATATCAAGGAAATAATCGTATGTTCTACGAATAGTTATAGTGCGACAAGGTATAGATGGAATAAACACATCTGTCAGACTGATTTCTACATAATACTGTGCATCTTCTTTTATATATTCGCTCTCTGAAGAATAGCCATGCTTTACTATCTGCCGTCTCTCTTCTGGACTAACCTCATATGAGTTAACTGCATTTGCTAACTCCTTATGCAGACTTTGACGAGCGTAGTTCTTGTAACCTTGGGCATCGTTGATTTCTCGTCTAAACTTTTCATCAACATCAGCCATCAACTTACCATATAGGCACCATACAAGCGATGTGAGAAATGTTGTTTTACCAAAACCATTATTGCCTGCTACTAAGAATATATTCTTTGCATCTGGCTTAAAAGATGTTTGGT
Source organism: Candidatus Aphodosoma sp. (assembly GCA_045126975.1). Lineage (GTDB taxonomy): Bacteria > Bacteroidota > Bacteroidia > Bacteroidales > Paludibacteraceae > Aphodosoma. The sequence goes on along the minus strand of JBGVPL010000039.1, from coordinate 31,008 downwards.
TACATCCCTTATATGCTCTGTAATTATGTAATGTTATCGATTCTATAAACATAGCTTACTGCTGGTTGAGGTAGTTATCTAATCGTTTCTCAATATCCCCCTGAAGGCCATTGTTATTCATCAAAATGGTCTTGCTTTTTTGAAGTGATACCAAATCATTTATCAAGTGATAATCTTCAGGATGTTCTGCACAAACCTTTTCAAGAATTAAGCGTTCTTGATACTGCATATTTTCAAGAGGCATATTGCGTTTATAGACCTCATTGTATATATCTGTTACTTTGGGTTCAAAGAATCCATCACGATACCAATTAATTTGAATTGCTACTAACTCTTGATTTGAAATTAGTTCCATGTGGGGCTTTACTTTTTGCATATCACGCTGAAGCTCCAAAAGTTTCTTGAGCATATCACGACGATATTCAATAGTATAGTTACCTTGATTATGTCCATCGGCATCTTGCGCCGCCTGACCATTTCGGCGAGTAGCATATCTATTCTCCGATATATTTCGACTGGCAACCATCTCATCTCGATATCTGAGTAATGGCGCCATCCACTGATTACCATTATTGATAAGCGCCTTCATTGATTTGTCTTCTTTTACAACAGTACAAACCCAACAGCCAAATCGACTCTGGCCACACGAAGGCTGAGTTTTATCAGTGATTACAGTAGGGCACTCGTAGTCATCTGCCGTAGCGTCTGCGTAAATCTGGAAAAGCTTTTTATTGTCATAGCCCCAAGGCGATGGCTCGTTGTTAAGTATATACCACACCTCTTCCAAATATAAATCCTTAATAGGAGGATATGTGTATGTATTAGGATTCAGAGGATGTTTAGTCAGTCTCTTTCCTTTAATCTCGTGACGGCGAATAGACTTCGCTCGGGTTGCACTCTCTGTCAATCGTGTACCAATAAGGACGATAGCCTCACCCATAGTATCAACTTTATCAAGAATGAATTGGGTGGTAGGCTTAATCTTTAATCTATCAGTACACCATCTGAAGGTGTTGTTAGGAACAGGATAACCCTTTCCTAAGAAACTAATCCAAAAACTATCCTCTAATTTTGGAACAGTAATTTGTACATTAATTGGGAGTTTTTGTTCAATAGCAGCAGTGCGAATAGAGTCTAATACTTCCACTATATAATCTGTAATAATAGGATTTTCAACAAGCGTGTCATTATTCACGACATACACTTGTCTAGATAGAGCATTATTCCCCAGCTCCTCTCGTATAGCGAGCAACGTCCTCCATACCAGAGTTAGGACAACGGTACTGTCCTTGCCACCGCTAAATCCTATAATCCAAGGTATGTTATTATCTTTTTCAAGATATTGCTCCTTGATGTCATCTATTATGTATTCAATGCGTTTCGACATTTTATATTACTCTTTTTGAGATTTTGAAAGTATACGAATTTAAATTTTAATGGATTAGCGATTTTTGAAGAATAAAATCGGTATTTTGGGTGAAGTAATTAAAGTAAATTTTATGTATTTTGATTGTTTTTTTTGAAAGGGATTCATTATAAAAGAAATGTAATATATAATGGACGTAATTTATATTACTATTTTTGTTGTTTAAATAGTATTATATATTGTTTTTTAGTTTGTTAAAGGAATCAATGAATCTATCGAAATAAATAATTAAAGTAATGGTTTAGTAAAGAATTTTTGTTATTTCTTTGTTTTTAGTTGTTTTTGATGGTTTATTAATATCTTGGTAAATGCTATTAAATTGACTAATAGACAATGTTTTTTGGGTGTGTACATTTGCTTTTGGTTCATTGTTATATGTTTTGCAAAGATACTAAAAATTTTAGCGGAATGCAAGTGATTATGGGAGTAAATATAGAAAGTTGTTTTATGTTGTTGATTTTCAGGTGTGAGTTTTTTTATGATGTAAAGTTGTGCTGTTTTTTAGGGAGGAAGGTAGGGTGAATGTAGGGAATAGGGAATAAGGAAAAGGGAGTAGGGGAAAGGCTGTGTCAATTTTGTTTTGACACAGCCTTTGGGTTATTCTGAGAGTTTTTTGTGTTTTGTTCGCCCCCGTTGGGGACGTATTATTATGGCTGTTTGCTATCCGCAGGTTCCCGTTGGTCACCCGCGGTTAAGCATAGTTTGCCCTCTCCGAGGTCTTTTTTAGTAAATATAGGGGTGAGGATTGAGATGGGTTAAGTTGTTAATAGTATTTGTGTTGTAGATGCCGCCTATCATTGCGATTCCGCCAAAGTTTAGTTCTCGGAAATAGGGCATCATATCGAGGGTGATGCCACCTAAAGCTATGATTTTGTGGTCGATTATGCCAGAGGTTGAGGCTTTTAGTAGTTCTTCTTTAGTGAACCCAGATTTGTAACCTACCTTAGAAATACTGTCGAAAATAGGACTTAGGAATAGATAGTCGTATTCGGTTTTGTACCTTTCGATTTCTTCAAACGAATGGCACGAGCGAGTTTTGAATCCGTTGTAGCCATCTGGCAGTGAGGTAATGTTTTTGTTGATGTGAATGCCTTTGAGCGAAAATTCGGTGTATAATTCGGGATAGTCGTGAATTATGATTTTGGCTCGTTCTGCGTCGGTCAGTTTGGTTAATAACTGACGACATTCGTTTATGGTGGCCTCAGGTTTGCGAAGATGGACAGAGTGGATGCCCATTTTCAGCAGATTGCTGATTAAATAGGCATCTTCATCTATCATATTTGGCGTTGTTATAGCAATGATTTTCATTTTTTTAATGCATTGATAATGAGGTCAGCCACTTTTTTGCCTGAGAGAAGCATACCACCGAAGATAGGACCCATGCGAGGAGTGCCACTTACGGCAGAGGCAGCCATACCGCAGACATAAAGTCCGGGATAGATTTCTTTAGTACCGTTGACAACTTCCTCTTCGCCAGCGACAACATCGAGAGAGCGTTCGCCGATGACCTCACCTGTGTCGGTAGCAAGGCGGATGCCATTTTTGCGAGCTACGGTGCAACACATTTCACTATCGTGGCCAGTGCCATCGATTACGCATTTAGCCATGATGTTGAGCGGATCGACGTGCATACCTTCGCGTAATACAGGAGTCCAATTGACAACAACACCACTAACTACGTTATCCTTAAAGATAACATCTTCAACAGAATAGCAGTTGAAGATAGTAGCTCCGGCATGCACTGCTTTGTATAGTAGAGCGGCAGTGCTTTCGACAGAGTCCATAACATAGAGGTTGTCGTTGTATTGCTCGTAGTTTATATCGAACTCCTTGATAATGTGTAGAGCTTCTTCTTGTACGACGATTTGGTTGAACATCATCGCGCCACCCCACATGCCACCGCCAGGAGAGAGTTTGCGGTCGAATTGAGCAACTTTTAAGCCTGCTTTGGCAAGATAATAGGCAGCTACGATGCCTGAAGGTCCACCACCGACGATAGCAACGTCGAGGTCTAAATTTCGTTCTAATTTGCTGAAATAGGTACTGATAATACCATGAGATACATTTTTTTCAATCATAGTTGTAAGTTTTTAAATTGGGTTAGTATTTAGTTTGAATAGTTTACTTATAAGTTCGCCCCCGTTGGGGACGGGATAAGAGTATATTTGTTTGTTCTGCAGGTTCCCTTCGGTCACCCGCAGTTAAGCATAGTTTGCCCTCTCCGAGGACTAATGTAATTTCTTTAATTTAGCTATTATTCATCGCAGAGAGTGTGGCTGATTTTCATAGCGCAGAAGTTAGGGCCGCACATAGTGCAATATTTGCCACCTACGTTGTTAGACGATTTGTAGTATTCTAATGCACGTTCAGGGTCGAGGCTAAGGTTGAATTGGTCTTTCCAACGGAATTCGTAGCGAGCCTTACTGAGGGCATTGTCGCGGATTATAGCTCCAGGGTGTTGTTTTGCAAGGTCGGCGGCGTGAGCAGCTAACTTAAAGGCAACGACACCCTCGCGGACATCATCTTTGTTGGGAAGGGCAAGATGCTCTTTAGGAGTAACATAGCAGAGCATAGCAGTGCCATACCAACCGATTTGAGCAGCGCCGATAGCTGATGTAATGTGGTCGTAACCAGGAGCAATGTCGGTGACGAGTGGACCTAAGGTGTAGAATGGAGCATTGTGGCATTTCTCGATTTGGCGTTCCATATTTTCTTTGATTTTGTGCATAGGAACGTGTCCGGGGCCTTCGATGAAGACTTGTACGTTCTTAGCCCAAGCACGTTCGACAAGTTCGCCCATAGTGTCTAATTCGGCAAATTGAGCTTTGTCGTTGGCATCGTAGATACTACCCGGACGTAAGCCGTCACCGAGCGAGAGGGCAACATCGTAGCGAGCAACTATGTCGCAAATATCATCGAAGTGTTCGTAAAGGAAGCTCTCTTTTTGGTGTGTTTGACACCATTTTGAAATGATACTTCCACCACGACTTACTACTCCTGTTAGGCGGTCGTTAGCGAGCATGATGTTTTTGAGGCGGATGCCACAGTGGATTGTGAAGTAATCTACTCCTTGTTGGCATTGCTCAATGAGTACGTCGCGGTATATTTCCCAAGTAAGGTCTTCAGCTTTGCCATTTACTTTTTCCATAGCCTGATAGATTGGCACTGTGCCGATAGGAACGGGACTATTGCGTAGAATCCACTCTCGAGTTTCGTGGATATTAGGACCTGTGGATAGGTCCATAATAGTGTCGGCACCCCATTTGCAACTCCAGATAGCTTTCTCGACCTCTTCTTCGATGCTTGAGGTAGTTGCTGAATTGCCGATATTTGCATTTATTTTAGTTAAGAAATTGCGACCTATAATCATAGGTTCGGCTTCGGGGTGGTTGATATTAGCAGGAATGACAGCTCTGCCTTCAGCAACCTCTTTGCGTACAAATTCAGGAGTGATATGTGTCTTAATACCAAGAGATTGACAGTTCATATTCTCACGAATAGCTACATACTCCATTTCGGGAGTGATGATGCCTTTCTTGGCGTAATACATTTGAGATACATTGTTGGTGTCTTGTGAGTTACGTTCTTTAATCCATGCCTCGCGTAGATGAGGTAGACCTTTTTCGAGGTCGATAATAGTGCTATTATCGCCATAGGGTCCGGAGGTGTCGTAGATGTAAATAGATGGATTAGGTGTTTCGATACGTTCGCCGTCTTTGATAGAGACAGTAGGCATTTGAGTTACCATACGCATACCGACTTTGACGTTTGGATGTATATTTCCGTTTATATACACCTTTTGTGAGCCTGGATAAGAGATTTTTAGGTCAGTTTTCATAGTTTTTTCTATTAGTATTGGTTAATGATATTTATGATTTCTGTCATTTCTTGTGTTGGGTTAGGTGCATTGAGGATGCTGCTACTGAGGGCTATGCCACTGACACCATTTTGTAGTAGTTGTGGAATGTCGTTTTTGCAGATGCCTCCGATAGCGACAAGTGGAATGTGGATGTTGTTGTCGTGCATTTGCTTGAGTATGAGTTTGTAGCCATCGTAGCCGAGGATAGGAGCAAGGTTTTTCTTAGTAGATGTAAATCGGAATGGTCCACATCCGAAATAGTCAGGGGTAGCACCTTGCAAGTGGTGTATAATATCATCAAAAGAGTTGATCGTACCACCTATAATAAAGTCAGGACCAAGTATTTTGCGAGCTTCGGCTATAGGCATGTCGTTTTTGCCGAGATGCACGCCATCGGCTTTGATTTTTCGGGCGAGAAGGACATTGTCGTCGATGATGAACGTGGCATTGTAGGAACGACACATGTTTTGCACGATGATGGCAGTTTCCTCTAACAGAGAGTCTTCGGCGTCCTTCATGCGTAGTTGAATCCAACGGCAACCGCCCTCTAAGGCTATGCGAGCAGAGTCGATGTAGGAGTAGCGGTCGTTGTAGTGAGTGATGAATTGGAGTTTGTAGTTATTCATTGTGAGTTGAGAACCCCTCTGCCCGTTGGGCACCTCCCCTAAAACAGGGGAGGAATATGAGGCTTATCGTATTAAATTAATTAATTAATTATTTATTTATTTGCATTTTTAGGGGATTGAAGCCGTGGTTTACGGGGCCAGAGCCGTGTCCGATTTTGATGTCGGCGCCAGCGGTGATGGCATTGGTTATGTAGTTTTTAGCTTCGGTAATGGCGTCGTTGAGGCATAGTCCGCGAGCCAAGAAAGCAGTTATAGCAGAAGATAGAGTGCAACCTGTGCCATGAATATTGAGGGTGGAGATAGTGGTGGCGGTGAAGAGGGTGGATTCTATTCCGTTTGCCGATTGGGAGAATAGAATGTCGGTTTTAGTGTTGCCTTCTTCGTGTCCGCCTTTGAGTAGGACGGCTTTAACACCATAATCCATAAGTCGTTGCGCTGCCATTTGTTTTTCTTCGAAAGAGGAAAGAGGCATGTCGGTGAGGGCTTTCATTTCTGGGATGTTGGGAGTGATGAGAGTGGACATGGGGAGAAGTTTCTCTTTTAGAACCTCTTGAGCTTTGAGGGAGAGCAGACGGTGGCCACTGGTTGAAACGATTACGGGGTCGAGGATGATAGTGAGGGAATATTGGCTAAGTGCTTCTGCTACAGCGCGAACTATTTCGGTGTTGGAGAGCATACCGATTTTGACGAAAGCAGGGTGCAGGTCGTCGATTACGGCAATGATTTGGTCATAGACAATTTGAGGTGGGAGGGCAAATTGGGAGTGTACGCCTTGAGTATTTTGCGCAGTGATGGCTGTTATGGCAGTTGCGCCATAGACACCGAGAGAGGAAAAGGTTTTGAGATCGGCTTGAATTCCAGCTCCACCAGAAGAGTCGGAGCCAGCAATTGATAGGACAATTGGATAGGATTTTTGTTTGTTCATACCTCTATTTTTAAGTTTGTTATTCACTCAAATAGAGGTGTGACTTTTTTATGTAAACGTAAATTGACGTTTTTCTATTATAAACATAAATTATCACAAATTAATCATAAATTATAATTAATGGATAATTAACGGAAATTTATGTTTAAAATATATACTCCAAACTTCCAGCGTCAGCATTACCTGTACTGGTGCAATGTGTATAATCTCAGCCACGGTAGCCTAAAGAGGCGTTACCGGACACCACCATTCGAGTTCGGGTGCAAAGGTAGTAAAAAAAGTTGAAAGTAGTGGTATGTAGTGGGAAATTTTTTATATATTGATTTTTTATGTAAAAAAAGAATTTGTTTGATATTTGGAAAATTGTAATCTCGAATATTGTTTTTTTGTTTAAAAATTGTTCGATTATTAATATTGTTATCTCAATAAAATTTACTACCTTTGCAAAAAATATTATTTGATATTTGTAAACTAAATTTTATTCATTAGTTGAGCTAAAAAAGTAAAAAAATATATAAATTTAGATAAATCAATTATGACTAATTCAATCGAACAACTCAATCGTGCGGCAGATAATATTCGTATTCTTGCTGCATCAATGGTAGAAAAAGCTAAATCAGGTCACCCAGGTGGTGCTATGGGTGGTGCGGATTTTGCTAACGTGCTTTTCTCTGAATATTTAGTGTATGACCCAGAAAACCCACGTTGGGAAGGTCGCGACCGTTTCTTCTTGGACCCAGGTCATATGTCGCCTATGTTGTATTCTGTGTTGGCTTGCGCTGGCTATTATACAATGGACGATTTGAAACAATTTCGTCAATGGGGTAGCATCACTCCTGGTCACCCAGAGGTAGATGTTATGCACGGTGTTGAAAATACTTCTGGCCCTCTTGGTCAAGGTCATACATTTGCTGTTGGTGCTGCTATTGCTGCTAAATTCTTGAAAGCTCGTCTTGGTGACGTGATGAATCAAACTATTTATGCGTTTATTTCGGATGGTGGTATTCAAGAAGAGATTTCGCAAGGTGCAGGTCGTACAGCAGGTCACTTGGGATTGGACAATTTGATTATGTTCTATGACTCAAACGACGTGCAATTGTCAACAATGTGTGACGAAGTATCGAGCGAAGATGTAGCTAAGAAATATGAGGCTTGGGGTTGGTATGTGCTTGAAATCAATGGTAACGATGCTGCTCAAATCCGTGAGGCTTTGAATAAAGCGCAAGCAGAAAAAGATCGTCCTACACTCATTATTGGTAAGACTGTGATGGGCAAAGGTGCATTGAAGGCTGATGGCTCAAGCTACGAGCGCAATTGTGCTACACACGGTGCTCCTCTCGGTGGCGATGCTTATATCAATACAGTGAAAAATCTTGGTGGCAACCCTGAAGAGCCATTCGTATTGTTCGAAGAGACAAAAGCTATTTATGCTCGTCGTCGTGAAGAGTTGAAAGGTATTGTGGCTGAGCGTTATGCTGCTAAAGCAGAGTGGGCTAAAGCTAATCCAGAAAAAGCCGCTAAATTGGAAAAATGGTTCTCTGGCGTAGCTCCTGAAATCGATTGGACAGGCTTTGAGCAAAAAGCAAATCAAGCTACTCGTGCTGCTTCGGCTGCATGTTTGGGTGTTATTGCTGGGCAAGTTGAAAATATGATTGTTTCGTCAGCAGACTTGTCTAACTCTGATAAGACAGATGGTTTCTTGAAACATACACATGCTATTACTAAAGACGACTTCTCAGGTGCATTCCTTCAAGCAGGTGTGGCTGAGCTCACAATGGCTTGCTTGTGTCTTGGTATGGCATTGCACGGTGGTGTGTTGGCTGCTTGCGGTACATTCTTCGTATTCTCAGATTATATGAAACCAGCAGTGCGTATGGCTGCACTCATGGAATTGCCTGTTAAATTCATTTGGAGCCACGATGCATTCCGTGTAGGTGAAGATGGTCCTACTCACGAACCAGTTGAGCAAGAGGCTCAAATCCGCTTGATGGAAAAATTGAAAAACCACAGCGGTCGTAACTCTGTACTCGTATTGCGCCCTGCTGATGTTCACGAAACAACAGTGGCATACAAAATGATGATGAACAATATGTTGACACCAACAGCTATGATTCTTTCACGCCAAAATATCAAAGACCTTCCTGCTAAAGAGTGTCGTTTGTGCGAAGCTCATGGTGCAGAGAAAGGTGCATACGTTGTTTCGTCTGACGAAAATCCACAAGTAGTGTTGTTGGCTTCAGGTTCAGAGGTATCGACATTGGTAGAGGCTGCTGAATTATTGCGCGCAGAAGGTGTGCGCTTGCGTATTGTTTCTGTTCCATCAGAAGGCTTGTTCCGTTCACAATCGGCAGAATATCAACAAGAAGTATTGCCATGTGGTGTTAAACGTTTTGGTTTGACAGCAGGTTTGCCTGTAAATCTTATGGGCTTGGTTGGCGAAAATGGCAAGATTTTTGGTTTGGAATCATTTGGATTCTCTGCACCTTATACAGTGCTTGACGAAAAACTTGGTTTTACTCCTGCTAAAGTTGCTGCTGAAATCAAAGCTATGCTTTAATAATGAATAATTAATAATTAATAGTTAATAATTAGGCTGTTGAGGTTTTACCTTGACAGCCTTTTTTTTATTGTATTTTTATTTGTTATATCAGACTTTTTTTGTATCTTTGCATGTTAACTATGCGAAATGCATAAATTTTGTTAATAACTAATCATTAATAACTAATCATTAATAACTAATCATTAATAACTAATAATCATTATTATGAAAGCATATGTTTTTCCTGGTCAAGGTGCTCAGTTTGTAGGAATGGGTAAAGACTTGTATGAGTCGAATGAGCAGGCTCGTGAATTGTTTGAGAAAGCTAATGAAATCTTGGGTTTCCGTATTACAGATATAATGTTCGAAGGTACAGCAGAAGACTTGAAACAAACAAAAGTTACTCAACCTGCTGTGTTCTTGCATTCTGTAATTTCGGCTATAGTGCTTGGTGTTGAGCCTGAAATGGTGGCAGGTCATTCGCTTGGCGAATTTTCGGCTTTAGTTGTGGCTAAGGCACTTTCGTTTGAAGATGGTTTGCGTCTTGTGGCAGCTCGTGCTATGGCAATGCAAAAAGCTTGTGAATTGAATCCATCGGTTATGGCTGCTGTGCTTGGTTTGCCAGATGAAAAAGTAGAAGAGGTTTGTGCGCAAATAGATGGTGTAGTTGTTCCTGCTAACTATAATTGTCCAGGTCAATTGGTTATTTCGGGTGCAAATGAGGCTATCGATGAGGCTTGTGCTAAGATGAAAGAGGCAGGTGCTAAACGTGCGTTGAAATTGCCTGTAGGTGGTGCGTTCCACTCTCCACTAATGGAACCAGCACGTGTTGAACTTGAAGCTGCTATTCGTGCAACTACTTATAATAAACCAATTTGTCCTGTATATCAAAATGTAGATGCTAAACCATATACTGACCCTGAAGAGTTGAAACGTAATTCTATTGCACAACTTACAGGTCCTGTGCGTTGGACACAAACAGTTCAAAATATGGTGGCAGACGGAGCTACTTCGTTCCGTGAATTAGGTCCAGGTAATGTGCTTCAAGGTTTAATCAAAAAAATCGCTCCAGAAGCAGTGGTTGAAGTTTAATAAATTAAAAAGACAGAATAACATAAGAACAAATTTTTTTGTTATTCTGTTATTGTTGTCTTTTAAAATAAAAAACGAGCGAAGCAAGTAAATCTCATATTTCGCTACTCACTACTCGTTACTAATAGTCTAAATATATGAAACGCGAATTATTAAATAAAATCTATTATGTTGGCGTAAATGACCGCCAAAAAACATTGTTCGAAAATATGCTTCCACTGCCATACGGTGTGAGCTATAATGCATATTTCATTGATGATGAGAAGACTGTGTTGGTCGATACTGTAGAGCAACCATTTGCTGAGCAATTATTGGCTCAAGTGCAAGAGTTGTTGGCTGGTCGCGAGTTGGATTATCTCATCGTTAATCACATGGAGCCTGACCACTCGTCTGGTATCAAAACATTGCAAGCTATCTATCCAAATATGCAAATCGTGGCTAATGCCAAAACTATCGATATGCTCGGTGGCTATTATGGCATTAAAGATGGTTTCCATACTGTGAAAGATGGCGATACACTCAATATCGGTAGCCGTATATTGCAATTCCACTTTGCTCCAATGGTGCACTGGCCAGAGGTGATGGTAACATATTCTGTTGAGGACAAACTCTTGTTCTCGGCTGACGCATTTGGCTGTTTCGGCACATTGGATGGAGCAGTGCTCGACACAGAACTCAATCTCGATAAATATTATACCGAAATGGTACGCTACTACGCTTGTATCGTAGGTAAATATGGTGCACCAGTACAAACTGCTTTGAAAAAATTAGGCGGTTTAGAAATCAAGATGATTTGTTCTACTCACGGACCTGTATGGACTGACCATATCAGCGAAGTGATTGGTATTTACGACCGCTTGAGCAAATACGAAACAGAATCTGGCGTAGTTATTGCATACGGTAGCATGTATGGTCACACCGAAGAGATGGCAGAAATGGTTGCTCGTGGAGCAGCATCGGTAACTAAAAATGTTGTATTGCACGACGTATCTCGTTCCGACCATTCATATATTCTTGCCGATATTTTCCGTTATAAAGGCTTTATCTGCGGTTCGCCTACATATTGTGGCGAATTATATCCAAATGTGGCTTCGTTGCTTGCTAAAATTAAAACTCGTGGTGTGAAAAATCATGAATTCGGTTGCTTTGGTTCATTTACTTGGGCTAATGCTACAACCAAACCATTCGAAGCCTTTGCCGAAGCAATGAAATGGGAAATTACAGGCTCTGTCGAAGTTAAACAATCAATGACAGCCGAACAAGCTAAAGCACTCTACGAATTAGGTCGTGCAGTAGCACTAAAAACAATGCAAAATGCATAATGCACAATTAAATTTAATGGTCGACAGACCGTAACAAACTTTCAACTTTTAACTTTTAACTTTAAAGATATGCGCTTAATTATTGAACCAGATTATGCCAGAATGTCTAAATGGGCAGCTAATTATGTGGCAAAAAAACTTCTTAACGCTAAACCTACAGCAGATAAACCTTTCGTTTTAGGTTTGCCTACAGGTTCCTCTCCTCTTGGTATGTATCGTGAACTCATCGAACTTAATAAACGCGGTGTTATTTCGTTCGAGAATGTTATTACGTTCAATATGGACGAATATATCGGATTGCCTAAATCTCATCCAGAGAGCTATCACTCTTTCATGTGGAACAATTTCTTTTCTCACATCGACATCAAAAAAGAGAACGTAAACATTCTTAATGGTAATGCCGAAGACATCGATGCAGAGTGCCAACGCTACGAAGATAAAATCAAAGCCGTAGGCGGTATCGACCTTTTCCTTGGTGGTATTGGTCCTGATGGTCATATTGCGTTTAATGAGCCAGGTTCATCACTTACATCTCGCACACGCAAGAAGAATCTTACTACCGACACAATCATCGCCAATTCGCGTTTCTTCGACAACGATATCAACAAAGTACCAAAAACAGCATTGACTGTTGGAGTAGGCACAGTGCTCGACGCACGCGAAGTGTTGATTCTCGTCAACGGACACGGTAAAGCACGCGCATTGCGTCACGCTGTAGAAGAGGGCATTTGTCAAATGTGGACTATCTCGGCTCTTCAAATGCACCCAAAAGGCATCATTGTTTGCGATTACGACGCTTGCGACGAATTGCGCGTAGGCACTTATAAATACTTCCTCGATATTGAGAAAGACAATCTCACACCAGAGTCACTTTTGAAATAAAATAGTAACGAGTAGCGAGAATTCATTTAAAATATGAATAATGTCTTGTTACTCGTTACTTGCTACTAATTATCTAAATATGAGTCAAAAAGCAAGATACGAAGTTGAACCAGGAATAAACAATTGTCTGATTATTCGTGATGGGCATAGTTCCGACCTCACGTCGCTCACCAAACACGCATTAGGGTTTCTTGAGCAACAGTCAGGCAATCAGAACTTGCACCGCACACTTATTGTGTCCGATATCGATGGTGACGACTTGGCAAATGAGATGTTTTATCTCAATATTTGTCAAGTAATCCGTAGTCGTTCGGTTGACCGCATCGTATTCATCGGTCCCGAATTAGCTTTACATTCGTCAATGTTTGCTATTGACGACAAATTGTTTTTTAAGAATACAATAGATTTCCTCACAAGCGATTTTGTGCGTAATTTGCATGATGAGGCTTTGTTGTTAAAGATTGCGCCACAATTCAATCCTGAACGCATACAAAATCACTTACAACAACTTGCTCACGACACAGTGTTCGAAATCAATTTTGATGCCTTGTTCCATAATCTTGACCATTTTCGTGCTAAAATACGCCCTACAACCAAACTCATGTGTATGGTTAAAGCTTCGGCGTATGGTAGTGGCTCGGTCGAAGTGGCTCAAGCATTGCAACATTATGGTTGCGACTATCTTGCCGTAGCGTTTGTAAATGAGGGCGTTGAAATTCGTCAAGCTGGCATTAAGTTGCCAATTCTCGTACTTGACCCAATGGTGTCGGCTTTGCATCATCTGTTTCATAACCAATTAGAACCTGAAATTTCATCGTTCGAATTTTTGGAAATATTTATTGACGAGGTGCGCCGTCATGGCTACAAACACTATCCAGTGCATATCAAACTTGATACAGGTATGCATCGTGCAGGTTTTGAGGCAGCTGATTTAGAGCATTTGTGTGAAATATTAAATTCACAAGATTATATTGATGTGCGTTCAATATTCTCGCATCTTGCTGCAGCTGACGAATTGTCGCCTGAGATGGATCAATTCACCTTGCAACAAATCGAACTATTTGACCGCAATTCTACCTATATCAAGCGTTCATTGCCTTATGGAGAAGCAATTTTGCGCCATACGTTGAATACCGCTGGTATCGAACGATTTTCTCAGTATCAATTTGATATGGTGCGACTTGGCATAGGTCTTTGGGGTGTGAATTGTTGTAACGAAGACCTCTTACGCAACGTATGTTCGCTCTCTACTCGCATCATGCAACTCAAAGTGGTCAAAGCCGGCGAGACGATAGGGTATAGTCGTCGTGGAGTAGCAGAGCACGACACGTTAGTGGCTCTTTTGCCATTAGGCTATGCCGATGGAGTTGACCGCCGTCTTGGCAATGGTCGTGGTTCTATGTTCGTGAACGGACAAAAAGTGCTTACTATAGGTAACATCTGTATGGACCTCACAATGATTGATGTAACAGGCTTAGATGTCAAAGTAGGCGATGAAGTAGTGTTGTTCAATGATAAACAAGGTCTCTCTGAAATAGCCAATATACTTGGTACCATACCTTATGAAGTCCTTACCAGCGTCTCATCCCGCGTACGTAGAGTCTACTATAGGGAATAGGGAATAAGGAATAAGGAATAAGGAGCAGGGAGTAAGTCAATCTCTAACCTCTAACCTTTAACCTTTAACTTCTCAACTCTCAACTTTCAACTCTAACCTCTAAACAAAATTGGATACTTACTTAACCATATCATCCGTATCAGAAGCATTGTACAAAGACAAGGGCAGTAAGTTCTATGCCTTTGCCTACCCAGTGCAGACGGTCGAGCAAATCAAAGAAATTCTTGCCGAGAAGCGCAAGGAGTATTATGATGCTCGCCACGTTTGCTATGCCTATATGTTAGGTTATGAACGCAATGTTTTTCGTGCGAATGACGATGGCGAGCCTTCTGGCACGGCTGGTCGCCCAATATTAGGGCAGATAAATAGTAGTAACCTTACTGATATATTGATTATCGTAGTGCGCTATTTTGGGGGTACATTGCTCGGTACGAGCGGACTAATCCAAGCCTACAAAACCTCTGCTGCCGAAGCCATAGCAGCTGCCACGATAGAGGAGCGCATAGTCGAGAAAACCTTTGTATCAAAATTCGGTTATCAAGACCTTAATGCTGTGATGCGCATAATGAAAGACTTCGACCTTGCGATAGTCAATCAAGTGCAAGAGATGGACTGTACGCTCTATTTCCGTATCCGCCTCAGCGACATCGACCGCGTTCGCGACCGTTTCGACAAACTCGATTTTGTCTCTTTCGAAGAAGATATAATAGAAACAGCCGATTAATAATATAAGTTAATCGGCTGTTTTCATTTTGTAACATAAAGTATTATTTATACATTTTTTCTCGGAGAGCATGGATTTCGTCTGATGTTAGATATTCGTCGAAGTCCATGTATTTATCGATGATGCCGTTTGGTGTGAGTTCGATGATGCGGTTGCAGACTGTTGATACGAATTCGCGGTCGTGAGATGAGAGTAATATATTGCCTTTGAATGTTTTGAGTGTATTGTTAAAGGCTTGGATTGATTCGAGGTCGAGGTGATTGACAGGCGAGTCGAGCACCATGACATTGGCATTGCGCAACATCATACGGGCAATCATACAGCGCATTTTTTCGCCACCCGAAAGCACATTAGCACGTTTGTAGATTTCTTCGCCAGAGAAGAGCATTTTGCCGAGATAGCCACGAATGAAGACTTCGGTTGTGTCGGCGGAGTATTGTCCGAGCCAATCTACGAGCGAGAGTTCGTTGTTGAAGAAACGAGTGTTGTCGAGTGGGAGATAGGCATTTGTGATGGTTACGCCCCAATTGAATTTGCCTGCGAAGTCGCGGTCGTTGCCCATAATGATTTCGAAGAAGGCAGTCATAGCACGTGCATCGCGCGAGTAGAAGGCAATTTTGTCGTCTTTCTCGACGTTGAACGATACGTTGTTGAACAATACCTGTCCGTCTTCGGCACGCTTGCCAAGCCCTGTGATTTCGAGTACCATATTGCCCGGTTCGCGTTCGGGTGTGAAGATGATAGCAGGGTATTTGCGAGTAGAAGGTTGAATTTCTTCCACATTGAGTTTTTCGAGCATTTTGCGACGGCTTGTAGCCTGCTTGCTTTTAGCCACATTGGCAGAGAAACGGCGGATGAATTCTTCCAACTCTTTGCGTTTTTCTTCAGCCTTTTTGTTTTGGTTTTGTTGTTGGCGAAGAGCGAGTTGACTCGATTCGTACCAGAAGGTATAGTTGCCGGCAAACATAGTGATTTTGCCGTAGTCGATGTCGATAGTGTGGGTTGATACAGCATCGAGGAAGTGACGGTCGTGGCTAACGACAAGAACAGTATTCTCGTAGTTGGCAAGATAGTTTTCGAGCCACATTACAGCATCTACGTCGAGGTCGTTGGTAGGCTCGTCAAGCAAAAGGTTGTCAGGCTTGCCATATAGAGCGCGAGCAAGGAGAACACGCACTTTCTCTTTGTTTTCTAATTCGCTCATTAGTTGGTAGTGAAGATCTTCTTTTATGCCCAAACCGCTGAGCAGTTGAGCCGCATTGCTTTCGGCATTCCAACCATCCATTTCGGCAAACTTCTCTTCCAATTCAGCAGCACGGATACCATCTTCTTCGGTGAAATCTTCCTTCATATAGATAGCTTCTTTCTCCTCTTTCACGCGCCAGAAGTGGTCGTTACCCATCATTACGGTGTCGATAACCGTAAAATTGTCGTAGGCAAAGTGGTCTTGTTTGAGCACTGAGAGGCGTTCGCCAGGACCGAATGATATTTGTCCGCGTGAAGGGTCGAGTTCGCCACTGAGCATACGAATGAAAGTAGATTTGCCGGCACCATTAGCACCGATTACACCATAGCAGTTGCCTGCTGTAAATTTGAGATTGACATCCGAGAAAAGCACTCGTTTGCCAAATTGCATTGCGAGGTTAGATACTGTAATCATATCGTTGAGAGTTGAAAGTTGAGAGTTGAAAGTTACCATTCGGTATCAAATTTTCAACTTTCAACTTTGAAATTTTAAATTTTCAAGGTAGTTTTGTAGTATTATAGTGGCACTGATTTGGTCAATGAGGGCTTTGTTTTGGCGAGCTTTTTTGCCGATTCCACTATCAATCATAGTTTGAAAAGCCATTTTGCTTGTAAAACGTTCGTCGATGAGTTCGATTTTCTTGTCGGGGTAGAGTTTGCGTAGTTTTTCTATAAACGGATTGATAAGTTTAGTTACCTCGGCAGGTTCGTTACGAAGCGTTTTAGGATAGCCAATTACGATAGTTTCCACCTCTTCACGACCAAAATAGTCAGCTAAGAACGCATATAATTTAGGCGTTTCGACTGTAGTTAATCCATTTGCAATCATTTGTAGAGGGTCTGTAACGGCTATTCCAGTGCGTTTTTGTCCGTAATCAATTGCTAATATTCTTGCCATTATTTTGTGTTGTATTTTCTTATTTTAACCATCTATCAAGCCAATTGAAGAAACGGCGTTGCCAGAGGACGCTGTTTTGTGGTTGCAATACCCAGTGGTTTTCGTCAGGGAATATTAATAATTCGGCTGGAATACCACGAAGTTTGGCTGCGTTGTAAGCACTCATGCCTTGCGATGCGAGGATACGATAGTCGGTTTCTCCATGGATGACCATAATAGGTGTGTCCCATTTATCAACAAAGCGGTGAGGCGAATTTGCGTATGTTTCAGCAGTTTTCTTGTCCCAATATGGACCGCCTAAATCCCAATTTACGAAGAACATCTCTTCTGTTTCGAGGTATTGTTGCTCGAGGTTAAACATACCGTCATGAGCAATAAATGCTTTGAAACGACCTTCGTGATGACCTGCCATCCAATAAACTGAATAACCTCCAAATGAAGCACCTACGCAACCCAAGCGGTCTTTATCTACGAATGGCTCTTGTGCAACATGGTCAATAGCCGAGAAGTAGTCGCGCATACATTGTCCGCCATAGTCTTTTGAAATAGCTTCGAGCCATTCTTGTCCGAAACCAACCAATCCACGACGGTTAGGTGCTACGATAATATAATCGTTTGATGCCATGATTTGGAAGTTCCAACGATAACTCCAGAATTGACTTACAGGACTTTGTGGTCCACCTTGGCAATAGAGTAGTGTAGGATATTTTTTTGCAGGGTCGAAGTTAGCTGGATAAATTACCCATACGAGCATCTCTTTACCATCGGTTGTAGGCACCCAACGAGGCTCAACTTTACCCATATTTACTTGGTCAAGTAAGTGTTTGTTTTCGAATGTAATTTGAGTTTGTTCGCCATTTTCAGGGTTGATGCTATATACTTCGTTTGGCATCGACATAGAGTGACGTACACCGATTATTTTATTGCCACAAAGTGCAATTTGTTCGTAATCGTGTTGTCCTTCAGTGAGTTGTTTAATCTCTTTTGTTTCGATATTTGCTTTATATACTTGAGTGCAACCATGCCAGCAACTAACGAAATAGATGTGTTTGCCCTCTTTGTCCCATTGCAATGAGTTGGCGTTTTGGTCGAAATCGGCAGTGATATATGAGCGAGTGCGAGTAGCTAAATCCATTACGAATAAGCGATTTTTGTCGCTTTCGTATCCGTCATGTTCCATGCTCTCCCAAGCCAATTTAGTACCATCAGGCGAGAATGTAGGGTTGATGTCGTAACCCATCATGTCTTTCGAAAGATTGGCAACAGTCTTACCTTCAGCTACATCGTAGAGGTAAATGTCTGTATTAGTTGACAATGCGTATGCTTGACCCGAAAGTTTTTTGCAAGTATAAGCAATCAATTTTCCGTCATGCGAGAATGCCAATTGTTCGGCACCACCGAATGGTTTGAGTGGACATTCAAATGGTTCACCTTCGATGATATCACGCTCATTACTAAGAGTTTTGCCGTCATAGTCATAGAGGAATGGATGAGGCACTGTTGTAACCCACTCGTCCCAATGTTTGTACATAAGGTCTTCTACGATAATGCCCGAAGTTTTGTCTAAATCAGGATAGCGGTCGGTTGTGCGTTCGCCCCATTTTACGTTAGCAATCAAAATAACTTGTTTGCTATCAGGTGAATATAAGAAATCGCTAATACCACCTTCGCGGTTAGATATTTGTGTGCGACCTGTGCCATCTGGGTTCATTTCCCATAATTGCATAGAGCCAGATTGAGCTGAAAGGAATGCAATTTTTTTGCCATTTTTCACCCAACGAGCTCCTGATTCGCCTTTGAGAGTGGCAGTAATTTGTTGATTGTCTGAGCCGTCGGCATTCATTACAAACAACTCGCGGTTGCTTTTGTTTTGTGCAACACTATAATAACCAACGCCATAGAGTATTTTGCTTTGGTTAGGCGATACTTGTACGTCGCCCAAGCGGCCAAACGCCATAAGCACTTCAGGCGAAACTTTGCCATCCGAGATAGTCATTTCGTGACGACCAATATAATTAGGGTCGTTCGATTCGTCAATGCGAGCATTGTTCGAACATCCCACAAGCGTAGCAGCAAGTGCCATAATTGATAAAAATTTAATTTTCATATTCTTGATTTTTGGTTTTATAAGACAGAATATCATAAGAACATAAATTATTTATTTTGAACGCAAATAATCGTAAATTATCCATTAATTTTATAGACATAATAATTTGCGATTAATTTACGGTAATTTATGTCAAAGTGTTTAATATTAGAGTTAAGTCTTCAGGGTGACTTTCGAGGTGATTGCCTACGACAACTAAATCTGCTCCTGCATCAAACGTACATTGCATTATCTCAGGAGTTTTTATGCCTCCACCTACGATTAGTGGAATGTTGATAGCCTCTCGTGTAGCCTTAATAACATTTTGTGGCACAGGTCGATTAGCTCCGCTACCTGCTTCGAGATAAACCATTTTTTGTCCTAACAATTGGCATGCAAGGGCAGTGTTTGCTATGAGTTCTATATTTTCAGCCGAATATGGAGTAGTGTGGCTAACACGAGCTACTGCAGTATCTTTCCCTCCATCAACAAGTATATATCCTGTCGGAATAGTTTCTACACCTGTATGTTTGATTAGTGGTGCAGCATATATATGTTGTTCTATCAGATATTTAGCGTTGCGTCCTGAAGCTAACGACAAAAACAATAAAGCATCTACATTCTCGGCAAATTGCGATGCATCGCCCGGAAACATCACAACAGGCACAGATGTCAATCTCTTTATCCGTTCTACCGTATTATATATCGACTCCTTCAACTGACTTCCTCCCACAAATATTAGAGTTGAGAGTTGAGAGTTGAGAGTTGAGAGTTTAGTGTTAAGAGTTGACAATATTTGACACAACCATTCGTCCGAACACTTTTCCGGGTCAATTAGTAAAGCAAACATCTTCTGTCCCTTTGCTTTATTCTCTAATATTTGGTTGTATAACAACAATGATTTAGGAATATTTTACGAAAATTTGTGTTAATGTTTTTTGTAAACGTAAATTATCATTAATTAAACGTAAATTATTGATATATATAAATTAACGAGTAATTTGTGGAAATTTGCGTTCAATATAAATTTTAAATCGTATATACAATTACAAATTCAGGATATACTTTGTATTGCAATTTATAGTCTTTCTTGTCAGCTGAAGCAGTTTCGTGGGCAACGATTTCGCCCTCCATATAAGGCGTAAAAGGCTCAATAATAATTTGTTCTGTAAATTCTACAGTCTCTACACCCATCACTTTATACATAGCCTCTTTTGCAGCCCACAATATAGTCAAATGTATTTTAGCCGAACGTGCATCAATGTTTTTTAATTCTTCAGCACTGAGAAATTTATGTTTAACGCGCTCAACTTTGTCGCCAATGCGTTCGATGTCGATACCTATAGCTTTATCGGGATGAGTAGCCACCAAAGCATAGTGTCCTGTGTGTGATATGCTAATATTCAACGAATTATCAGCCAGATATGGCGCACCATTTTCGTGATAGCAAACACGTTGTTGTTCGCCAGTTAATTCGTTTAGCGCACAACGTGAAGCCAAATATTCGAGTCTGCGTTTAGTGCTTGTGAACGGTATAAGTTCCTCTGCCACAATAGCATCATTATCCAATAATGCCATCAATTCGTCTTCTGACTCTGTGATATTCCACAAAGCTACCGACAATCCATTGTCGTATTTTTGTACTTCTGTAATCATAGTATTTAGATTAGAGTTTAGAGATTAGAGTATATAGATTAAAGTATAGAGCTTAGAATTAAGAATTAAGAATTCCTCATTCCTCATTTCTCATTCCTCATTCCTCATTCCATTTTAGTGTTTCAATCAAGTGTATCATATCTTGAAGCACATAATTTGCCGCAGGGGCGATAGAGTCTGCGTTTGGGGTATGATTGAAATATAGCGACCCACGCAAGAAGTTCCTTATACTATCAGTCACATAGAACTGCGCAGGCGAAGCTGCATTGCCTTTCATTTCATACAAAATGCCATACACGCGAGTGGTGTCGTTGCCGTAGTAACTCTCTTGAATTGCATCTGCACGCACCGTATGTTTGTATGCCAACGAATGACTTTCCTCTGTAACTTGCTGAAACGTAGATTTATTGATATGTTTATAACTCAAATGTATCTTAGCATTTATCGTTGGATAAACAAGATTTATCCACTCGTCAGTCTCTGTTGCATGTGTATTATCTGACTTGTTAGGGTAGCAATGAACACTTTTTTCAATGCTATATGGTCCTAAATCGCTCACTTCAACATACTCATGTTCAGGCAAATCAATCCTAAAATATCCATACGGTTTAGGTTGCGCCTTCTTTCCACAACTTGCCAAAGCTAAAACAACAAAAACAAATAAAATATAATTCTTCATTTCAATTTCTAATTCCTAATTTTTCATTCCTCATTCCTCACTCCTCATTGTATTAAACTTTACCTTCAAAATCCTTCTCGCATTGATAGCTACGATTTTAAACTCGTAATTCTTATACGTAATTACTTCGTTTTGTTCAGGGAAATCTCCTTTTAATTCCAAAATCAACCCTGCCAAAGTATCAACCTCCTCTGTAATATCTTCAAAGTCCTCAGAATCAATGTCAGTAGCCTTGAAAAAGTCGGTGAGCATAATCTTGGCTTCAAACACGTAAGAACCATCATTTTGCTTGGTGTACAACGAGTTATCTACATCATATTCGTCGCTGATTTCGCCAACCACCTCTTCCAAAACATCTTCCATCGTAACCATACCCGAAGTGCCACCAAACTCATCAACTACAACGGCAATATGTATTTTATTCTTTTGAAATTCTTGTAACAAGTCGTCCAATTTCATCGTTTCAGGCACAAAATATGGCTGACGTATAAGAGTTTGCCATTTGAAATAAGGACCTTTGTTGATGTGAGGTATCAAATCTTTGGCATATAGTACGCCACGAATATTGTCAATCGACCCTTGAAGCACAGGGATACGCGAATATTCATGTTCAACGATGCAATCAATCACCTTGTCGAATGGGGTAGTAACGTCCAACGTAACCATATCTAAACGCGAAGTCATTACACCTGCAGCTGTGATATTACCAAAATTCACGATACCTTTCAGAATATCAGTATCTTCTTGTATCGCATCTGATGTCAATTCTAATGCTTGCGACAATTCGTCCATCGACAAGTTAGACCCATGCTTGTGTTTAGCTAAACGTTTGTTTACTACCGAAGTAGAACTAACTAATATCCAAACAAATGGTTTTAATACGCTACGTAACACTTTTAACGTGCCAGCCCCAAAACGTGCCATACGCAACCCATGTTGTTGAGCAAAAATCTTAGGCATAATCTCGCTTACAAGCAAGATTATGAACGTAATAAGTATAGTTTCAAAAATAAAACCAAGTACAGGGAAAGCACTAAAATCAAGAGTTTGATTGATGATATACGACGACAAAACAATTATCGACACATTGACCAAATTGTTTGTAATCAAAATAGTCGCCAATAAGTGTTCAGGTTTTTGCAATAAAAGTTTGATTTTTTCATCAACCGGATTTTTTTCTTCATCCATTCGCTCAAAATCTTTAGGCGAAAGCGAGAAAAAAGCCACTTCTGAAGCCGACACAAACGCCGAAACAAAAAGGCATACAATAGTAACAAAAAAAGCAATTAAAGCATTGATACTAAATGGTTGAACAATGCTCGCTAATACAAAGGGGGTAGGGTCCAAAATAATAAAAATTTCGTTAAACAATAGGCATAGGAAAATGTATTCCTATTAATGTGCAAATATACAGAAAAAATATCACATAAGCAAAAATAAAACAATCCACTTTATACAAAAAAAAGTGATTGACCTCAAAATGAAATCAATCACTTTTTATTATTAGTGTTAATTAAAACGGAAGGTCGTCATCCATTCCTGTAGGAGCACCGATGAAAGGTTGAGCAACAGGTTCAGCTGCAGGTTGTTGCGCTGGTTGTGGTGCAGGAGCTATAGGTTGTGTGAATGTTTGTGCCGCAGGAGCAGAGTATTGGTTTGCTCCATATTGTTGTTGATTTTGAGCAGGTTGTTGACCATCTTGATTTTGAGGACGAGTCAAAATCTGCATATCTTCAGCATAAATTTCTGTAATGTAACGGCGATTTCCCATTTTGTCCTCGTATGTGCGAGATTTGATTTTGCCTTCGATATAAACGCGTGCGCCCTTGCGAACATATTTTTCTGCGACTTCTGCAAGTCCGCGCCATACTACGATTGTGTGCCATTCTGTGCGGTCAGGCACTTGTGTGCCGTTTGACATAGTGTAACCACGTTCGGTTGTTGCTAAAGGGAAATTAGCTACTCTTACATTGTTCTCCAAGTAACGTACATCAGGGTCTTTTCCTACGTTACCAATTAAAATTACTTTGTTTACTGACATAGTGTATAAAATTAGAAATGAAAAGTTTGCCAAAGTAACATCTTTTTTTTCAAATTACCAAATTTTTGAGCAAAAAAATCAAATTAAATTGATAATTGTTTGATATAGTGTAGATTAAAATAGCGAGATGTGTTTTTTTTGAAAAAAAGCAAAAAAATAGTTGCTAATGTTTTGTCAATCAAAAAAAAAGTTGTAATTTTGCACTCCGATTGCGGTTGTAAGAAATATCGTAAACGAATATAAATCAAAAATATAATTGTATTACTTAAAAATTTTACAAAAATGACTAAAGCAGACATTGTAAATGAGATTTCAAAAAACACAGGTATTGCAAAAGATGATGTGTTGAAAACAGTTGAGGCTTTCATGGATTGTGTAAAAGACTCATTGGCAAAAAACGAAAACGTTTATTTGAGAGGCTTCGGTAGCTTCATCGTTAAAGAACGTGCAGAAAAAACAGCTCGTAACATTTCTAAAAACGTTACTATCAAAATCCCTGCACACAATATTCCTGCATTCAAACCTTCAAAAGAATTTACTGCTAAAGTAAAATAATTAATCTTTTGACTGATAATTAAATTAGGAATTTTTTTATTAACATTTAAAAAACATATAAGCTATGCCAAGCGGAAAAAAACGTAAAAGACATAAAATGTCTACGCACAAGCGTAAAAAAAGACTAAGAAAAGACCGTCATAAAAAGAAAAAATAATCTTTACGGTTAGTCTTATGAATCATAAAAACAAATTTAGAGAAACTTGGCACTCCAATGCCGGTGCTTTAAATTTGTTTTTTTTTATAAACGAGCGCAGCGAGTAAGTCTCGCATCTCGTGTCTCGCTACTCGCTACTAAAAAAAATAACGAGGCGAAAGCCGAGTATTAAAATCTCGTTACTCGCTACTCGTTACTCGCTACTAAAAAAAATAATGCAAAAAGAATTAGTAATAAATGCGCAGAACGACCAAATCGCCATTGCTCTCCTTGAGGACAAAAGTTTGGTTGAACTCAACAAAGATACACTGCAACACTCTTTCGTAGTGGGCAATATCTATCTTGGTCGAGTTAAGAAACTCATGCCAGGACTCAATGCTGCATTTATCGATATAGGTTCTGAAAAAGAGGCTTTTATCCATTATCACGACCTCGGACAGCAATTCCTCACCTTCAATAACTACGTGCGCCAAGTCCTCGACGACCGCAAGCACGACCCAAAGGTGAAACGTATGCCTGATTTGCCTAAAGACGGTCAAATCAAAGACGTCCTCCAACAAGGTCAATTCATAATGGTTCAGATAGTTAAAGAGCCAATTAATACCAAAGGTCCACGCCTCACAGGCGAAATCAGTATCGCAGGGCGCAATATGGTGCTGTTGCCATTGGGCGATAAAGTCTCTGTATCTCAAAAGATTAAATCCAACGAAGAGCGTGTACGCCTTCGTAAATTGGTGCAAAGCATCAAATCTCCATCTTTCGGCGTGATTATTCGTACTGTGGCTGAAGACAAACGCGTAGCCGAACTCGATAACGAGCTAAAAATGATGGAGAAACGCTGGGCTAAAGTCATAAACGAACTACGTCGTGCCAAAGGTGTTTCTTTGTTGATGGAGGAGAGTAGTCGCACCGTATCTATCTTGCGCGATTTGTTTACCCCTGAATTTGAGGCAATTCACGTCAATTCGCTCTCTGCCTACGAAGAGGTAGTGTCGTATGTGGAAATGATTGCTCCCGAACTCAAAAACATAGTGAAACTCTACGATGGCGAACTACCGATATTCGACAATTTTGCCATCACAAAACAGATAAAATCACTCTTCGGTCGCACCGTTTCGTTTAAGCGTGGAGCCTATCTTATTATGGATAAGGCTGAAGCAATGCACGTTATCGATGTTAATAGCGGTACGCGCACCAAAGCCTCTCAAACTCAGGAAGAGAATGCCTTAGAGGTCAACATGGCTGCTGCTGCAGAAATTGCGCGCCAACTTCGCCTTCGCGATATGGGCGGTATTATTGTCATCGACTTTATTGATATGAACGAAGGTGTTAATCGCAACCAGCTCTATGAATACATGCAGCAACTTATGAGTGCTGATCGTGCTCGTCACAACATATTGCCACTCAGTAAGTTTGGACTTATGCAAATCACACGTCAGCGTGTGCGTCCAGCTCTCGAAGTCGATACCACCGAGACATGTCCTACCTGTTTTGGTACAGGCAAAGCTAAGCCATCTATCCTTTTCACAGACCAATTAGAAGAAAAATTCGAACTCATAAAAGAGGTTTACAACACCTCTCGTTTCACCATACATCTGCACCCTTACGTAGCAGCATATATCAAAAGCGGATTCCCTTCTCAACTATTACGTTGGAAAATGAAATATGGTTTTGGAATAAGGATTTTGCCCGTACAAGATTTAGGCTTCCTTCAGTACCGATTTGTCGATAAAAATGGCGATGAACTTGATTTGAATAGTACACAAGCAATGCTTGAAGAATAAAAAAACGGAATCAACAGAGAGGGCACTGAAAAAGTCTCTCGTCTAGACTAAATAAAAAAGTCGCACATTTAGTAAGCTAAAAACTTGCAAATGTGCGACTTTTTTTGTATCTTTATAGCATAATTCAAACAAGTTATGCTTACTTTCCAACATAGTCTTCCATTCAGTAATTATTCGGGGTTATATGATATTGTAGTTCCGAAAGATCATTTGCTTCGTCAAATTAACGATTTGATTGATTTCTCTTTTGTCTATGAAGAGTTGGTTTCTAAATATGCCAAGGACAAAAAGGTCGTCGTGCAGAATGTCCAATACGTCTTTTTAAATATTTACTTCTTAAAGTTATCTATGATTTATCAGATGTAGATGTTGTACAACATTCAAGATACGATATGTCTTACAAATACTTTTTAGGTATGATTCCTGAAGAAGATGTAATTGATTCTAGCACTCTGACCAAGTTTCGTAAACTTCGTCTAAAGGATTTAGAGTTGTTGGATATGTTAATAGGAAAAACAGTTGAAATAGCTATTGCCAAAGGAATCATCAAGTCAAATAGTATCATAGTAGATGCAACTCATTCAGGTTCTCGTTCTAATCCTTATTCTCCAATCCAGGCTCTCAAATTACGCTCTAAACAATTACGTAAGGTACTATACGAAACTCAAGATGGAATCAAAGAAATTCTTCCCGCAAAAAATACAGATGATAATTTAGAGCATGAATTAGCATACACTCAAAGTTTGGTAGATAAAGTTTCTGAAGACAAAATTCTAATCAATATTCCTAAAGTGCAAGAACGTCTTAACTTGTTAAAAGAAACATTAGAAGATATTCAAGATCATTATACTACATCAAAAGATAAGGATGCTCGTATGGGTCATAAAACGCGAGATGACCATTTTTTTGGCTATAAGTCTCATATAGCAATGACACCAGAGCGTATTATTACCGCTGCAACTATTACATCTGGTGATAGAGGCGATGGACCTCAGTTACCAGAATTAGTAGAGAAGTCTCGTCAGAATGGTATAGAGGTAAAAAACGTAATCGGGGATACAGCCTACTCTGGAGATAGTAATCTAAAGAAAGCAAAAGAAAAAGAATATAGAATCGTAGCAAAAGTAAATCCTTCAATTAGTCAAGGATTTAAATCAGAATCAGAACAATGGGAGTACAACAAAGATGCAGGAATGTATGTTTGTCCTGCCGGACATATTGCTATACGCAAAGCTAAACAAGGGAAGAAGAATCAACAAAAAAATCAAACTTTGACTTATTATTTTGATATAGAGAAATGTAAAACTTGCGCATTGCGAAATGGTTGTTATAAAGAAGGAGCTAAGAGTAAAACTTATAGTATAACTATTAAAACAGATACACAAAAAGAACAATTAGCCTTCCAAGAAACTGATGAGTTTAAAGAAATCTATCGTAACGAACGATATAAGATAGAGGCTAAAAATGCTGAATTAAAAAATGTGTTAGGATATGATCGAGCAGAATCATATGGAATAGAAGCCATGCAAATGCAAGGAGCCATCACTATGTTTGCTGCTAATATAAAACGTATTATCAAATTAATAACAACGAAGTAAAACAACCATAAACAACAATTTTTCTCGTAAAAAAGATAGAAATATGACCCATATAAAGGTTTAGTGGCACATATATGTAAATTTTCACTATATAAAAAGGAAAAAGGGACTGCTATGTAAAATCGTTACAATCCCTTCTTTTTTTTATAAAAATCTTTTAAAGTAGGACTTTTTCAGTGCCCTCCCAAAAACGGGTGTCTGCTAATTCTTTAATTCCTCTATTTATCAAAAATCCACATTCTCAACCTCTACGCCCATCACATTATACGTCTTTCCATCTCTGATAATATAAAGTTGACCATTATGAATAATTTTTTGAATAGTTTGCGTTGGGGCAGTGATTACTTCGATATTAGTTTCAGGGTTTTCTGCGCCAGCAGAAAGGCATTTACATGCAACCCCAAAGCGTTTTTGTTTTTCTTTTTCTTCTGAATAAAGAAGTTGCCCATTTTTGCTTATACAAACTAAGTTATTTTCAAAGCGACATGTAGGCACTGCTAATGGTATTATTAAATCGAAATAATTTCCTGAAGAAACACAACCAATGCCTTCAATATATTCAAAACCATTATTAAATCCCCATTTTTTATACTCTTTTCCGTCTAATAAAGTGACTGTTGACACTTCTTTTACACCTATTTTCGTCATAGGTATTTTATTTTCAACAAAGCAATCTCCATTTTCATCTATAGAAGCATATCCCAAATAATCTGCAACTGGGGTATAATGGCTTTTTGAAATATAACATTCATCTATAGAAAGGTATTGTAGCGAATCGCCAACCTCTAAAGTGTAATCGTATAAAACAAAGTCTTTGTTATATACAAAGCTATAAATAAACACTTTATTATCTTCTTCGCATAGTAAGAAATCATCAAATAGAAGATAGTTTTTGTCATTTATAACCGTGTCAACTTTAGTCGGAGCGGTTAGAGTGGAAAAGTTGCCTTTGCAATCATCAGGATAATAATGAAAACTAGTTCTTTCTAATCCTGCTAAAGTAGGAAATAATTCAGATATTTCACTTTGTGCAAACATCATCGTGCTTATAGTTAAGCAACAAATGAAAAATAAGATTCGTTTCATAAATACCTCCTTTAATTTACTGAAATTTATATGCAAAAGTAATATATTTTTTTTAATACGCATACATAATTTAATTTTTTTTTTGAAACAAATAACTAATACAATGGTTTGAGTTCGACTGGGATTCCTCCATTTTGAGCAAATGCAAAATAACAAGAGAGCAATAATGTTGCTACTACTGAAAAAATTTTTTTCTTCATAATTGAAAATTTTTAGTGTGAATAATTAGGATTTTGATGCAAAATTACTATCTTTGCAGTCAACTTCAAAATTTTTGATATTCGAAAACTGGGTTTGTGAAATAGTTTGAAAGTAGTATATAAATTATTGATTGTCAAAATATTAATGGGGGGGGTAAGCTTTTTTCGAATATTCGAAATTTTGAGTCTCATAAAAAATGCTGTTTTTTTAGCTAAATTTGTAGTGCAATAATTGAGAATATCTATAAAAACTGAAAAAGTATGAAAAGAATTTTTTTTGTGATAGTAGCAATCGTAATATTGGTTCTTTTGGGGGCGTGTGGTAGAAAAAAGGAATTAAATTTAAATGATGATTATACCTTAATAGAGGCGATGATATCTGCCAGAAATCAGAGCGGTGACGGTATCGACATAGAAGCATTAGAAAGGTGTATAGAAATATACGAAAGGAAGGGGGAAAAGGGAAAGGTCTGTTTGTGTGATGCTTTTATTGGTTATAAGTTGCGAGCAGGTGGAGATTATGATAGATCAATGATACATCTAAAAAGAGCGGAAGCAAATTTGTCTCATTGTGATTCAACGGCATCGTTTGTATATTCTATGATTGTTCATAATACTATGACTACAGATACTATTCTTGCTTTGAATTATGCAAAAAAGGCTTTGGAAAAAGATTTGGAGTATAATAATTTGCGCAGATTACCTTATTCGTATATGGATTTGAGCCTATTGACAAAAGGTGATTCTGCTCGATACTATTTAGAAAAGAGTATTGAATATTTTGATGATTGGGGAGATCTGTTGGCAAAATGTAAATATGCTTGGTGGCATATTGATGAATTGCATCCTGACACAGTGATCGCATACGCTAAACCTCATTATGAGGCTATGCCTTATGCTGGAAATGCTTGTATATTGGCAGAGGCTTATTTGAGAAAAGGAGAGCCTGATAGTGCATTGGCTTATATAAAAAAAGTAGAGAATCATAGACGTTTTAAGGCTGATGCTAGTTTTTATGATTCTCGTAGATTGTCTTTGTTGGGAAAATATAAAGAAGCAAGTGAGAGTTGGGAAAAGGCGTATTATCAACAACGAGAGGAATTTTTATTTATGTTTAGTCAACGCCTTGGTGCTATAAATGCAGAGTATGACTTGCTGAATGAGGAGTTGGAAAATAAGAAAGAGAAGTTGAGAATGAGAGGAATATATAATGTGCTTCTGCTTGTGGTGATTGTGGTGCTGGTGGTAACATACACAATAAAGGAGAGACACAGAAAGAATGCTCACAAACTAAAAATAAATGTGAATGAATTGGAACAGGAAGTGAGTGGGCTGGAACAAAATGTGGGAGAATTGGTGCAGGAGGTGAGCAGTTTGGAACAAGAGGTTAGTGACTTGGAGCGAGATGTGAAAAAACGCAAAGAGAGATTTATGGTTTTGTTTGAGGAGTATAAAAAGGGATATACTGCGAATTGGGATACGATGTTGGCTGATGCGCAGGCGAATTTGGTTGAGTTGCACAAGGCATATCCTGAATTGACAAAGACTGATTTGACTATAATTTGGTTGACTTTTATGGATTGTTCGAGAAATACGATTTGTGAGTTGATGAGTGTTACTCAAAAATATTATTATCAGCGTAAATCTGTGATTCAGCGGATATTGGGAATTGACCCTAAGCTGGTGGAATCATGGCATAAGCCGTTGGAGAAGATTGTTAGAAGGTATATTTTTGTTGCCGAGGAGTGAGTTTTTTTTCTCTCACATATATTTTCGCCCACAAATCTCACGAATAATCACAAATCAATTATATTTGTGGTTTGTGCCATTTGTGGGAGAAAAACAAGTACCGAATGGTAAAATATGTCTTTTAAGTTGAAGTTTTTATGGAGTAAAAACAAGACCATTATGAAAAGGAATAATATGTTTTTATGTCATTCTGTCTAAAAAATAAATCCAGATAGAATTTGTAAAATTTGTGTTATTTGTGGGAGATTAAAATAGTGAAAT
>JBGVPL010000038.1:0-10589 GCA_045126975.1 Candidatus Aphodosoma sp. | reverse complement strand
GGGTGTGAAAACCATTTAGAACAATGTGCATTCCTACTTTATCGGTAATAGACCATAGGATGAGTCCCACAATCCATATAATGATGAAGGGGATTAGAAAATATTTAAAATCCTCATTTTTCATTTCTGATATTGTTGTATGTATCAAGTAATTTATGTGCAGCAGCAAATGATGTCATTTCGTTGTTGTTTACCATATTTTCGTATTGTTTCAACAAATCTTCAATAGTAGGATTGTTGTAGAAACTTGTGCGGAGATACTCATCAATAGTTTCATACATCCAATATTTGCTTTGTTGATTACGACGGTAGTCGAAGTAGCCATTTTTGTTTGTAAATGCTACATAGTCAGTAACCATTTTCCATACTTCAGGTATATTGATATGTTCGAAGGCAGAACAAGTGGTTACTTGTGGTGCCCATCCAGATTCGGGCATAGGGAATAGGTGGAGGGCATTTTGGAATTGGCGTTTAGCGAGTTGTGCTTTTTCGATGTTGTTGCCATCGCATTTGTTGATAGTGATACCATCTGCCATTTCCATAATACCGCGTTTGATACCTTGAAGTTCATCGCCTGTGCCTGCAAGTTGGATGAGAAGGAAGAAGTCAACCATCGAGTGCATGGCAGTTTCGGATTGTCCAACACCTACTGTCTCAACGAAGATGGTGTCGAAACCTGCTGCTTCGCAAAGGATAATACTTTCGCGAGTTTTGCGTGCTACACCACCGAGCGAACCTGCTGATGGAGAAGGACGAATGAAAGCATTTTCGGCGATAGACAGTTCTTCCATACGTGTTTTATCGCCAAGAATAGAACCTTTTGAACGCTCTGAACTTGGGTCGATAGCTAATACTGCAAGTTTGTGGTTTTGTTCTTTACAAAGGTATGTACCAAGAGCTTCGATGAATGTAGATTTACCTGCACCTGGTACGCCTGTGATACCGAGGCGAATAGATTTACCAGCGTGAGGAAGACATTTTTCGATAACTTCTTGTGCTATAGTATGATGTTCTGGTAGAAGACTTTCGACTAAAGTTACAGCTTGACTAAGTATAGAACGATTGCCTACAAGAATACCTTCAACGTAATCATTAACTGATAATTGACGACGTTTTACACGACGAGTTAGGTATGGATTCACCATAGGTGGTTGTTCGACACCTTGATTTACTGTCAAACCTTTGTATTCTTCGTTATTTTCGATGTGTGACATATTTTTAGATATTAGATGTTAGACACGAAATGTTAGATAAGGGTTATGGTATATTAGAAAAAAGGTCAGACGTGTCTGGACTTGTCCGACATGCCCGACCTCAAGTGTCTTTTTTTATTGTATAAATTATTTATTTACAACAGGAGCAGCTGTAGTTTCTTCAGCAACAGGAGCAACTTGTTTAGGAGTAACTTTACCTTTGATGAACAATACTTGTGTAAAGTCTTCAGTACCATTGCTGAGTGTTACAGTAACAGATTTGTGAAATGCGCCAGGACGACCTGATGCATTGTAAGTTACTGTGATTTGAGCTTCTGCTTCAGGCGCAATGGGTTCACGACTCCAAGCTGGAGTAGTACAACCGCAAGATGCACGTACATTCTTTATTGTTAATGGTCCTTCTGTTACATTTTTCAATGTAAATACGTGAGAGACGCGACCGTCTTCTTCTTTGATTGTTCCGAAATCATAAGTTTTTTCAGCGATTTCAACAATTTGTTTTTGTACTTGTGCTTGTTCTTGTGCCGAAACTGTAAGTGCCATAACTAAGGCAACTGCAAATAATAAAATCTTTTTCATTTTTATTTGATTTTTTATGTTAATTGATATGTTGTTTTAAATAAAGTACAAAGTTACAAAAAAAAGTAATATGTTGATACTATAAATCTGAGTATTTTTGTTTTTTGTTTATATAGACTTGCCAAATGAGCCAAAGGTTTAATAAGCCTGAAGGTTTTTTGTGTATTGTTAATGCGAGATTTTTTTCCCTATCAGTTTTAAAGTCCTTATAAATTCTGATGAATTCTGTTTGTGCTTCGATTACCGCCCATGCGTTTTTGGGTTTATTCTGTAATAACATTTGCAATGCAGCTACCCAATCAAGTAACAATCTGAATATGTATGTCCACCAATAACGATCTGATGATAAGTTTTTGTACAATAATAGGGCATTGTTGCGAAAATTGAGTTTAGTTTTGAAAGGTGATTCATATCCAAGAGAGCCTCCTCCTACGTGATAAACTACTGATTGTGGCACACAAACAATAGATGCTCCTCTTGCTTTTAATCTCCAACAAAGATCTATTTCTTCTTGATGAGCAAAAAATCTTCCATCTAATCCGCCAGCATCCCAATATGCTTTACTTCGAATAAATAAACATGCTCCTGTTGCCCAAAATATTTCTTGAATGGTATCGTATTGGTTGTTGTCTGTTTCGATATAACTCATTACACGACCACGACAAAGAGGGTAACCATATATGTCTATAAAACCACCTGCTGCTCCTGCATATTCAAATTTATTTGGTTCGTGAACTGAATGTATTTTAGGTTGACATGCTACACATTCAGTATGATTTTTCATATAATCGAATAGAGGTAATAACCAATTCTCTGGCGTGTGAACGTCCGAATTTAATAATACATAGTATTCATTATCAACTAATTTTAATGCTTGGTTGTAACCTTCGGCAAAACCATAATTCTTATCGAATGTAATAAGTCGTAACTGAGGATATTCAGTTTTTAACCATTCTACTGAACCATCATTTGAGCCATTATCAGCCACAACAATTTCAGCCTCTCCTGAATTAGCAATTACAGTAGGCAAATATTGTTGCATTAATTTTATACCATTGTAGTTTAGTATAACAACCGAAACTTTATTTAATTCATAAATCATAATTATTTTCTTCGGCTCTCAATTCTTAATTTTCAATTTTCAATTTTGTGTCTTGAGTGTTTCCACCTTTTATGTGACCAAAGCCAATATTCGGGTTTTTCTTTAATGTCTCTTTCTAATTTAGCAAAATAATCTTTTAGTAATTCTTCTTCGCTCATTGATTTAGGGTTTTCTGTTATTATTTCAAAATGAGCTACATAATGTCCTTTTTTTATAGGTGTTATTTTCAAATATAAAATAACAGTATTGAATTTTTTTGCAATAGTAGTCCAACCTGATTGTACCGCAGTGTCTTGATTTAGAAAATCAATCCAATAATGTACATTTCGCATTGTTGTATTTTGATCGGCAATATAAGCTACGATATTAGGTTTATCGGCTTTATTGAGTTCTATAATACCACGCAGAGCTTGTTTCATCTCAATGCATTGTACTCCAAATCGGCTTCTAATTTTGAGAAATAGATTGTTGAAAAATTTGTTTTTGATGCGTTTGTATAGTGTTCCTACGTTGAATTTGTCGCTCCAAAGTGGTACTGATGCCATCCAATCCCAGTTGCCATAGTGACCAATTACGGCTGTCATATTGCGTCCCTGTGCAGCAAAATGTTCGAGGAGATCAATGTTGTCAAATACAAATTTATGTCTAATCTTTTGGGGTGATATAAATATAAACTGTAGGCTCTCTAAGTTTTGACGTACAAAGTGGCGGTAGAAGTTATTAACAATCAAAGCACGCTCTTTTTCTGTTTTTTCAGGAAAAGAGTGTGCTATGTTTTCGCTGACTACTTTTAGTCTGTATTTTACGATGTATCTTAGTATGAAATACAACATTTATTCTTCTGTGTAGATACCTATTGTTTTGCCGTATTCAAATTCGCCATCAAGGATTGCTTCTAAAGTATATTCATCCATTTCTATAATTTTTTCTTTGCGGATAGCAGATAAGATAAAATTGAACATATCTTCTTCAGCAATGGTAGCTTCCTCTACTGTATCTTCTTCGATGAGGTCGTTTTCTGCATAGTATTCACAGATAAGATCAAGTACGTATTGGATGTCATCATCTGTTACTTTGTCTTTTAGTTCTTCGGGTAGGGTGTTTAGGATGAAATTGATGCACTCTGTGTCATCTACTTCGATTAGGTCTTTTTCTTCGTTCATAGCGTTAGAAATTTAGTGGCAAATTGGAACAAGCAAAATTATAGTTGTTCAGTTTTGCCTTGTTAACATATATATATTTACGGGTACAAAGGTAACAATATTTTTTTTAATTAAAAAATATTTTTACAAACTTTTACACAATATAAAAAAAGAAAAGTCGATATTTTTGAATATCGACTTTATGGAAAAATGTTCAGCGGAAGCGGGGGGATTCGAACCCCCGGTACGGTTACCCGTACGTCAGTTTAGCAAACTGGTGGTTTCAGCCACTCACCCACACTTCCAGTCAGGTCAGCTTTACTGAACGGGCTTTCTGAAAAAGCAGTGCAAAGTTACAATAAATATTTCATTCTACAAAACTTTTTGATTAAAATATTTTGCTTATCTTTGTATTTGAGTTATGAAAATAATTGATGTAAATTAAATGTTTGATTATGAATATAAAAGATAATTGTAAAAAATATCTTATTGCTTTTTTTGTACTTGTATTGGTCGGTTTGTTAGCTATTTTTCTTATTTGGACTAATATTTTTGATGTTAAAGTGCATACTTCGGAGGGTAAAGAAGTTCGAGTTTATGTAGATAAGAATGAAAATGTTGCGGATTTTGTAGCTCAATTGGAGGCTGATAGCGTTGTTTTAAAACCAAAAGCTTTTATGATGGTTGCACGTGCTTTGGGTTTGAAATCTACATCTGTTCTACCAGCAGGTTCTTATGTTGTTACTCCAAATATGAATTATTTGCGATTGATGCAACGTGTGCAACGTGCTGAGCAAACTCCTGTGCGCCTTACTATCAATTATATGCGTTTGCCTGAACAATTTGCTTCTAAGGTGTCGAAGCAATTGATGATGGATTCTGTTGAAATAATGAATTTTATAACAGATGAGGAGAAAATGGCAGAATTGGGTTATGAACCAAAGCATCTTTTTGCACTTGTAATTCGTAATACATACGAAGTGTGGTGGACTATTTCAGTTGAAAAATTGATGCAACGATTGAAAAAAGAGAACGATGCCTTTTGGAATGCTAATAGTCGAAGAGAAAAAGCAGAGCGTCTCGGATTGACTATTCCTGAGGTTATCACACTTGCAAGTATAGTAGAGGAGGAGACTAACTATCAGCCTGAAAAATCGCGTGTAGCAGGTTTGTATCTCAATCGTTTGCGTAAAGGTATTCGTTTGCAGAGCGACCCAACGGTGAAATTTGCGCTCAAAGATTTCACACTTAATCGTATTTTGTTTGAACATCTTAAAGTAGATGACCCATATAATACATATAAATATGCAGGATTACCTCCTGGACCAATTCGTTTGCCAAGCATAGCAACTATTGATGCTGTGTTGAATGCCGAAAAACATAATTATATATATATGTGTGCTCATCCCGATTTTAATGGTACACACAATTTTGCGGTGACTCTTGCTGAACATAATAGTAATGCGGCGAAATATCATGTTGCTCTTCGTAAATGGCTAAAAGAGAAAAAAAATAAAAAGTGAGGATTTGTTCCTCACTTTTTTTATTGTTCATTAAAGAATAGATACCTATCTTCAATTACCCGCCAATCAAGAATTTGCCATAATGCATTTAAGTGGTCGGCGCGAAGATTGCGATAGTCAATGTAGTAGGCGTGTTCCCATACATCGAATGTGAGTAGAGGAATGTATCCTTTGGTAAGAGGATTACCTGCATTTGATTCAGTTAGAATGCTTAATTCGCCATCTTTGTTGCAAGCGAGCCAGACCCATCCTGAACCGAATTGCGATACTCCTGCGGCAACAAATTCTTCTTTGAATTTTTCAATCGTACCCCATTGGCGCACAATTTGTTCTGCTAATTGTCCTTGAATTGGAGTCCAATTGCCAAATTGTTCGAAATAGAACGTATGGTTCCATACTTGTGCCGCGTTGTTGAATATTGCACCTTTACTATGGCGGACAATATCGACCAATTCACTGTCTTCAAACTCAGTGCCTTTAATTAGTCTATTTAAGTTATTTACATACGCCAAATGGTGTTTGTCGTGGTGATAGCGTAGAGTTTCTGCGCTAATAGCTGGTTTTAAAGCCTCATAATCGTATGGTAATTGAGGCAATGTGAATGCAATCATAGTAATAAAAATTAAGGTTTTCATATTATAGATATTTAGATTTTTAGTAGCGAGTAGCGAGAATTTCTTTGACTTTTCTTGTTCAATTATTGTGCCAAAATAAAAAACGCCAAACTTTATTTGCTTGGCGTTTTGTTTATTTTATTTTGTCAGGATTCTTTGCGATGAAGTCTTTCCAGCCTGAATATTTTTTTGTTGTTTCGGGACGGTTAGATTGGAGGAAGTGGCAATAGGCTGCTGCTAATCCGTCGGTGGCATCTAAGTGTTTTGGTATCATCTCTTTGGGTATGTGGAGCATGCGTTCAAGCATATTTGCCACTTGCTCTTTGCTTGCCGAGCCATTACCTGTAATTGCCATTTTTATTTTTAGAGGTGCATATTCGGTAATAGGTATGTCTCGTAGTAGAGCAGCTGTGATGGCAACTCCTTGGGCACGACCAAGTTTGAGCATCGATTGTACATTTTTTCCGAAGAATGGAGCTTCGATTGCCATTTCGTCGGGTAAATACTTTTCAATCAATGCAGTAACAGCGTTAAATACCTCTTTGAGTGTGAGGTAATGGTCTTTTAGTTTGTGTAAATCCACCGAGCCGAGAGTAATCAATTCGGCATGTTGTCCCATTACACGTATCACACCATACCCCATAATCGTAGTACCTGGGTCAATACCTAATATTATTCGTTCGGTTGTATTTGGAAGTTTCATAATCTTAAAGTTTTTCCATAATAGTGCTGAAGGTTAATGCTTTTTCTCCAAATAGCGAGCGTATTTCGGTAATGTAGTCGCGTTCCATTTCAGCTTTCCAATTGTTGATAAATTGTAATGATGGAGCAATGAATTGAATGGCATAATTGTGATAACCATCGGTCGATTCGCTATGTATTTTTAAAAATAGAGGGTTTGAGAATCCATCATCAAGAAGATTAGGAATATATTGTGTTTGAATATATTTCAAACATCGGTCGGTTGTCGATTCGTGGATTGAAAATGTTGTGTTGAATATGAACATAATAATAAATGAAATGGTGATATGCAAAATTACAAAAAAAATGGCATTTAACAATAATTAAATGCCGAATTGTCATAAATTATTACGTGTTATGAATTTGCATAATATTTGTTATATAATATTTGACAAATAAATATAAATCTTAAAATCTAAAATTATGTCAGCAATAAATCTTACAAAAGGTGGTTTTCTCCGCAAAGTGATGGATTATGAAAACAATCCTACTAATGAGTGGAAATTTTTAGGCGATAAGCCTGCTTTAATTGATTTTTATGCACCTTGGTGCGGACCATGTCGTATGCTTTTGCCAATAGTTGAGGAGTTAGCAGGTGAATACGCAGGTCAGGTAGATATATATAAGGTGAATGTGGATGAAGAGGAGGAGTTAGCTACACTATTTGGTGTACGTTCGGTGCCTACGTTGGTATTTATTCCTATGGGAGAAAATCCTCAAACATCACAAGGTGCTTTGCCAAAACCAAAACTTAAAGAGATTATAGATAATGTTTTATTAAAAAAATGAAGGAGAAACAAATTATGAAAAAGTATGAATGTTCAGTATGTCACTGGGTTTATGACCCACAAGTAGGTGACCCTGATAATGGTGTTGCGGCAGGCACTCCATTTGAACAAATTTCAGAAGATTGGACTTGTCCACTTTGTGGAGTCTCGAAAGAAGATTTTGATCTAGTCGAAGAGTAAAATTAAAAAGAGTGATTAGTCAATAGGCTAATCACTCTTTTTTTTATGGAAAATGCACAAGTAAAATGTAGTTTGAATGAAATATAATTGTTAACTTTGCGGTTAAAATAGGGAGCAGGGAGTAAGGAGCAGGGAGTAGGGAACAAGGAATAGGGATTGACCCCCTCGGCCTACGGCCACTCCCCCTAAGACAGGGGGAGAATATCGGGGTGCCGAACTTTTGTAGTATCATTTAAGACAGGGGAACAATATTGAGGTTGCCAAACTTTTGTAGCATTATTCAAGACAGGGGGAGAATATCGGGATGTCGAACTTTTGTACAACGTGTAAAATTTTGTGAGCGCATATATTCCTCCCCTGTTTTAGGGGAGGTCCACGTAGTGGGGAGGGGTTTAATTACAAAATTGCAAGCGTAGCTTAATTCTTTTTGTGGTGTATTGTCGCATGGGCGGAATTATAGGTTGCGACGGAGGATGTTTTGTGAAGAGTACGATTTTTCAAGGTGGGTAGAGTTTGATAGTGATGTGTTGAAGTGTAAATACAAAAAAGCCGTTTAACGCAACGTTAAACGGCTTTTTTATAAGATTTTCTCGAACGAGAACTACTAAATTAGTTAGCAGCAACTGGTTCTACAGAAACGTATGATTTGTTGTTACGTTTTTTACGGAAAACAACTGTGCCATCAATGAGGGCGAACAAAGTATGGTCTTTACCGATACCTACGTTTTCACCAGGATTGTGCACTGTACCACGTTGGCGAACGATGATATTGCCAGCTTTAGCAAATTGTCCACCAAAAACTTTTACGCCAAGTCGTTTACTTTCTGATTCACGACCGTTCTTTGAACTACCGACTCCTTTCTTGTGTGCCATTTTCTTCTGATTTTAATAGGTTTTACGCTTTAATTTCTTTAATCATTAACTCTGTAAAGTTTTGACGGTGACCGTTAAGTTTACGGTAGCCTTTACGACGTTTTTTGTGGAATACGAGAACTTTCTCGCCACGAACGTGTGAAAGAACTTCTGCAACTACTTTTGCACCTTCGATAACTGGAGCACCTACAGTGATGTTGCCTTCGTTGTCAATTAACAATACTTTGTCTAATTCGATTTGTGAACCGCGTTCTGCAGTTTCCATACGATGAACGTAAACTCTACGTCCTGCTTCTACCTTGAATTGTTGACCAAGGACTTCTACGATTGCGTACATTTAATTTAATGTGTGTTAATTAGTTAGACGGGGAGGTGAGGGTGCCAGCAACCCGCTGGTAGAACTACTTAATGACCTCTGTGCGAATTCGGGTGCAAAGTTACAAAAATTATTTTGATTGACCAAACGTTTTTGTAACTTTTTTAGAATGTTACTTTTATGCCGAATAGGCAGTTGAAGCCTATGTTTTCGTAGCCGTAGAAGTATTGGTATTTGCTGTTGATTAGGTTGTTGAATCGTGCGAATACGGTGCATTGTTCGTGGAAGGTGTAGGCTGCACCGATATTGAGGTCGTAGTGGTTAGGTAATGCGATTGGCTCTGATTGGGTTGGGAGTATTGCTTTGTAGCCTAAGCCAGTGTAGAAATCGGCATTGATTGAAAGGCCTTTTATTGGGGTCATTTCGGTGCCGACTTCGATTTCCCATGTTGGTCGATTGACCATTGTGAGCGAACTATCAGCTACAGTGTAGTAGTTGTATTTGAAACCTGCGTGGGCTACGTATTTGTTTTGGTGGTTGTAGTTGATGCGTGCGCCAGTAGAGAGGATTTGTGTGTTAGAGAAAGAGGCTGTGAATTGGTTGGTGTAGTTGTTAGATACTGAGTCGATTATGTTGTGGATGAAGTAGTCGTCGTAAACGAATTTGTAGTTGACGTGTGCATCAACCATAAGTCCTTCGAGGTATGGTTTGAGGCGGAAACCTGCGAAGAAGTCTGCTGGGGTATAGGTATTGAGTGCTAAGCCTGCGCTACGTGGATCGAAATAGCGACAGTGTTCGAGCGTAGATGAGAGGGTATGAATTTGATAGTCGCCTGTGATACCTGCGTAGATTGAGAAGATTTTGCCTCCGTTGTAGTTGATTGTTACGTCGGGCATGGCATTGACAATACGACCTTTATTTATTGAGAAATAGGCTTTGGCACCGAGATGGAAGTGGAGATTATCGAGCACGATGTCGTATGATGGGAGGATACCAATAACGGCAGTAGTGTTGAGTTGAGAGTTTAGAGTTGAGGGTTGAGAGTTATTAACCCCCTCCGCTCCGCTCGTCCCCCTAAGACAGGGGGACAATATTTTAGAATTGAGGAGGTTGATGTCGGCAAAGAGACCGATGTTAAGTGGTTTTTTGCCAAGGATTTTACTGATTTCGCCATCGAGAATGATGCGATGTTCGTTAACTGGCATATTGTGTAAAAACATGCCTTTGTAGTGAAGGTTAGCACGATAGCCCCAACCATTGGTGCGACTAGTTGATTGAATACCTAAAAGAACGTTGATGCGATGGATGGTTTGAATAGAGTCAATAGTGATTGGAGCTTCTCCATAGTAGTTGAAGAAATCGTTGTCGTAGTTGAGTGCAAAATTGAGTTGGTTGTTGCGACCGATGCCTTGACGAAGAATAAGGTCGAAATCGGTTTCGATGAGTTTTATTGATTTGGTATATAGACCTGTGTGGTCGAGATGAAAATCGAAATTAGTATTTTTTTTGTTGTAGAG
>JBGVPL010000037.1:0-23334 GCA_045126975.1 Candidatus Aphodosoma sp. | reverse complement strand
TACCAACTACTGTCGAAATTGTTGATATTGCAGGTCTCGTAAAAGGTGCATCTAAAGGCGAAGGTCTTGGCAACAAATTCCTCGCTAACATCCGTGAAACTGACGCAATCCTCCACGTACTCCGTTGCTTCGATGACCCTAACGTAGTCCACGTCGATGGCTCAGTTGACCCTATCCGCGACAAAGAAATCATCGATGCTGAACTCCAACTCAAAGACCTCGAAACCGTTGACTCACGTATTCAAAAAGTACAAAAACAAGCTCAAACTGGTGGCGACAAACAAGCTAAACAAATCTACGAAGTGCTCGTAAAATACAAAGCTGCACTCGAACAAGGACTCTCTGCTCGCACCGTAACTTTCGATAATAAAGACGATGAAAAAATCGCTCGCGAACTATTCCTTCTCACAGCCAAACCAGTACTTTACGTCTGCAACGTTGATGAATCAAGTGCAGCAACAGGCAACGAATATGTTGAGCGCGTACGCGAAGTAGCTAAACAAGAAGGTGCTGAAGTGCTCGTCATCGCGGCTAAAATCGAAAGCGAAATCGCCGAATTCGAAACCTACGAAGAACGCCAAATGTTCCTCTCTGAAATCGGTCTCGAAGAGTCAGGCGTTGCCCGTCTTATCAAATCAGCATACGCACTTCTCCGCCTCAAAACCTACTTCACTGCAGGCATACAAGAGGTTCGTGCTTGGACATTCCACGATGGTTGGAAAGCTCCACAATGCGCTGGTGTAATCCACACCGACTTCGAAAAAGGCTTCATCCGTGCCGAAGTAATCAAGTACGAAGACTACCTTGCATACGGCTCTGAAGCTGCTGTAAAAGAAGCTGGCAAAATGGGCGTTGAAGGCAAAGAATACATCGTCCAAGACGGCGACATCATGCACTTCCGCTTTAATGTATAAAACCCAAATCAATAAAACAATAAAAAATCCTCTGATACTTAAATATCAGAGGATTTTTTTTATTCAGTAAAAACTTATTTTTTAGGACAAGTCGATGAACATGGTTTTTGACAACCAGCAGGTCTTTCACCTTTAACACATGGTTTTTCTCCACGAGGACCATGAGGCATAGGTCGCATCTCACAATCCATTCTCTTCTCTCTCATTGTTTCAAGATACTGAATATAACGATCATCACCCAATACCTTGCGCAACTCAGCATCACACTCTTTCTTACACTCATCTTTTGTCATTGGATTAGCAGTCTCTTTTCTCTTATCACATTTAATATAGTGTGATTTATAAAACGACAACAACTGCTCTCTCTCTTTTCCTGTCAAATCTTTAATAACACGCGACAATCTATCAACTTGCATCATAGCACGAGTTTCTGGTGA
This sequence comes from Candidatus Aphodosoma sp., assembly GCA_045126975.1. Classification (GTDB taxonomy): domain Bacteria; phylum Bacteroidota; class Bacteroidia; order Bacteroidales; family Paludibacteraceae; genus Aphodosoma. The sequence continues at coordinate 21,983 of JBGVPL010000037.1, read as the reverse complement.
ATATACACACTGATGTTTCACACACTCTTTTTTCACTTGACAACCTTCTGCTGCTTTTGCAGGACAACATGTTTTTTGTTGTGGACATTGAGCCATCATACCCATTGTCATCATTACTGCCATTAAGGCAACCAAAATCTTTTTCATAATAATTGATTTAATTTAATTAATATTCTAATCTTAAAAATAGCAAAATCCGCGGTTTCTTTGCTACTTCTTGTCTCTTTGACCCGCAGATTTTGCAAAAGTTTAATTAACCACTAATTTTCCCACATAAACATCACCTATTCCACTCACAATCCTAATCATATAAATTCCACGAGTTCCTAATCCAACAATCTCAATCGGATAATTATCTGGTATATAACTCATCACCACCTCGCCTCGTGCATCAATCACCTCCACTCTCAATCCTCTCTGCTCTTCGAGCGTCCAACTCCTATCCACATACGTACTTTCTCCTCCTCTAATCGGATTTGGTGCAACTACCAACGGCAACACATACACTCCTTCTAATCCCGTCTCCACAACAAGCGTCAAATTCACAATCGAATCACACGATGTACCCTGAGTAATAAACGTTTCAGTGTATAAGCCAGCTTTTGTCAATGTTCTCTCTCCAAACTCATAAAACTCGCCATCTACAATTGTTACTATCGTATCAACCTCAACCGTTGGTACAAATTTTACAAATACCTCAACTATAGAATCACAACCTGCAAATGTTGATGTTAAACGCGACAACAAAGTATCTTTTTCTATACCAAATACCTTAAAACCATAACCTACATACTCATAACCTTCACACACATAATCATCAAATCGACTATGCGATGGTTCTGACACACTTAAATGCAATGTTATTATTGAATCACAACCTAAAATATTTACTAATGAATCTACATAAACTCCTGCTTCTCTGCGTTCCACACCACCAAAATAGTAGGTTATTCCTTGACAAATAGTTGCCGATAAATCCACTTGTTTTGGTATTACCCATAAATTCATCACTTCAATAGAATCACAACCATATTGATTTAGATACGCTTTTTCATATCTACCCGTCTCACTCAAATGCATGCCTTCCCAATCCAAAATCGTACCCTCACAAATTGTATCCCCATGTTCAAAATATTTAGAATGCACAACAAGATTTAATGTCCTGAATTCACAATAAGAAACAGTATCTACATAAATTCCCGTAGTTTCAATCTTTCTACCTGCAAATTCATACACATCTCCCTCACATATCGTGTCATTTATGATTTCTCGTTTAGCTTGAACTACAAGATACAAACGTACAGTCGAATCACATCCACATGACGATACTTGTGGTTCACTCAAATACGTACCCGTTTCTGTAAGATTATAACCATCAAATGCTCCTTTGTTATAAACATCTCCTGGACAAATAGTATCATTCAAATAGAATGTTCCTGCAGGGTCAACAATAAGATTAAGAACTCTCATCGTATCACACTCACCCTCTACTTGCGACTCTTTCAACTCTTCTATCCTATTCAACCCAAATTTCAATCGCTCTGTATCTACATCAAATCCATATCCTCTATAACGCTTACCCCAACAAATATGATCTGTATAAACAATCTCATTCGCACTACGACACACTATCTTCACATCATCTATGCTGACTGTTTGTGAATAACTGTTATCTCGCAACGAACGAACTTTGAATTCTACCATAATCGTCTTACCCACATAATCCGATAAACTATACTCAACATCTGTCCACGCATTATTCTTAACTACATATACCACAGTATCAGCAAATGTGAGACCAGCATCATCACTAATTGTAACAACCAAATATTCATCATCACTGATATTCGTTTCATAGCGGAATTTCAAACTATAAATATCGCTATCTACAAACAAAAGTGGAGTATGTAACACAGCATATCCATTAGCTAACGATGTACTCACTTGCATTGCCTTATTGCCATTCATCCCCTCTTTAACAGCCCAGTCACGAGTTTCTTCTGTAAGATTAGACGCCAATGTCCAACATGTAGGTATATCCCCATTCAATTCTTCGAAATTTTCCCTAAACGGCAATGCCACCACATCACAATGCGTACGGAACGACAATGTTGCCCAACTTGAACTATCACCAGCTTGAGTCAATAATCCTCGCACTCGTGCATCATACAATGTCGAATTTTTCAATCCAGCAAACGACACACTCTCTTCTACCACAATCGTATCTCTAACAACACTTCCGTTTATCAACAACTGAACACCATAACTATCAGCCAATCCATCTCCCTTCCAACTCAAATCTACTTGATTCGACGACAAATAATCTACCGCAAATGCTTCTGGTTTTGCCAACAACACCTCTTTCACCTCAAATTCATCTACTGTCAACAAATATGTTGTTGAATTATTACACCACCATGGTGTAAATATCAAAACACCTAACTCATATACCCCAGTTTCTGCTGGTATAAATGTTGCATCATAATAATCGTATGCTTGCGTAACTTGATGTTGCTCCAATGTATCAAATTCACCATCTCTACGACCTGCAACAAAACCAACTCGAGCATCTTCTAATAATTCACGCTGACGCGATTTCACACTCAATTCATAACGTCTGCCTGCAACCAAATTAAACGGACGTGTCAATCTCACATCCACATCATTAGTTGCTTTCAACACTGTTGTCTCTAACGATGCAAACATACTAATTTCACCTGTAGCTCTACCTCCTTTAGTAACAATCCAACATGGATCTAACTCTGTATATTCAAAATTATCTATGTATGGTTGCGTTTTTGTAACAGTTATAATATCATCACAATAAGTCGTTATATCTACCATTTGCCACAACGAATAATCTGCATCAGAACACTTAATTCTCACATACAAATATTGTATTGCATTCGGTTTCAATCCAGCTAAATATATCATATCCCCCGACGTAACATCTGAAATAAATGCATCATCTGGATTTCGTGTCAAACTAACTCTATACTCTACCACCGACACATTTTCTGCCCTTATTTTTACAGTAGCCTCTACATCTTTAACCTCAAGCAAATCTATCGACTCTACTGCCTTACAACTATTTTTGCGCACCACTATATTATCTATTGCAATTGGTGGTGTGCCATTGATATATTGGTCATTATGCCATGTCACAACAAAATTATAATTCATCGCTCTCTCAACCTCAAACACTTCTGTTTGATTATGCCATATTGCTGTATCAAAACATAATCCGTTTCCACCATCCACTGCAATAAAATCACTACGCAATGTTTCATACGGATAACGTGTATCTTCAACCAATTTAGTTGTTGTAGGTGCCAAGAACACTCGAGCATAATCACTACCAAGTTCTCCTTTCGCTTTCCAATCATAACTAATCACATACTCTCCTGGTTCATCAAATGTCAACGACACATATGCCATCACATTTCTTGTATAATCCACATAATTATATACCGAATCTCCACTCGAAACATACAAAGCTCGATCACCTCTATTCACTGCATTTCTATCGCTATTTATAACAAATTTGTTAGATCCAATACTATGCACAAACGTCCAACGATTATTATCTTCATCTTCTTCAAATCCTGTCTCGTATGGCAATAAATACTGATATTTAGTCGTTGTAAAATTCAACACTCTCTCTGGTGACTCTGAACCATTTTCGCAAACTGATTTCAACGACAAACTATATTGCGTATTGCTCTTCAATCCATCAAATTTTAAACTATTTCCTTGTTCTTCGCCTTGTTGAACCTCTACTACACCTTCACGCAATTTATATTTTGTTTTTTGCGAATTATTGTTAAACTCTACTCTTACGTATGTGTCTCCTAATGTCACAATCTTTATGCTATCTACAACTCCACATTCCAATTTTTCTATATTAATGTTATCTATAGCCAAAGGCTTAGGACCAGTATAATACGTTCCATCAACCTCATTTTGCCACATCACTACAAATTTATAGATTATTGTATCTTCAACAACCAAGACACCTCCTTGACGATTCCATTCCAAACTACCATACAATGGACCTTCATCTAATAAAACAGACTCATCTGTAATCTGTAATCTATTATCTGTAATCTGCAAATATACTCGTCCAAAGTCTTCATTTTCTTTACCTTCACATTTCCAATCATAATCAATATAGTAAGAACCCGGTTCAAATCTTATCAATCTATACGCATAAATATTTTGTGTATTATATGTATAACCTGCATTTTTTACATAATTATAACTTACATCATACGAATCTTGCGTACTATGCACATACAATGCCGAATCACCACTACTTACAGCCTCATCTGTAGGTCCTACAATAAACGCATTATTACCTCTATTCACAATAGTCCAACCCGCATTGTCTTTTGCATCTTCAAAACCTGTCGCATAAGGTGCAATAACAGCCATTTTTTCTGTCTTAAACTCAATGCTTCTCCATTGAGATGTATCACCTTCTCCACACACTACACGCACTCTGAATTCATATTCTGTCTCTGACTCTAAATTCTGAATTGAGAGTTGAGAGTTAATAATTGAGAATTGAGAATCAAATACATTTGAAGCCTTATCTTTTATTCCCCATTCAACACTCCTCATTCCTAACCCCTCATCTTTAAATCCTATTATAGCACTTCTGTCATCAATAGCAACAATATGCAACGAATCAACAGGCAAACAAGTTGCTTCACGTATCACAATATCGTCTATCGCAAACGGAGGTGTTGCTCCTCCCGAATTGTTATTATGCCACGAAACCACAAGATTATAGAATTGAGACTCTTTTACACTAAATTCAACCGTTTTACGTCTCCATTCTTCCGATTCATTCAAGTGAATACCTCCGTCTATAGCAATACAACCTTCTGGCACGTATGCCTGTGCTGCAATATATTCCCCTGCATTTATCTTCCGTGTCACAGGCACCAAATACAAACGACCATAATCGCGAGTATCTTCACCTGCACATTTCCAACTGAATTCACTTAAATACTCCCCTGCTTCTAAATATATTGGTCTATAAGCATGCACATCTGAAGCATAATTAAAATAATAGAAATAATCTGATCCATCATGCGAAACATACAACGACTTATCGCCACTACTTACAGCCTCTTCATCACTACCTATAATCAATTTATTCATCTGCTCTCCATTAACCAATGTCCAATTTGCATTCTCTTCTGAATCTTCAAAATCAACAATGTATGGCAAAGCTGGCGAAGCTGGCATTGTTCTAAATCCAAAATCAACCCAATCTGAATATAATGTGTCATTACACATTGTTCTAACACTCAAAACATAGTTTATTCCTGCTTGCAAATTTGTCAATTCTACTCTCATTGTATCAACTCTACCTGTTGCTACCTCTTCATCTCCACCTGCAATAGTCAATCTATACTCTGCATTTTTAATATCTTCTAAATGACTCCAAACCACCTCTGCCGAAATATCAGAAACTTTCACCAAATCAAATTCTTCTGGGACAAAACATGATGCTCCCGACTCTACTTTAATATTATCTAATCCACAATAAGCATAATAAGTAGGTCCATACGACCACTCCTGTCTAAAATTACACCATTTGAATACAATCCATCCATTTTCATACTCTTTTCCTACATTTTCAAATGTTTGATATTTTGTAACATAGCTATTAGTAGTGCCATACGCCATGACTTGTTTAAATGTCAATTTGTCTGAAATATCACTCATAACACCGAGTATCAAATCTCCAGTAACACCATCATGTTCCTCACTATAATAGTCAAATACTACTTTCAAATCACTCACTGGAGCATCAAATCTCGGCAATACTACATACAACTCTTTATATTGCCCCAACGACATCAACATTCCCTTATCGCCATTGCTTGCATATTTATTAGTTGCTAACGATATATTTGTTTTTTCATCTTCGCCTATTGTAATAAAACAACCTTCAGAGATATCAGTATAATCTTCAAATGTCTCAATCCATGGAGTTTCCAAACCATCTTTACAATTGGTTCTAAAACTCAATGGTCCAACCCAATCGCTCTTCTTATTCTCACTACATACAGAGCGGATATATACATCATACGTTGTACGTGGTAATAAATTGAGAATTGAGAATTGAGAATTGAGAATTGTTCCCTGTTCATTATTCTCTGTTCCTTGTTCCTTGATAGAGTATTCCCACTTAGTTGCTCCACGTCCATCAAATTTTATGGTAACCGACGTGTCTGTCAAAGCCACAATTTCCATCTCTTTTGCTGGCTCCACACATCCTGGTATTGCCTCTATAAGAATATTGTCAATACCACAACTCCTGTTATCAATAGGACCAGGACCATATTTAAGTGCTATTCGTGCATTAGCCAATTCTGCTGGTAATGAATCAAAATAATAATATACTCTTGTACTATCATCGTTCATCGGACACACTCGCAAAGTATCAAATGTATTAATATCATTAACATCACGTATCACACCAAGCACTAAATCTGTATTCCAACGCACATCGGCAGTCTCATTTCTATAGTCAAACGACATACGCAACTGATTGGTTGGCAATTCAAATTCAGGCATTATTACACATAAAGGCTCTGTTGCCGACATTATCAATTCTAACGACTGCTTGCCACCCATCACAAAGAGAGCTCTATCAAACTCCACTGCTGGATACTCCGCCTTTTTATTTATATAGCTGAAACACAAATCACTCACATATTCAGTTCCCTCCATTGTTTCGCTATAAGGTAATGGCATCACATCACGACAAAGAGTTCGCATACCCCCCACATACGAAGTTACACTGCTTTCAATATCTGAACATAATGCAGTTACATAAAAATCATAATACATTGATGGATGCAAACCTCCAATAGTGACAGAACAACTATTCACTACTGTATCTATCTGATGTTGCCCTACAGCTACAACCCTCCATTGATTTTCTTCTCCATTTGATGTCCATGCAATATCACATGATGTTGTAGTGATATTTGTTATCACGGGTTCTGTTGGATTCGGACAATCTACGGCTAAATCTATTCGCAAATCATCAAAGTAGAAATCAACATCATTAGGCACTACAATTGCTAAATATTTTGCTTCTCTATACGCCTCAAAATCTGCTTGTTCTAATAGTTTAAAGAAACTAAAAAACTCTGTCCATGTGGTGCGATTGTGCACTGTGAAAGTCGTAACAGTTTCAAAGGTTTCTATATCGTTCGGATCGTTCATTACACCCACAGCAAATGCTACATTTTTGTCTATGGCATAAACATATCCTGTCAGCATATACTCTTCCAACGACTCAACATTAAGCATTGGTGTTATAAATGTAACTCCATTAGCTTTATAACTACAATTGCCTGAATAAGATTCATTATTTACTATCTCTCCTAAACCATTTCCTATAACTGACCAACAACCAAAATTTTCATTGCTTTCAAATCCCTCAAACAAAGGCACATCCACCGCTAAGCATCTTGTCTCAAAAGAATCTAATCGCATCCAATCACTTGCATATTCACCACACACACCACACACCGAATAATAATATTTTGTGTCTGGCTGCAAACCAACAACACTATATTGTGCTCCCGAATATTTTACAGTTGCATCATATACGTTCGCTTGCTCACTTACTGGATTGAATACTCTGTCTGACACTGCTATTCTAATACTATCCGACAACGACACCACATTCAACAACACCGAATTTTGAGTAGTACGTGAAGCTGACATCAACGATGGGTTCACACAATTGCTTACTCTCAACCTAATATCATCTATTGCTCCTTTTTCGTAATAATCATTCACTTGAAGATGTATGCCTACAAAATATTTACCACTCTCAGCTACTCTGAACGACCCTGCCACTTGTGTCCAATCTCCATCTACTACATAATCTTCAAGTATATATGTCGTCATACTATCTATCATCGGACGACTACCATATGCTAATGACACTTTTGTTGAAATATTTGTTTTCATATCTCCATGTCGTGCCATTACCGACAATTCATAATTCTCTCCTGCCAACAAATCAACATAGGCAAACATCCAATTGTCGCTATTGTATTCTGGAGTCAAAGCAAAGCGACTACCTGTTTTTGGATGAATAGTGTACATCACCAATTCTCCATATACATCTGTTTCATCATAACTACTCATCACTTTCAATTCCCTACTTGATGATGTGCCTCTCTCTTGTATATAACAACTACTAATAGATTCTCCCACTATACAATCTTCAAATCCCTCAAACCACTCATTTTCTACATTTACTACTATTGGCGAACACAATGTTGTTACTTCGACCAACTCCTCACTCCATGCACCATATTTATCACCACACACCCTGCGTGCATATAATCTATATGTTGTTGCAGATTCCAATCCTGTTACTTCCACAACACTATCTGTTCCGTTTGCTATGATTCCCTCTTCTGCCTCCATATTGCCTGCCACACAACTCACTTGCCATGTTGTGTTTGCTGCCGTTTTCACGCTTATTTTTGTATCTAATACATCAATAACCGCAAACTCACCTATTTCATCACATTCTGGTATTTTTGCCACCTCTATGTCGTCAACGAATGATGCTTGATAATTTTCACTTACGCCCTCAAACATAATATATTTTTTACCAGTAGCTTGTATATCTACTTTATACTTATACCACCCCGCTTCATAAACTTCAGGATACATCAACATATTACTCTTTATGTATATCAACTCTTCTGCTCCTTCAGTCGATGGCACATCATTTATCAACACTCGTACGCCCTCCATTTGTTTTATAGTATATCCAGCATGACGATATTGCCAAAATGTTAATCTGTAACCACCTTCGCCAAAATCCATTTGAGGCATCACCAACAAGTGCTTATAGCCTTCGCTAAAGTTATATAATTGCGCCGAAGCAGAACCCCTATGTATATAACTTGTCAAATTTACATTCCTTCCCCAGCCTTGTTTTGTAGAATCAACCACATCTGGAGATGCTATCTGCCATTGCTCCCAACAACGAGGAGGAAATTCTGCATCCTCAAAACCTTCTATAAATGGGAATTCACTAACAGCCTCACATTTAGTCCTAAAATTATATTCAAATGCCACTGAATCACCCTTATCATCTCCGCCACAATATGCCATCACATAACCACTTACTGTATAATCTGTAGCTGGCATCAACCCATCCAACTCCCATTTTGGTTCTCCCCACACTGTATCTTGAATTGAGAGTTCAGAGTTAAGAGTTGAGAGTTGAGAGTTAACTATCCAGGCACTCTCTTCGGCGGCAGCATCCCAACCAATAATACCAGAATTGGTCGTCTCACCAATCCACCTTACCTCTTTCACCTTACGACATGTAGGTGCAAGAAAAACTTCAACATCGTCTATATAAAACTGATTAGATTCATTGGCTATCATCTCAAATATAATATACGTAACCCCACTTAGTGGAATATTATATTCATACTTATACCAACCCGAGGTTGCCACCTGTGGTTCATCTTTTATGCTATTATGTATTATGCCTAACTTCACTCCATCCACCGTATCAGGACGATTATTCACCCACACCTGCAATACATCACTCTTGTTAATATCCAAACGTTTCACCCAAAAACGCATATCATACATTCCTGCACGCGCAATATCAATTGCCTGCGACACAGCAATGGTATGTATCCCTTTATATGCCTTACGTCCCCACAATGCCGCTGTACCAGAATATACATTCGAAGATGTTGTATTAGTAGACCATCCTTCATCGCCTCGGTTCAAGTTACCAGTCCGATCTACTCCAATCGTCTGTTTAACCATCCAACACTGAGGCACACCACCTTTGGCAAAAGATTCCACAAACACAGCATCCTCACGTGGCGCACAAACAGTCTTCACGCCTACCCAATCGGTCCATTCACCTCTATCAGTGCCACACACCGAACGTACCCTAACTTCATACTCAGTCGAAGGCAACAAATTGCCAATAACCAACCAGCCTTGTTCCCTATTACCTATTCCATGTTCCTTGTTATCTTTTCCCTTTTCCCTAATCTCATACTCATACCCCTCTGCCACAATATACTCGCTCCAATCAATCGTAACACTCGTTGCCGTAGAAGTAACAAAGTGCAAATCATAGAGATACATACATTCAGCAACATCCACCACTTCAATACTATCTACATACATAGTAGCAACCACACCCGCAGGCAACGACAAAGCCAACGACACATTATCATCTGCACCATATACATTCGATAACACCGTCGGACGACGATAGTCATACCACACATTATTTTCTCGAATAGAATCTTCCCACAACATCTCGAATGTCTCAGCCTGCGTTGCATCACTCATCACACCCACCATAAACTTCGTTCCTTTCGCACCATAAACCTTCATCTTTACATCCAAATCATTAGCGGCATGCATAAGTTTTGGCGTAACTATCATCGCTCCACTTCCAGTACTACTTGTCATTCTCAACTGACTACCTTCTAAATCGCTACAAACTACAGCATTTTCAGCAATAAAACACTCAGGCAACATTCCATTCTGCACCCCATCAAATGTTTCTAACATCGGTACGCTCACACCACTACATGTAGTCCTAAAAGTCAAAAACTCCGACTTTTCCGACCAACCTTTACCCATACCACAATATCCCTCTAACACTACCTCATATTCAGTATTTGGCATCAATCCCATCAACTCATATATAAAATCCTCCGCTTCAAACTCGATAGTATTCGTTACCTGCAATCTATTATCCGTAATATGTAATCTATAATTTATAATCTCCCCTCCAATACCCGACACACTCCAAGTCAAAACAGCACTCGTATCTGTAGCACTCAATCGAGTCAAATCCTTTGGCGTAGCACACAATGGTATATCCTTCACCACTACATCATCTATATAGACAAATGCATCACCCGAACCAGCATTGCTCGTCGCAACAAAAACAATAACTACATTTTTTTCTCCAGTATATGCTGCCAACGAATATTCACGCTCTACCCATTCCACTGAACGCAAATTTTTCTCTATAACATTTGTATATGTCACACCACCATCTACCGACAAATAAACAGAAAAATCTCCTGCATCAGCATTCTTAAACTTAAAACTCAACATCGACTCACGATTCAACTCCATCACCGGAGTCTTCAATGCCGAAGACTCACCAAGCTCCGTCGTATAACTATTAAATCGCATACACTTACCTTCTCCCTTATACCCTGGTGCATAATATTGCCAATTATACATCGTGTTACTCAACGTATTATCACTATTATCCCATCCATCAGGTATTCCCAACACCACATCGTCAAAATTTTCATTCAACAAATCCAACTCTTGTCCACATACAAACAACGATACAAAAGCAAGAAAAATAAATGTAAAAAACTTTTTCATAATAATATATTTAAAATGAATTGCTAATACAACTTTAATACTATTTGGTGCAAAGTTACAAAAAATATTGAAATTTAACAATATAAATAAAAAAATCTGCTTTTTACAATTAAATGTAAAAAGCAGATTTTTTTTATCTAACTACTACAATTCGTCCTACATGAACTCCTCCCGTACCATCAATCACCCGAACAAGATAAATGCCATCCATTGTCAATCCATCAACAGAAATCGGATACGACATAGGCTCTTCACGCATAACCACTCTACCCGTTGCATCTATTACCTCTATACGCAATCCTTGCATCTCTTCTGTAGTCCACTCTCGATTGATATATGTTGTTTCACCGCCAGATATTGGATTAGGCGCAATAACTAACGACAATACATATACACCATCTAATCCTGTTCCTACTTCGAGGGTTAAATTCACAATAGAGTCACATCCTGCCGAAGAAGTAAACACTTCACGATAATTTCCCGGTTTAGTCAACGTCTTCTCCCCAAACTCATAAATCTCACCATCCAAAATATGAACAACAGTATCAACCTCTATTGTTTCAATATAATCAACATAAATATGTACAAGCGAATCACATTTACCAGGTTGAGAAATACGCTGTATCAACATAGTATCTTGTGTTATCTCAATTCTATAATATCCATAACCTGTATATAATTCTCCCTCACAAATATAATCATTTTCAATAGTTGGTTCTGGCTCAGCCACAGTCAAATGCAAATGAACTATTGAATCACAACGTAACATATTTTGGAAAGTGCGCACATACAAACCTGACTCTGTGATTATTGTATCTAAGAATTGATAATCTTCGCCCAAACAAATAGTGTCATACACCTCAACCTCAGAAGGCAATACATGCAAATTCATTATAACAACAGAATCACAACCATTATTGTTGACAAAAACTCGTTCATATTTGCCTGTCGTAGTCAACATTGTATCAAGCCATTCTACCTTATCGCCCTCACACACATAACGTTGTTCCTCAAAATATTTAGGTATTACACTCAATGTCAATGTAACAACCGAATCACAACCTCGAGAATTGATTAAAGTATCTACATAAATTCCAGCCTCTGTCAATTGTTTGTTTCCAAGTTTATAAACATCACCTTCACATATTGTATCTGCCAATGAATAGTGTGTATTTAGAACCATCAAATTCAAACGTACTACACTATCACAACCACATGAAGATGTCAATAATGCATCATAATAACCTGACAATACTATATTTTTACCTTCAAATGGTGCTTTATTATAAACTTCTCCTTGACAAATAGTATCGTTATATTGATAAATACCCGAAGCATTCATTGTCAATTTCAAAGTCTTCAATGTGTCGCATTCAGAGGCTGTTTGTGCTTCAAATAATTTTTCAATAACATTCTCACCAACTTTCAACGATGAACTATTAATAGTGAAACCATATTTGTTGTAAGTAACAGAACCCTGAGTTGGTTGACAAATAGCATCTTCAAATACAATATCATCCACATAACACAAAACTCTCACATCATCAACAACAATATATGCAGATGAAGCCTTTTGAGCTGTAGCATAAAAACCTATTTTCACCACCTTACCATTGTATTTCGACAAACTATAACGTGCAACTTCCCACTCTATATTAGTATTACCAAACACATCCAACGTATCTACACCACCATCATAAACCACTACAACTTTCAACTTTTCATTAGCCGATGAACTCAAATATTTGAAAGACAAACTATAATCTCCGTCAAGACTAATCGATGGAGTCATCAACATTGAATAGCCATTTGTAGATGCACATTGTATTCTTACACATCTACCATATTCATTACCAATATAACTATATTCATCTGGCTCAAATACCGCCCAATTATACATGTTTTCAAGAAGCGATGATTCTGTTGTATTATCCCAACAGAATGGAATTGTCGATAACTGAGCATTTTCAAATGTCTCTACAAATGGTGGATATACTACACCACAAGATGTATTAAAGTTGATAGTAACCCAAGCCGACTTCTCATCTCCATAAACAGCTCTTACTCGTGCTTCGTATGCTGTTGATGCTTGCAAACCTACAAATGTTGCAGTTGGATCATTAGTTGTCATTGTTGCTACAGAAATTCCTGCTTGCAATACTTCAACTTCATACGTCTCGCTATTACCTACCCATATCAATTTAACACTATTCTCCGTAACTTCTTCAACTTGCAAATCTACAGGTGTTCCAACTTTCAATTCTTCTACCGAGAAATCATCTATCATCAAATTCCATGACGAACTTGACACCTCTCCACATACACCTAACTCATAAACCCCCGTAGTCTCGATATAAATCTCAGCCGAAACTTTTTGATAATCATTACCAACTATAGCCTCACGAACTAATTCCTTGTTCTCTGTGCCATGTTCCATAATTAAACTAACGTATGCTGCTACGCGATCACTTTGACAAGCATAAACCGAAACTTTATAATATTTACCACCTTCAAGCATAAATGCTCTTGTCACACTATTCTTATTCTTACCTCCTCTGCTCGACAAACTCATAAAGTTACTGCCCGAATACGCATGCGCAACTACACTTGCATCCACACTATTCACCATCCAACGATTATTACCTAACAAATGCTCTTCTTTCCAACAATTATCAAATACGTCAGTAGATGAATATATTTCGAAGTTTTCCAAATAAGGCATTCCTTCTTTGACTTCAACAGCGTAACACTCTGTCGCAAAAGCCAAACTTACCCATGGCGACTCTACTCCATCTCCACATACAGGGCGAGCAAACAAATAATATTGCGTATCTGCACTCAAACCGCTTAATGCTATACTATCACCAGTAACAACACCATTAGCATATACCGATTCCACATCACCTGTCAACGACACAACATACTCTACTTCACCTCCTTCTGTTGGATTATTGAAATCTATTACAGCTGAATCTGTTCCAATATAACGCAAAGTCAAATCACTAATAAAACCACACTCTATCTTCACAATGCGTATATTATCAACCGACAAAGGTGGATTCATCGCTCCTGATACATCATTCGACCATTGAACTATCAAATAATAATTGGTCATTTCTCCAACCGATACAATTGTAGATTCGCCTTTCCAAACTGGAGAACCTGATAATTTATCGTTTTCGTGTAATCTTATATATTTTTCTGTATCCAATTCATTAGCACCAATCTTTGTTCCTGCATTAACATAAATATCTATCGGAGCTAAGAATACACGACCAAAATCACGGTCGGTCTCACCATTACATTTCCAATCGAAAGATATTTGATAATCACCTGGCTCAAACAACAACGTACGATAAGCATAAACATTTGAACTTCCATAATCGTAATATGCGTATGCATTAGTAGCATCTGCTATGTATAATGCACTATCGCCTGTCATCACTGAATTGCTATTATTACCACCAACAATAAATTTAACATCCTCGCCTTTATCAGCGAACAACCAATTGCCATTCTCTGAAGCATCCTCAAATCCGCAAACGTATGGGAAAGAAGGTACACTATTCATCGTTGTAAATTGAGTTTCAACCCAATCTGTTGCCTCTACACAAATTGTACGCATGCGCAAAACATACTTAGTGCTTCTTGCCAAATTACTCAAAGTCAACAATTCTGTCAATGTATCGACATCAAATTTTTCTATACCATTCTCTGAACTCAATTCACATTCATACTTCATCGCAGCTGGAGCATGATTCCAATCAAATATAGCAAAAGTATCGCCTAATGCTTTTAATTTCAAGTCAGTCGGAGCAAAACATTCAGGAGCTTTAGACACTACAATATTATCAACATAGACACTGTTTGTTTTTGCCAATCCTTTGAATACAATATATTTACCAGATACTTTATATTGTGAAAAATCTAAAGTAATTTGTCTCAATAATGACGAAGCATATAGCTCTTTAACCTCCACAAATGTGGTTTCATCTGACAAATCATCTTGCAAACCAACTTTAAAATAGGTTCCACCATCAGGATTATAATAGTTAAATGTCATCATCAAACGTTCAGCTGGCAAATTAAATTCAGGCAATGCTAAAACAACTTCTTTATAAAGATGTAACACATTTTTGTCGCCTTCTCCATCTCGAGCTTTAGTCAATTTTGGATACATTACACCCAATTCAGTATGCGTTTTAACACGTGTATAACATGCAGGGAAATCCATTGGGTGATTGCTATAAGAATTAAACGATTCGCTATACATCGTGGCATCACTTATAACATAAGTATCACACTCTGTTCCAAATATCAATGGCTGAATCCAAGCTCCTGTATCTACACCACACACACTACGAGCATATACAGCATAATTAGTAGCCTTAGTCAAATTGGTCAATTCGATTGTATCAAGTGTGCTTACTACTCTTGTCATTGAATCAATATCTTGTATTGCAGGACCGTATGCCAATTGCACTGCATCAGACATATATTTCAATGCCAATTTTGCTGATGTTGCATCTGCCGAAATAAGTTCAATCGAACGAACATTAGGGCAAGCATCTGCCACTTCTATTTTAATATTATCGATATAAGCCTCTCCTTGATTGTACAATGTAGGTCCTACCTTAAAGGCAATGCGAGAATTCGAAAATTCTGCATCCAACATGTTAAACTCAACTTTAACTGTCTCAAATATCACATTGCCATCTACATCCTTACGTGGTTCAAACGATACACATGTCATCACCTCCTCAAACGATGACGCATTATTTGCATCTTTTAACACACCAACTACAATGTCAGGAGCATAATATGACGAACGTTGCGACAAATAATCAAATGTCATTTGCAATGATGTTGTAGGAGCATCTAATTGAGGCATAACCACAAACATCTCATATTCATTCGATGGGAACAATTCCAACGACTGGTTACCATCAGAATGTTTTGAGATACTAATTCCTGTTGTTGGTCGCCAACTTTCTACACCTTCTGGTTTTGTTGTAAATATTGTGAAACAACCCTCTTGAGGTCTATCTATTTTCTCAAAACTATCAAAATATGGAATTGAATTCACCTCTGCACACTCAGTTGTAAACGTAGTACTTCTCCATGAACTTTGTTTATCGCCACAATTTGTACGAACGTAGAGTGTATAATCTGTAAAACCAGCCAAATTCTCTATTGTAAATGGATTTGTTGTGACACTTGTAAACTCTACAACATCTTCCAAATATTCATTTGATTTCAAACAAGCATATTGCCATGCTGTCGCTCCAGTTGTATCATTTATTTCAACCACAGCCGAAGTACCTCCTATTGAATTCAACTTTAACTCAACAGGACGCATACAGCTCTCTATCTTCTCTATTTCAAAATGATTAATAACAATATACGATGTCTCTATTCCCGATGCAGTTCCCTCAATTGAGAATCTTATCACGTTTCCAACATATGGTGTCAAATCAAATTTATGCACTACATAATCTGGCAAGTTTTTATAACCTTCTCCTAACACGATAGGATATGTCTCACCTCCATCTGTTGAAAGACGAATTGTCAATGTATCTGCATAATTATTGGCAAAACTCATAGTCAAAAGCGCACCTTCTACATCTCTTAAATCAAATTTAGGTGTCAATATAGTAGATTTTTGTCCTTCTTTGTTCTTCTCATTTGTTGGGAAATATATACGATTATTTTGTTCAATAAACCAACCTCCATTATCTAAATTCTCCCAACAAAGAGGTGTCGCACCATAAGAATAACCCGAAAAATCTTCTACGTATGGCAAATCCCACACACCACATTCTGTAGTAACTTTACCAATATTTGTAACAGCACTTGACTCTGTTTCTGAACAAATAGATGATATTTCAAATTCGTATGTCGTAGAGTGCAACAAGCCATTTATTACTGCAGGATTGCTTGTTACCACTGTATCTACATCTATGCGCTCTCCACGTTTTCCTACTATACGCCAACTTGTCTCTTCTCCTTTCGATGTCCAACTGATTGTACAACTATTATCTGTCACTTCATCAAACTTAACCTCTACTGGTTTTTTACAACTTGGTGCCAATTTAATCGAAATATCATCTAAATTACAAGAAATATCATCTTGAGGCAAATAAAATACTACATATCGAGCATTTTTAAAATCAGCATAATCAGGTAAATTTAAATCAGAAAAATACATACTCATATGATACCATTTCAAACTTTCTTGAATATGGAAAGTTCCAACAGTTTCGTATGTTGATATGTCATTAATGTCTGTCATAACACCTATTGCAATATCCACATCTCCCGATGAAGAACGCACCCAGCCCTCAATCATATAATCTGCCAAAGACTCTACGTCAAACTCAGGAGTAACAATAATAGCCTTTGAGGCAAAAAGAGATTGATTACCTTCTTGTTTTGGATAAGTCATCAAATTATGAGATTCATAATCACCCAAGAAAGTCCAGCAATTAACATCATATTCAAATCCTTCACTAAATGGCAACGATTGTTCAGAACAACGTGTGCGGAACGAACCTACTTTACTCCAAGTACTCTCTTCTCCCTCACCACACAACGATTTAACAGAATAAAAATATTCTGTATTTGGATCTAAATTCTCCAAATTAGTATATTCCTCTGTTACTTCTCCATAGAAAACATTTCCATTAACCATATCTGGCGCAAACATAAAGTTATTTACACTTAATAACCATTTGCCCGCTGTCATATCAGTAATCTTTATTGCAGCCGAAGTGCTTGCCAAATTAGCGATACCTATAGTAGGAGGCACACAACTAACCTCTTGCACTTTAATATCGTCTATACCAATACTTGTACTTGCATAAACATAAACACCAAAATAATACACACCAGTCTCTGGCACTTGGAAATAACCCGAATGATTTACCCACTCTTGTTCCATCTTTTCTTGTTCTGCCACATATATCAAACTATCGACTACAGGCACTCTTGCATAACCCAACGACACATGACTTGATGTTCCTCCCTGTATTGCGTATGTCGAAAGTTCATAATAGACTCCTGCTTTCAATTTAAGAGGACGATACAACACTGCAGATACTCCACTACTCATCCATGCATACAAACGTCCACTATTTGCGACCATCGATTGATAAGTATTATCTTTAACCTCTGTTCTGAAATATCCACCTTCTCGCAAATAACAACCATCCAATTGTTGCGCCTCTCTAAATCCCTCAAAATCTTCTACAAATGGTGTCGCTTTTGTAACTTCAAAAGGAGTACAATGTGTTGTAATTGTAACTTTTTTCGATGACCATTCACCTTTTACCGTACCACACACATTACGTACATAAATATCATACGTTGTCTCTGCCAACAAATCATTTACCTCCAATACACAACTATCTGAAGGAACTATTTTCCCTGCGTTAGGAGCAATTCCCACTCCACAAAAACTCACCTCACAAGTTGTTGTACCTTCATCCAACACGCTAACCCTTGCGGCATATGATGTTACGTTATCTACAGCAAAATCAAGCACAGGTTCACACGCAGGCTTCTCTGATATTATCACTTTATCTATATAATCATTAGCCGATGACTCTTCTATTGCAGTCTGAACAAACATCAAATACTTATCACCAACTGCATCAAAATCTACACGATATTGATAATATCCTTTTTTTGTTACTGCTGGCTCTTCTGTATATGTCGTAGGTATATACAACAACTCTTCAGCTCCAACAGTATCTGGCGAACTATTCAACATTACTTTAATACCACCATCACCAAAGTTACGCATCATCATAAACGACACACGATACTCTTTGTTTGCTTCAAATCTAAATTGTGGTGTAACCAAAGCTTGCCCATTTCCAGGAACCTCCATCTGTACTCCAGCACCTTCATACATAAACTCACTTCTCTCATGTCGCTCAATGTTACCTTCTGGCCCTGTTGTAGTCCAACATACAGGAGGGAATGTCAACCCTTCAAAATTTTCTTCGTATGGCAATGACACTATAGGTGCACATTCAGTAATAAATTTATAATCAAAATCTACCCAGACTGATGTATCACCAACACCACAATAACTTGCCACCTTACCAGCAATACGATACTCTGTCGAATGTGTCAAATTACCCAATTTAAATTCAGGAACTCCTCCTGTTATTGTTACTTTATCTGTTTTTATCGTTGCAAGTGTATTAGGATCTGTCAATCTATAACTTACAACCCATGATGTTTCATCATCACCTTTAGCCCATTTCATCCCAAATTCAGTTTGAGTTGAAGGCAAAAGTTCTATATCCTTTATTTTACGACATGTCGGTGCATTATATACTCGTATATCATCAACAAACAAATCATTTCCATCTGGTTGTGATATAACCTCAAGCATAAAATAAACAGTACCTGTCAATGGAATATTATAATCATATTGATACCAACCTGGTTCATCTACTACTGGAGCATGAAATATGCACGCATGTATAACATCCAATTCTATAGCTCCCACTGTATCTGGTCTTGTATTCACCAACACTCTCACTGGCTCTGGATACTTGTCACCTGCTTGCGACACTATTTCTCGAGCATTACGATACATCCAAAACGATACATCATACGATTTCGCAACATCTATTTGCATCGCTTGTGTAATAATTGCTGTACGAGTTCCTCCTTTAGTTTTTCTAAAACGCAACACCTTACGTCCGTCTTTTGCCTCTGTAACAATAACACCATCAGGATACATAGAATATGTTGGAGTATAAACATCTATACCTTCATCCCCATAATTTTCACCATCACCATAACCTGCAACAAATTGTTTTACTTGCCAACATTCAGGTATAGTACTTGAACTTGCTTCAAAACTTTCTGTAAATACATTCGATTCCATCACATCACAACCTGTCTTAAATTCAACAGGCAAACTCCATTCTCCTTTATCGGTATCAGAACATACCGAACGTACTTTTACACTATATGTGGTATTTCCCACCAAACCATCAACCACACATGGATATGATGTAACAGTTTTAGAAACCACGCCAGATTCAGGAGTCAATATATTGGAAATTTCCACTTCATATTTTTCTGCTTTGCCATATTCCAACCAATCTAATGTTACCTCTTGTGCTAAAATATTTTTCACTTTAACATTTTCCAAACGTGGACAAGTTGGACGTGGATTTACTCTAATTGCATCAACATACAATCGTCCGCTAACACCTGCTGGCAATGAAATAAACAACGACAAATTCTCTTGATCCCCATAATATGAAGCATCTGTGCAGAATCGCACCTCACGCCAAATTGAACGGACATTGATTGTATCTTCTAAAAGGATTTCAAACGCATCTGCCGACAATGGGTCGGTTGTAAGACCTACATTAAATGCTAATCCTAAATCACCATAAACCATCATCGATACTTCCAAGTCATTTGCCGCATGTGCAAATTGTTCAGAAACAGCGTATGCAGTTTTAGATGCGTTACCTTGGAACATCAAAGAATAGCCTGTATCGCCAAATTTAAATCCTGATGACGAAATCTCTACGCCTGCCAAATTATCAGGATTTACCACCCAACATATCGGTACCAAACGATCTTCTGAATCAAAATCTTCTGTATATGGCAATACAACATCATCACACAATGTTCTGAACTCAAAATCCTCACTCCATTTCGACACACCTTTCATATCATCCGAACAATCGGAACACAAACTAACTGTATATAAACTACTACTATTCAACCCATCTATTGTAAACATATAAGAACCATCGTTCTCAAATATATAATTATCATAATCACCAACTATAGCTCCTGTTTCATCTTTTACTCTAATTTTAAAATACGAGGGTATCGAACCTCCATCCGAATTGATTACCCACATTATTGTAGCACTATTTTGCGATACCGATACCAATTCTATATCCATCGGATAAGCACAAATAGAGACATCCTCTATTGACACTTTATCGAAATAAGCATACCCTCCTGCATTCGTTTTCTTTCCATAAAATGCTATCTTTATCTTGTTTCCTGTAAATTGTTTCAACGAAAATGTTTTCAATACCCATGATGCAGAAACTAAATTTTCATCTAACAAATGACGAGTTTCTGAACCATCAGCATTCAAAACATCAACATAAACAGAGAAATCTGCTGTCTCGTTTTTGAAATAAAAACTCAAATCTTTGTCGGATGTCAATGTTATCTCTGGTGTGCGCAACACGCTATAAGAGCCACCACCAGCATTAAATCTCATACACATTGCATCGAAATCTTCTTTTTGTCCTCGCCATGCGTATGTTCCTGACACTTCTCCTTCTGTTATACTCCAAGTACTTGGAATTTTACGTGTACTTGTAGTATTAAAGTCTTCATAAAAATTAGTTTGAGCTTGTAACTCAAATGCCAAACTCAGTAAAAATGTAATAATAAGAAAAAGATAAGATTTTGTTTTCATAAATATTTCTTTAAGATTAATATTCTAAATACAAATAATAGTCAGATAGGTCTGA
>JBGVPL010000036.1:0-62920 GCA_045126975.1 Candidatus Aphodosoma sp. | reverse complement strand
TGGGTCGTTTAATCCGATACATAATGGGCATATTGGGTTGGGAGAGTATTTGTTAGAGCATGCGGATGTGGATGAGTTGTGGTATGTGGTATCGCCCCAAAATCCGTTGAAGAAGAGGGCTGATTTGTGGGATGATAAGTTGCGTTATCGACTTGCTTGTGAGGCTACGAAGGGGAATCGGAGATTGAAAGTGAGTGATGTGGAGTTTGAGTTGCCTAAACCAAGTTATACGGTGAATACTTTGCGAATACTATCAGAAAAATATCCAGATTGTCAATTCTCTTTGTTGATTGGTGCTGATAATTATGCGATATTTGACCGCTGGTATTGTTATGATGAAATATTGAGGGATTATGTGATATATGTTTATCCTCGTGAGGGTGTGGAGGTGGATAAGTCGAAATTCCCACAGATGAAGTGGCTCGATGCTCCGCTATATCCGATATCATCTACTATGATACGTGAGCGATTGGCAAGGGGAGAGACGGTGGATGATTTGGTACCGTTTAGGAGTGAGGAGTTAGGAGTTAGGAGTGAGGAATGAGGAGTTTTTTATACTTTATAATTTTGGAGAAATTATTGTATGTGATAATAAAATAGCGACTAATTTGTGGGTGAGTTAGTCGCTATTTTTGTATTTATATTTTATTTGAGTATGTTTTTTCGGGATATTCAGCTTCAATAAAATAGAGGCCACAGGCGGGAACGGAGTGACCTGCACTGCAGCGGTTTTTGGCTTCGATGACTTGGCGGAAGCCTTCTATGGTTAGTCGCTCGCGACCTACTTCCATGAGTGTACCCACGATGGCACGCACCATATTGCGTAGGAAGCGGTTGGCTTTTATGGTGAATACTAACTCTTCGCCTCGTTGTTGCCAATATGCTTCCATTATGGTGCAGTTGTTAGTCTTCACGTCGGTGTGGAGTTTACTGAATGATGTAAAGTCTTCGTATTCAAATAGTATCTTTGCAGCCTCGTTCATCAATTCGATGTTGAGAGGGAAATGTATGCGGCAGGCTTGTTCTTTTAGAAATGGATTTTTTGATGTTATTATGTGGTATTCGTATTTGCGTGATAGGGCATCGAAACGAGCGTGAGCTTCATCTGCAACTTTTTCTATTTTTTTTACGGCTATGTCGTAAGGAAGTAGGCTGTTGAGGTTGTTGATAAGTTTTTTGATAACCCCCTCCGCTTCGCTCGTCCCCCTAAGACAGGGGGACAATATGCTGGTTGCCATACATTCAGTATTAATATCGAAGTGGGCGACCATATTGAGTGCGTGTACACCAGCATCGGTACGACCTGCTCCGGTGAGTTCGATAGGGATGCGTAGGATGGTAGAGAGGGCTTTTTCGAGCTCTTCTTGTACAGCTATGCCGTTGGGTTGACGTTGCCAGCCACAATAATTTGTTCCGTTGTATGAAAAAGTGATGAAGAAACGCATTGAATGAGGAATGAGGAATTAGGAATTAGGAATGATATTCTCATTCTTTAAATTTTTACATTGTTAGAATAAGACAAAAGAACATAAAAACAAAATTATGTTATTATGTTCTTCTGTCTTTTTGTTATTACTTTGTAATATAATTATTTACGGAATGGAGGGCGAACAACTACAGCAGGGATTTCTTTGTTACGGATTTGAACTGCGATAGTAGTGCCAAGTTTTGCAAATTCTGGTTTTACGTAACCCATACCAACACCGATTTTACGGCAAGGAGACATACAACCTGAAGTTACGCGACCGATAGCATTGCCTTGACCGTCAGTGAGTACGTAGTCTTGACGTGGAATACCGCGTTCTTGAAGTTCGAAACCAACGAGTTTGCGTTCAGTACCTTCAGCGCGTTGACGTACGTAGAGTTCGCCATCGATAAGGTTTTTGCCTTCAGCAGGTTTAGTAATCCAACCAAGACCAGCTTCGATAGGAGAAGTAGTATCGTCGATTTCGTGACCATAGAGGCAGAAGCCCATTTCGAGACGGAGAGTGTCGCGAGCACCAAGACCGATTGGTTTAATGCCATATTCAGCACCTGTAGTGAATAGAGCATCCCAAATTTGTTGGCCGTATTGTGGGTAGAAATACAATTCGAAACCACCAGCACCTGTGTAACCAGTGTTAGAGATAATTACGTTGTCAACGCCTGCGAATTTACCTTCTGCAAAGTGGTAGTATTTGATTTCGCTAAGGTTAACGTCAGTAAGTTTTTGAAGCATTTCAGTAGCTTTAGGGCCTTGAACTGCAAGTTGAGCGATGCGGTCAGAAGAGTTTTCGAGTTCTACACCTTCTTCGTTGTTAGCGTTAACCCATTCCCAGTCTTTATCGATATTTGCAGCGTTCACAACGAGCATATATTTTTCGTCAGAGTAGTGGTAAACGATAAGGTCGTCAACTATACCGCCTTTACCATTAGGGAAACAGTTGTATTGAGCTTGACCGTTGATAAGAGAAGCGATGTTGTTAGAGCATACGCGTTGGAGGAATTGTTTTGCTTTAGGACCTTTTACCCAAAATTCGCCCATGTGTGATACATCAAACACACCAACACCATTAACTACTGTAAGGTGTTCGTCGTTGATACCAGTTGAATACTCGATAGGCATGTTGTAGCCTGCAAATTCGTGCATTTTAGCACCTAAACCGATGTGAATGTCGGTAAATGGAGTTGTTTTCATATTTTAGATTTTTAGTAGTGAGTAGCGAGTAGTGAGACTACAAGCTCTGCTTGTTAATATATTTTTTTATTGTCAACAGTCAACAGTCAACGGTCAACAGTCAACGGTCAACAGTTAATGGTTGGTGAGTCTGTAGACTGTTGTCGGTTGTCTGTAGACGTTTTATTTTACTAATTTGATGATGTTGATAACTGTTTCAACGGCTTTTTCCATTGATTGTACAGGAATGAATTCGTAGCGACCATGGAAGTTGTGACCACCTGTGAAGAGGTTAGGACAAGGGAGACCTTTGAAAGAGAGTTGAGCACCATCGGTACCACCACGGATAGGTTTCACTTTTGGTGTGATGCCAGCCAATTCCATAGCTTCGAAAGCGAGGTCGACGATATGTTTCACAGGCTCAACCTTTTCGCGCATGTTGTAGTATTGGTCTTTGAGTTCGATAGTAACAGTGCCTTCGCCATATTTTTTGTTCATAGTTTCGGCAGCAGCTACCATAGTAGCTTTGCGTTCTTCGAATTTAGTGCGGTCGTGGTCGCGGATGATATACACCAAAGATGCTTGGTCAACTGCACCATTTGAAGCAACAAGGTGATAGAAACCTTCATAACCCTCAGTGTTTTCAGGTGCATCGAGAGGCAACAATGAGTTATATTCTTGAGTCAATTTGATAGCATTAATCATTTTGTCTTTAGCTGTACCTGGGTGTACGTTGCAACCTTGGAATTTGAGTGATGCAGCAGCTGCATTGAAGTTTTCGTATTCCAATTCGCCAATTTCGCCACCATCGACTGTATAAGCCCATTCGCAACCAAATGCTTCAACATCGAAATGATGAGCACCTTGACCGATTTCTTCGTCTGGGTTGAATGCTACGCGGATTTTGCCGTGTTTTACTTCAGGGTGAGCCAAGAGCCATTCCATAGCAGTCATGATTTCGCAGATACCAGCTTTGTCGTCAGCACCGAGTAGGGTATGACCATTAGTAACTACGAGGTCTTGACCTTTGTATTTCAATAATTCAGGGAATTGTTCAGTTGACAACACGATATTTTCGGCTGCATCGAGTACGATATTGTTACCATCGTAGTTTTCTACTACGCAAGGTTTCACGTTTTTACCACTCATATCAGGAGCAGTATCGAGATGAGCGATGAAACCGATAGTAGGGCGTTTCTCGTCAGTATTTGCAGGCAAAGTAGCCATTACGTAACCGTTACCATCGAGAGTAACTTCAGTCAAGCCGATTTCTTTGAGTTCTTGTGCAAGATATTCTGCAAAAGTCATCTGACCAGGAGTAGATGGAGTAAGACCTGTGTTTTCGTCAGATGTAGTGTGGAAACCCACATATTTAAAAAAACGTTTAAGCATGATTAATGTATAGTGTTAAGTGTTAAGTGTTTAGTGTTTAGTGTTAAGTGTTTAGTGTTAAGTGTAGATAGAGATTATTGTTTGGGCATAAAGTTTTTTCGTAAACCAGAGAGTAATTTAGCATTATTTTCTATTAAGGGCTTTATGTTGTCAAAATCAGAATTAGTTATATATTGTAAATCTGTTGCTAATTGTAGTTGACAATATGTTTCCATTAAAGAACTATATGCAATTTCAATAAAATGTATTTTTTCTTTATCTGAAATTCTACCCATTCCTTCAGCAATATTCGAAGGAATAGAAACTACAGCTCTTCTTAATTGAGATTTTAGAGCAAATTCTTCTTTTTGTGGAAATTTATCTAAAAGCTTGTATACATCTTTTACTAAAAGACGTGCATTTTGATATGCATTTAACTTTTCAAAATTAAACATAACCTAAAAAGTCTTTCTGTCTCTATACTCTATACTCTATACTATATACTCTAATCTCTATACATTCATTACATAAGCATACCACCACAGCAGTGGATAGTTTGACCGCTTACGTAGCTTGAGAGGTCAGAGCCAAGGAATACTGCTACATTAGCAACGTCCTCTGGAGTACCACCACGGCGAAGTGGAATAAGTTTGTTCCATTGTTCTTTTACTTCGTCAGACAAAGCACCAGTCATCTCTGTGATAATAAAGCCAGGAGCGATACAGTTAGCACGGATGCCACGTGAACCTACCTCTTTAGCAATAGATTTAGCAAGACCAATCATACCAGCTTTTGAAGCAGAGTAGTTACATTGACCAGCGTTACCGTTTACGCCTACTACAGAGCTCATGTTGATGATAGAACCACCTTTTTGGCGCATCATGATAGGAGTAACTGCGTGGATGAAGTTGAATGCTGATTTAAGGTTTACGTTGATAACAGCATCCCATTGAGCTTCGCTCATACGCATCATAAGACCGTCTTTAGTGATACCAGCGTTGTTGACCAAGATGTCAACGCGACCGAATTCTTTAACGATTTCTTCAACCACTTTGTGAGTATCTTCAAAACTTGCAGCGTTAGAAGCATAGCCTTTAGCTTTTACGCCGTAAGCTTCGATTTCTGCTTGTGTTTTAAGTGCGTTTTCGTCGATATTCAAATCAGTGAAAGCAACATTACAGCCTTCAGCGGCATATTTGAGTGCGATTGCTTTACCAATACCACGTGCTGCGCCAGTAATAATAGCGACTTTTCCTTCTAATAGTTTCATATTCTTAGATTTTTAGTGTGTTTAAATTGTCTACAGTCAATGGTCTACAGTCAACGGTCGCCATTCGGATTTAAGTCTGTTGACTGTTGTCTGTTGACCTTATTATTTATATATCAAAA
Organism: Candidatus Aphodosoma sp.; assembly: GCA_045126975.1. GTDB lineage: Bacteria > Bacteroidota > Bacteroidia > Bacteroidales > Paludibacteraceae > Aphodosoma. The sequence continues at coordinate 57,504 of JBGVPL010000036.1, read as the reverse complement.
ATATGCAAGGGCGTTTGTGGAGGTCGGGTTGTTTGCCTTGCGAGATGAGGTGCTTCCAATCGCCGATTGTCATAGTGCGTATATATTCGTTTTCGGCGGTGATGTCGGCAGCTACGCAGAGGCGTGTTTGTCCTTGCAATGTGCGACACAATTCCTCCAACATTTGCATATTTCTATAAGGTGTCTCAATGAATATCTGTGTTTGATGTTCGCTATAGATGCGTTTTTCGAGTTGTTTGAGTCGGGTAGAGCGGTCGGCTTTCTCGATAGGCAAATAGCCTTGGAAAGCGAACGATTGTCCGTTGAAACCACTCGCCATGAGCGACATCAATATGCTCGATGGACCAACCAATGGCACTACCTTGATGCCTCTACGTTGCGCTATAGCCACTACGTCTGCACCTGGATCGGCAATGGCAGGACAACCTGCTTCTGATATTATGCCTATATCCTTACCCGCTTTGATAGGGTCGAGGTATGAGCCAATTTGCTTAAGGTCGGTGTGTTGGTTGAGTTCAAAGAACTGTAGTTCGTCTATATTTATGCTCTTATCCACTTGTTTGAGGAAACGACGCGCAGTGCGAATATTCTCCACAATGAACACCTTCACCGAACGAATGATGTTAGCATTGTTCGATGGTAGCACATTATCAAGAGGCGAATCGCTCAAAACTGTTGGAATAAGGTATAACGCAGGCATTTTATTGCAATAGTTCAACGTTTTTTGTTTTTTCTTCTAATTTACCTTTTTTTATATTTTCAATAAGATATTCTTTTACTGTTGTAAAATAATATTCATCATATTCTTTTATTGCTTTTTCTTCTCTTTGTTGATGTATTAAAAATGTATAAAAGATATCGTCAGGAGCTTTTGATAGAAGTTTTTTAGATAGTCCTTCGTGTACAACTTGTGATTTTGTGATTATTTTGTATTCTGAAATAATAGGGTAGTTTTGTTTGTGTAATAAGGTTTCTTCATTATTAGTTTGACTATTTAGTTCACTCCATTTTACATTAGTAGTAGTCAGATTACATTTTGCAAAATAATCAGTTTTCCAATCATATTCACCTAAAACATCACTTAGGTTTTGAGATTCGAAATATATACTCATATTAATTACAAAATGATTATGTATCCTCCAATTTACTAAATAATATCCATCAGATAAATATATATATGGCTCTGTAATATATAATTCTTGATTTAGAAAACTATCAAGGACATTAAATGTAATTGTATCTCGGCTTACAAATGTTTCGTAATTTTCTGGAATATTAAAGTCACACAAAGACCTACAAACATAATCCTTACATGTGTCATTTGCAAATTTTATAATGTTGATAATAGGAAATTTACATGCATCAGGATCTGAACTAGCACTACATCTTCCTCCTCCGTCCAAACCAAAACCTGGCGTGCACGAGTAAAATATAATTATGATATATAATAAAATTGTAATTTTATATAATAAATTTATTGATTTCATAATTTTCGCCAACGTATATAATTTTAATTATATATATACCTTTATTTAATGATGTAGTATTAATATTTAAATTTGTGGTTGTTAATATTCTGTCTCCTGTAATGGAGTATATATTAATCTCTTTAATTTGTTGAGTATTATTTTGTGTAATTTCTAAATTTTTATGATATGAACTATATATTATGTTAATATTATCTTTTTGTTTTTCTTCGTTATTATGATTAGATGGAGCGTATTCTATTGATAGCGGAGCAACTAAATTACATGGAAAATGTTGTATGTCAGCATACAACTCAGCTCCTAATTCTATTTCAAAACCAGGTGCAAGTATGACCTCTGTTCCAGAATAATATACAGCAATTTTACCCGTTTTTACTTTTTTATTTGCTGTTAATACACCATTAGTTCCGTATCTACCAAATTTATGTTCAACAGTATAATCTGGTACTATCGCATCTTCACATGAAGGATTAGGTTCAATGCCGAATAATGCCGCTTGGGCAGAATTATAATTGTGTCCTTCGGGAGTTAAATTATCTAAATAAAAATATCCATTATGATCTCCTCTCCATCCCCAATTAATATGAAATAAATTTTTATCTGTAGCACTATATCCATCAACTACGAAAGCATGTCCACTAGAACTTCGACCTCTATAATAAATAGGTCGTCCATTATTAATTTCTTTTCTTAATTTCTTTTTCCAAAATAAGGTGCCTTTTTTCTTGTAATGTTTGTTAACATTATAAGAAAAAATATTTTCTAATGCATTTTTTGTTTTTGTAATATTAGAAGATGTTCCATCATAGGAAAATTCGCTTTGTACGGCAAATGCGCAATCTCTTAAAAATATAGCAACCATATCAGCTTGTTCAATTGGTGTAGTATTTGTTATCTTATTTGTCATTAATTCCCAATCGTACAACTGTAATGTTTCTTCAGTGCTATAATTGTTTTGATCATCTACGGATTTTGGTACTATTGAAGTATGAGGCCATTGCCAGTACCACATAATTTGTCCCATTGCAACTGCTGAACAACCAACATAGCCTTTGTTGTCAAATTCTGTATTACGAGGAGGACAAAATTTATTATAAGCTTTTGTTTTATCATAGATGTAAGTGCCAGTAAAGATATCATATTTATAATCATTATTTGCTTGTTGATCCCAATTAACTTCGCCTCTATTTGGTCTATTTAATAAGCATTCTCCTGGAGTATATACAAAAGAACCATCACTTTCTTCATCTGTGTCATCTTCTGTATCGCCTAATCTTTCTGGGTGTATTGTTGTAATATTTAGACTGTCGAAAATATATTGCATCTCGTAAGAATACCCATTTATTAAATCTATCATAGCTGGTGGCATATCTTCAACTGCAGGAAATCCTTCTTTTCCATAACCTAATATAGGGGCAATTCGTTCATCTGCAGATACAATAACCCAATCGCCATCTATTGCTTCTACTACATACATATACGCACGATTTTCATCTTCTACAATTAAAGTTTTTGCTGTATCTGTAGAATTTATAGTCATTATACCATTGTCTGCATCTTGCTTTTGCAAAAATTCAATAGCTATATTTACTGCATCATCTTTGGAGATACTTTGTGAAAATAAACTACAAGTAAATCCGAACAATAGTATTTGCAATATAATTTTGTGTTTATTCATTATTTATCGTGTTTGTGTTCTTTTTTGTTTATTATTTTTTTCAAATCATCAATTTCATCTTGTTGTTCTTTTATTGCTTCAATGAGAATAGGAATTATTTCGATATAATTAACATTTAGGAGACCATTAGAATTTTCATAAACTAATTCAGGAAAGACCTCTTGTAATTCTTGAGCGATTAAGCCATAGTGTGTTTTTTGATATTCTTGTGAGTTTTCGTCTATTAGTTTAGGTGTAGTAGAAATAGTATCACTTTCTGATTCAGAAATTGTTTGAGGTAATTCTGGTTGTTTTAAATTGTAAATAACAGGATTCATTAATTGTATCTTAGATATGGCACTATTGTTTGATAGTGAGATGATATTTGTTTTGTATGCAATGTCTGATGGCGTTGTAATAGTTGTGGCTGTTAGATTTCCTTCGACACTTACATTTCCTCTAAAATATCCAGCATATCTACCTCTAATTTGTTGTCCCCAATCAGATGGGTCAGATGTACCATAAATTGCTGTTCCTTCATTTATCCCAGATAAGAGTCCATATACACCCCAATTATAGCCATTAGTGGCATTTCCTGCTGTTCCTCTGACACCAATAGCTCTACATTTATTAGACGCATTTTCTAAACGAGCCCAGCCCTCTACTCCTACGTGCATGTTATAGGTAGGATTGGCAATTGCACGAATGCCATAAGTCCAAACATTATAACCTCCAGTTCCAATAAATAAAGCTCCCATATACTTATCACTTGCTACAAGGGCGACTTTTTCTTCTCCAATAGTTCCATTTCCTATTACTAATTTAGATTCAATAGATGTGGATTCATTTTGAATACTTACATTTCCATTAGTATGAACTCTCATTTGTGCATTAAGACTAATAGTAAAAAGAGTAATAATAAATAGTGTTAAATTGATTTTTTTCATATTTTTCTTTTTTTGTGTGTTAATTGTTTATTTAATTTTATTTTTGTGCCTATAGGACAACCCAATGTCCTATAAGCGATTATGTTAGGGAATAAGGAATAGGGAGTAAGGAGCAAGGTTTACTCATTACTAACTATTCATTACTCTTTAATATTTGGTAATTCCATGCCATAGCCTTTTTTCTTGTCTTCGCGTTTGAGCAACATACCGATGAGGAGAGCAATAACGCCAAATGAAGAGAAGATAACCATTGGAAGTGTGTAACCGCCTGTTGCGTCAAGCACTTTACCAATTACGATTGGCACGAGGAGTAAGCCCCAGTTTTGAATCCAGAAGATTACGCAGTATGCTGAACCGAGAATACGTTCGTCGATGATTTTTGGAACTGATGGCCACAAAGCTGCAGGAACCAATGAGAATGATACACCAAGAATAGCGATGATAGCAACAGCCAAAGCTTTAGATGGGAATAAAGGAAGAAGGAATGCAAAGCTCAAGTGGCAAGCAATCATGATGAGTGAACCAATCATAAGCATAGACGCTGCTTTACCTTTACGGTCGATAAATCCACCGAGGAATGGAGTGAGCACCATTGCCAAGATAGGGAAACAGCTAAAGAGCTGTGCGCCATTGTCGATACCGAGAGTTTTATTCAAGAAGTCTGGAGCATAACGTTGGAATGGGAAGATAGCAGAGTAGTAGAGCACGCAAAGCAATGCAACGAGCCAGAACATTTTGCTTGTGAAGATTTTGCCAAGGTCGCTGAATTTGAATTCTTCTTCTGAAGCCTCTTCTTTAAGTTCGCCAGCAGCTTCGAGTTGTTTGTCGAGTTTGCTGTCCATAACTACGAATACAGAGTAGAAGATAAGACCAATCATAAGCAATACAGCGCCGAACAATACAGGAGCTGATACTGATTGACCGAAGCCATTTGATACCATAGGAGCAAGCCACATTGCAGCGAATACACCAAGACGAGCGATTGACATTTCCAAGCCCATAGCCATAGCCATCTCTTTGCCTTTGAACCATTTAGCGATAGCTTTAGAAACTGTAGTACCTGCCATTTCGCAACCGCAACCAAAAATCATAAAGCCTAAGCAAGAGAGTTTAGCAGATGCAGGAAGTGCAACCCACCAAGAGCCAAGCCATGATTCAAGACCTGTGCCTATGAAGTATTCGCTCATTGCGTAGAATTTGATGCAAGCACCGATAACCATCAATGATGCAGAGAGGATACCTGTGAAACGAATACCCATCTTGTCGAGGATAATACCAGCAAAAATGAGGAAGAAACAGAATACATTGAGGAAGTATTCCGATGCAGCGTATGTACCAAAAGTACTGCTATTCCAATTAAGTGTTGTTTCGAGAAGCTCTTTAAGTGGTGAGAGCATGTCCACAAACATGTAAGCAAAGAACATCATCAAAGCGATGAGAATCAATGCTGCCCAACGAGCTACGAACGAGTCGTTGATGAATTTTTGAAGTTTTTCAGTCATTGTTTTTTATAGTTTTAATTAGTATTATAGACTATATACAGTATTGGTATAATAACGTGCAAAGATACGAAAAAAATAGTAATTAGTAAAGAGTAATTAGTAATTTTTTTATTATAGTCAATTTAATCTATAGGTTTTAGTTGCAAGTATATAAAAAAGAGACGCAAAATATTGCGTCTCTATCTATTCTATTCTATGTTATTTTCTATTGTGTAAGCTTTGAGAATAATATAAATCATTATGGCATAAGATACAATCGTTGTAATATATGATACAATATATTGATATTTCATCATTTCTTGATGTGTGAAACTAAATATTATTATCCAAATCCATAAGCATATTATCGGTACGAAATATAAAAAAGTTAGCCAGTTTTTATGTTTTTTCTCAATGTTCAAACCACGGATAAACAACAAAAAAGCTATAGTCATCAAAATGAAAAATCCACTTTGTATCAGACTTAATACTGTAGTAGCTATAGTAGCGTCAGAATAATTATTGATAATTATTTGATTGAAAGTATATTGTGTGTTTATAAGTGACATAAGATTGTACATTACAATTTTGAAAAGGGTATAAGTAGCTAAGTAAAATAATCCTATTTTTTGTTTTATAGTAACCTTATATTCATTGCTTGAAATAGACAAATATGAATAAGTTAGAAATAGTATAATGTTAAATACGAGCATAACACTATTGCTTACTAAAGGATTTATGTCATTTGGAACACAAATAAAAAATAATGAAATTAAAATTTCGATACAAAATAATGTGCAAATTGCATTTTTTGGTGTAATAATTGATTTCATAGCTTTATGTTTTTTATAATACGTTTACGATATGCAAAGGTAAAAAAAAAATCATATATTTCAAAACATAAAATTTATTTATCAATATTTTTCATAATTACTAATTTTTGAGGTGTTGTATAGATTATAAAAAATTTGTAACTTTGTGTTCTATTAGACACGAGATATTAGACACGAGATACGAGAGTTATTCGGTGTTTTAATATTTCATATTTCGTGCTTCAAATCTAAAAATTAAAAAATTATGAAATTATCTGATATAGAAATTGGTGGACGTGCTGTGATTGTGAAGGTTGCGGGGCATGGTGGTTTTCGTCGTCGTATTGTTGAGATGGGTTTCATCAAGGGTAAGGTGGTTGAGGTGCTTAATCGCGCTCCGCTTGGCGACCCGATTGAATACTCGGTGATGGGGTATAATGTGAGTTTGCGTCAGAGCGAGGCTGAGCGAATCGAGGTTATCTCGGTGGCTGAGGCTGAGGAGATTGTTAAAAGAAATAAGGAACAGGGAATAGGGAGCAGGGAGCAAGGTGCAGGAAATGATTCTCATCTCTTAAACCTTAATTCTGGAGTGGTGACGATTACCGAAGATGAAATTCGTCAAGTGGCGTTGGATCGTCGTAGAGAGATACAGGTGGCGTTGGTGGGCAATCCGAATGCGGGTAAAACTTCGCTATTCAATGTCATATCGGGGGCGCATGAGAAGGTGGGCAACTATTCAGGTGTTACAGTTGATGCCAAAGAGATTACGTTTGATTATAAAGGTTATCATATTCGTTTGGTCGATTTGCCAGGCACTTATTCGTTGTCGGCATATTCGCCAGAAGAGCGTTATGTGCGCAATCAGATAGTGAAGGAGCGACCTGATGTGGTGATAAATGTAGTAGATGCAGGCAATTTAGAGCGTAATTTGTTCCTCACTACGCAGTTGATTGATATGAATGTGCGTATGGTGATTGCTCTAAATATGTATGACGAGTTGGAAGCGAAGGGTGATGTGTTTGATTATGATGCTCTTAGTGCTATGATTGGTGTGCCAATGATACCTACTGTTTCGCCTAAAATGAGGGGAATACATGAGTTGTTTGACACGGTGATAAAGGTGTATGAGAGTGTTGATTATGTGGATGCAGATGGTAATTTGGTCGCAAAAGCCGAGGGCGATGAGTTGCTTGATAAGCACTATCACGACCTCCGATTGCCACACAAACATGCTTCGAAAGACAAGGGTAGTCATACTAACTTGATATTGCCAGATGCTGTGAATCAGCGCATTCGTCACATACATATTCACTATGGACCGATGATAGAATCAGCAATACGACGAGTGAAAACAGTATTGCAAGAGTGTGATATTCAACTTGATGACTATACACCGCGCTATGTAGCGATAAAACTTATCGAAGGAGATGAGGAAATTTTGAGCAATGCACAATGCACAATGCATAATGCACAATTTTCAATTCTCAATTCTCAATTATCTGAAATTCGTGATGAAATAAAATCCGAATTCAAAGATACTGCGGAGAATGTGATTAATGATGCTAAGTATGGTTTTATTGCAGGTGCGCTAAAGGAGACATACGTGGCGAGGGTGAAGGAGGACAGTAAAACTACGACCGATAAGATAGATAATGTCGTGACAAGCAAGTGGTTGGGGTATCCGATATTTCTTTTAGCACTGTTTATCACATTTAATGCTACATTCTTCGTTGGTGCTTATCCGATGGAGTGGATTGATGCAGGTGTGGCTTTGGTGGCCGATTGGGTGCGCAATGTGATGCCAGAGGGTATGTTGAGTGATTTGTTGGTTGATGGTATTATTTCGGGCGTAGGAGGTGTGTTGGTTTTCTTGCCTAACATACTGATTCTCTATTTCTTCATCTCGCTTATGGAGTCGTCGGGCTATATGGCTCGTGCGGCGTTTATTATGGACAAATTGATGCACCACATCGGGTTGCATGGACGTTCGTTCATTCCGTTGTTTATGGGATTTGGTTGTAATGTGCCTGCGATAATGGCTACGCGTACAATAGAAAATCGCAATGCGCGGATGATTACGATATTGATTATTCCGCTTATGTCGTGCAGTGCTCGTTTGCCAATATTCTTACTTTTGGCAGGAACTTTCTTCCCTCAAAAAGCAGGTATAGCACTATTTTCGATGTATATGATAGGTGTTGCATTGGCTGCGTTGATGGCTATTGTATTCCGAAAAGTGTTGTTTAATAAAGAAGAAACCCCATTCGTAATGGAATTGCCACCTTATCGTATGCCAAGCGTGAAAACTATGTTGCGCGATACATGGGAAAAAGGTGTACAATATTTGCGCAAAATAGGTACTACCATACTCGTTGGTTCTATTATAATTTGGGCGTTGAGTTATTTTCCTTTAAACAATGCACAATGCACAATGCACAATGCACAATTGTCGGATGTATCGGGAAACTCTCAACTCTCAACTCTCAACTCTCAACTTGAAAATTCGTATTTAGGGCAAATAGGTAAGGCGGTGCAACCTGTGCTTGCTCCGCTTGGATTCGATTGGAAAACATCGGTGGCATTGGTTACGGGCGTAACGGCTAAAGAGATTGTGGTGAGTACGTTAGGAGTACTTTATAGTGTAGATGATACAGAAGATATGGGCTCGTTGTCGGAGCGATTGTTGAGTGCTACAGACGAGAATGGCGAGCCATTGTATAATGTGGCAGTAGCTATCAGTTTGATGCTCTTTGTGTTGATATATTTGCCATGTATTGGTACGTTGGCAACAATCAAAAGCGAGACAGGTTCGTGGTGGTGGGCATTGTTTGTGGCAGTATATACGATTGTATTAGCATGGATAGTGTCGTTTGTTGTGTATCAAAGCATTATCCATAATGTATGGCAAGAGGTGTTGGTTGGATTTATTCTGCTGATTACTGCGATAAATATAATAGTTCGCTTAATCAAGAAATTTCGTAAGTCAAGTTCGCCATGTAATGGTTGTTCGAGTGCGGGATGTGAAGGATGCCCACACTTTAAATAAGGAACAGGGAATAAGGAACAGGGAGTAGGGAATAGGGAATAAGGAATAGGGAGTAGGGAAATAATAAAGCGATAAAGTGATGACTTTATCGCTTTATTGTTATAGTTTGGAATTATATTTTATAATATAATTTTTTGTATGGTGCTGTTGGTTTTGATTATGTATATGCCTTGTTTGAGGGTGATTGATGGTGCATTGCCTGAATAGATTAGGGTGCCACAGAGGTTGTAGATTTGGTATTTATCGGAGTAATTTTCGATATGTAGTGTGTTGTTAGAGGTGTAGATATTTATTGTTGATGCAGAATTAGAGTTGAGGTTTGTTGTTTGTGGATTGTAGTCGGTAATGAGTCGCACAGCAAAACCTCCTTTACGAGTGTATGTAGCATCAGCAGCTATAGATGCAGCACCAAAGTTCAGCATAAACGCCTCTTCGTCTTTATTAGATGTCGCCGACCAATAATATCCGTGAGTTTTAGAGCTATAGATATCCATTCCGCCATCTTCATATATAAATCTAAATCCTGTAGTAGGCAAAAATAGAGCTCCAAGTTCTTCCATTTTTCTCCATTGTTCCAATGAATATTCGTTAATTGTCTTGAAATGTTCTGCGCCATAACTATCTTCCGATACACCTCCAGGATTAAATATTAAATCTTCAGGAGTAGTCCAATTATCAGGAAGAATAATCAAACCATTGATTCCGTTTACGCAAGCAAGTCCATGCAATGAGTCGGCATTGGTACGGCGAACGATGATATAGTACCATTCGTTGAGGGTAGGAGTACGCCACAAACCGGCTTTGTTGCCACCATTTGAGATTGCGTTGTGTAAGCCCCAATCGTATAGGGTGTTTTCGATTTCGTTTTCGCCATTGCCGTATTCGAGTGGGTCGTATGATGTCATATAAGGGTGTTTTTCGTTATAGCCTGATGTACCCCAACCGAAGAGGTCGATCCAGCCGTCGTAGGTAGCAGAAACTTTGGTGTTTTCAGTGGTTAACGCGTCGTATTGGTTCTCGGCAAATCGCCAAGTATTGGTAGATGCTTGGTACTGGAGGTTGCCTTTTGAGAATCGCACTTGTTGGTCGTCTGCTACGGAGAATAGTCCGTTGATTGTTCCTTCTGGTTGCGCATTTGATGCTAGGATGGATGCTAGGATAAGGATAGGTAGTAGATGTAGTTTTTTCATAAATTTTATTTTAGGGGTTAGTTATACATATTTATGCAAAGGTATGAATTATTTTTGATTTGTGCAAGTGGTATGATATTAAAAAAAGGATGGCATTGGAGTGGCCATCCTTTGTTTTATTATCACATGTATAAGAATTATTCTTGTACTGGTTCGAGTTGAACTGTGAAGTGACGGAGAAGAGGAGCTTCCCAAGTGATACGATAACCGTGTTTGATTTCGTTACGACGGTCGAATACGTTTTTGAGAGCTACAGCAATAACGTCCATGTGGTTGTTAGTGTAAGTACGACGAGCGATACACAAACGGAGAAGATCGAGACCACCGAAACGATTTTCACGAGTTACAGGGTCACGGTCAGCGAGGATGTAACCGATTTCGCAACCACGAACACCAGCTTCTTTGTAAAGCTCGATAGCCAATGTTTGAGCTGGGAACTCTTCTTTAGGCACGTTAGTAAGGATGAGAGAAGCGTCAACGAACAATGCGTGACCACCTACAGGACGTTGGTAAGGGATACCGAATTCGTCGAGGCGAGCAGCGAGGTATTGAACTTGTTTGATACGAGTTTCGATAGTATCGAGTTCAGTATTTTCGTCAAGACCAACAGCAAGAGCGTCCATATCACGACCGTTCATACCACCATAAGTCAAGAAACCTTCGTAACGGATACAGAAGCCTTTAGCGCCTTCGTACCAGTCTTCGTGACGTGTAGCGATGAAACCACCCATGTTAACGAGACCGTCTTTTTTAGAAGACATAGTCATACCGTCAGCATAAGAGAACATTTCGCGGCAGATTTCTTTGATAGTTTTGTCAGCGTAACCTTCTTCACGAGTTTTGATGAAGTAAGCATTTTCTACGAAACGAGCAGAGTCGAAGAGAACGCGTTTGCCATATTTGTCAGCAACAGCACGTACGCCGCGGAGGTTTTCCATAGATACAGGTTGACCACCAGCTGTGTTGTTAGTGATAGTAACGATGATGAAAGGAATTTTGTCAGCGTTTTCAGCGAGACATTTTTCCAATTTGTTGATATCGACGTTACCTTTGAAAGGCAATTCAAGTTGAGTGTTTTTAGCTTCGTCAATAGTGCAGTCAACTGCGAAAGCTTTACGACCTTCGATGTGACCTTTAGTAGTGTCGAAGTGAGAGTTACCAGGAACGATATCACCTTCGTTTACGAGGTAAGAGAAGAGTACGTTTTCAGCAGCACGACCTTGGTGAGTAGGGATAATCCACTCGAAGCCAGTGATTTTAGTGATAGTTTCTTTGAGGTGGAAGAAAGAGCGAGCACCAGCATAAGCTTCGTCACCCATCATCATAGCAGCCCATTGACGGTCAGACATTGCACCTGTACCTGAGTCAGTGATACAGTCGATGTAAACCATGTCAGATTTAAGACCGAAAAGGTTGTAGTGTGCATCTTTAATCCATTGTTCACGTTCAGCGCGTGTAGATTTACGAAGAGGCTCTACCATTTTAATTTTATAGGCCTCGGCGAAAGGTAGTTCCATAATAATGTGTTTTTTTAGTTACTAGTTGCTATTGTTTAGCGACTAGTTGTTAGTTATTAATTATGATGTATGATATTTCAATTCGATTTGCAAAGTTACGATTTATTTTTGGGATGAGCAAATAAAAAGACAAAAGTTTTTAACAAAAAAAAGGACACTTCAGTTATTCTTCTGAAGTGTCTATTTTTAGGTAATTTTATGTGCATAATTGAATTATAATATAGTTTATTTTTTTGTTAATCATTTATGTTATTTTAGGTATATTATAATTTGGTGAAAATTTATTGTAAAAATGATACAACGTAGTTATTTCATAATTAGCTTTTTAAATCTTTTATGTTTCAGTAGTTTTTTTGAAAAAAAATATTTAAATTTGCATTAAATTATAAAAGTAAAGAAAATATGTCAATATGGAGTAAAATTATAGAATTAGCTACCACTAATGATTTTGATATTATTGGTCGAAATGACTCATATCGGATTAGTGATTTTCCTACTTATGCTGTGTTTGATCTTGAGGTTGGTATGGAGGATTCTAAGATTCATGATATTGGAGCTATTCGTCATGATGGTGCTATTTTTCATAAAGCTTCTAAAAAAGATTTTCTTAGTTTTATAAAAAATATTGATTTTTTGTGTGGACATAATATTATAAATCATGATGTAAAATATTTATTTGGAGAGGGAAATTGTCGTTGGCAATTGGTTGATACACTTTATCTTTCTCCTTTACTTTTTCCTGAATCTCCGTATCATAAATTGGTTAAAGATGATAAACTTATAGTTGATCAAATAAATAATCCAGTAAATGATTCACAAAAAGCTAAAGATTTGCTTTTGGATGAAATAGCTTGTTGGAATGCATTATCTGATGAAAAACGTAAAATATTTATTGCGTTGCTTAGTGGACATAAAGAATTTGATGGTTTTCTTAATATAGTTGGAGCAGAGGTTATTGATATTGACGTTGTAGAGTTAATAAAAGAAACTTATAAAGGAAAAATTTGTCAACATGTTGAATTGAATTCTATTGTTAATCAGTCGTCGTGTGCTTTAGCATATGCTCTTGCGTTAATTGATACAACTAATTATCGTTCTATAACGCCAAGATGGGTTTTATATAATTATCCAGAGGTGGAGTATATCATAAAAAAACTTCGTTATACGATTTGTGAAGAGGGGTGTTTATATTGTAATACTTATTTAGATATACATAAAAATTTAAAAGCTTTTTTTGGTTACGACCAGTTTAGAACTTATGATGGAGAGCCATTGCAAGAGAATGCTGCACAAGCTGCTGTAAATGCCAAATCATTGTTGGCAATATTTCCTACAGGAGGTGGAAAATCTCTTACTTTTCAACTTCCAGCTTTGATGGAGGGGCGTGTTATACATGGTTTGACTGTTGTTATTTCGCCATTGCAATCGTTGATGAAAGACCAAGTGGATAATCTTGCGACTTTAGGAATTACTGATGCTGTAACTATTAATGGCTTACTTGACCCTATTTCTCGGGCTTTATCAATACAGCGTGTAATTGATGGTGAGGTTTCGTTGCTTTATATTGCACCTGAAATGCTTCGTTCAAAAACGATTGAAAGAATTTTGTCTGCACGACATATTGTGCGATTTGTTATTGATGAAGCTCATTGTTTTTCTTCGTGGGGGCAAGATTTTAGGGTTGATTATTTGTATATAGGGACATTTATTCGTCAATATCAAGAGAAGAAAAAATGTAAGATACCTATTTCTTGCTTTACAGCAACAGCTAAGCAAAAAGTAATACAAGATATTTGTGATTATTTTAAGCAAAATTTAGATGTTGATTTAGAGTTGTTTGCTTCAAAAGCGACAAGGACAAATTTGCAATATTCGGTAGTATATTCAGAAACAGATGAAGATAAATATTTAAAACTTCGGAGTCTTGTAGCTACCACTAATTGTCCTACTATTATTTATGTTGCTCGTACACGACGGACAAAAGAATTGGCTGAACGCTTAACTCGTGATGGATATAAAGCACTTCCTTTTAATGGTAAAATGCAATCAGATGAAAAAATAGCTAATCAAGAGGCATTTATGTCTGATGAGGTGCAAATTATTGTAGCGACTTCAGCTTTTGGTATGGGTGTTGACAAAAAAGATGTAGGACTTGTTATTCATTATGAAATATCTGACTCTCTTGAAAATTATGTGCAAGAAGCAGGGCGTGCGGGTCGCGACCCTAAACTTAGTGCGCGTTGTTATGTTCTTTATAGTGATGCAGATTTGGATAAACATTTTATACTTCTTAATCAAACAAAATTAAGTATTAGTGAAATACAACAAGTTTGGACTGCGATTAAAGCATTAACGAAGAAACGTGAAACTATTCAATGTTCAGCTCTTGAAATTGCGCGCCAAGCTGGGTGGGATGATTCGGTTTTTGATATTGAAACACGTGTTCGTACTGCGATATCTGCATTGGAACAAGCGGGATATTTAAAGCGTGGCAATAATGTACCTCATGTTTTTGCGACAGGATTAACTGTGAAAAATATGGATGAGGCAAGAGAACGCATATTTAATTCTATGTTTTTTGATGTAGATGAAAGAGAAAAAGCCGTACGAGTTATAAAATCGCTCATTTCGCAAAAATATGTTAATAAGGCAATAGAAGATGGTTTAGCCGAATCGCGTATTGATTATTTGGCTGATATTTTGGGATTATCTAAGTATGAAGTTATTTCTATTGTTGAGCATATGAAACAAGAGAAAATATTGGCGGACACAAAAGATATCTCGGCATATTTATATGACACGCCAGGCGATAATGAACGTAAAGCAAAACAGTTGCTTGAGTATTTTGCTAAATTGGAAAGATATATTATTAGTTTATTGAATAATAAGACATTACACATATCTTATAGGCAACTTAATGATGATGCAGTAAAAAGTGGTATTTCAACGTCAAAAGAGAAAGATATTCGTAGTTTGCTTTATTTTCTTATAATTAAAAATTATATTTATAAGAATCAAGAACCTAATGGTAATGTGACGATTGTTTCCCAATTGGATTGGGAGTTGATGAATCGTCGTTTTGAAATGCGTTTGGAATTATCGCGTTTGATTACAGGTTGGTTGTATCAGCAATCTTCATTTGCGACAAATCAAAATAAAGCAGTTCAATTTTCGGTGGTTGAATTATTAAACTTTATTAAGACTGCACCTCAAATGCTTTTTGTAGATTCAAATCAACTTCAATTGACAGATATTGAAGAGGCATTATTGTATTTGTCTAAGGTAGGTGCGTTGAAACTTGAAGGAGGTTTTTTGGTAACATATAATGCGATGCATATACATCGTGTTAAAGATAATAAAGCAAGATATAAAGTTGATGATTATAAAATACTAAATGAGTTTTATAAACAAAAAATTCAGCAGGTGCATATTGTTGGTGAATATGCTAATTTAATGGTTAAAGATTATGACGCTGCACTTCAGTATGTGCAAGATTATTTTCAATTAGATTATAAAAAATTTATTGCAAAATACTTTAAAGGTGAGCGAGAAAAAGAAATAAATCGTAATATTACGCCAGCACAGTATGAAAAATTATTTGGACAGTTGTCTAAATGTCAATCTGAGATTATTTCAGATAAAAATTCGAGGTGTATTGTAGTAGCTGCAGGTCCAGGTAGTGGTAAAACACGTGTATTAGTTCACAAACTTGCTTCTTTGTTGATGCTAGAAGATGTGAAACATGAACAATTGCTTATGTTGACTTTTTCGCGTGCAGCTGCAACTGAATTTAAACAACGTCTCATTAATTTAATAGGTAATGCTGCTCATTTTGTTGAAATAAAAACATTCCATTCTTATTGTTTTGATTTATTAGGGCGAGTTGGAAATCTTGAAGATATTAAAGATGTAGTATCTCGTGCGGCAACGATGATAGAGAATGGAGATGTTGAACCGAACAAAATAGGTAAGACTGTTTTAGTTATTGACGAAGCACAAGATATGAGTTTTGAGGAGTTTGCACTTGTCAAGGCTTTGATGAATAATAATGAGAATATGCGTGTTATTGCTGTAGGTGATGATGATCAAAATATTTTTGAATTCAGAGGATCTAATTCTAAATATATGTTTAATTTGTTAGATGAAGAGGGCAGTAGACTAATTGAAATGACTGAAAATTATCGTAGTTCTCGTAATGTTATTAGTTATGCTAATTCCTTTGTTAATAAAATAAGTGACCGCAGAAAAACTACAACTATTATCCCGGTAAGAGATTTTTCTGGAAGTGTTGAGATGACTTTTTATAAATCGGAATATATTTATCAACCTATCGTGGAACATTTGTTACATAATAGGGTTGATGGCACTACAGCTATACTTACACAAACAAATGAAGAGGCTACAATTCTTATTGCTTTGTTGCGAAAGAATGGTATTAAAGGTAAGTTGATACAATCTATGGATGGATTTGCTTTTATGAATTTAGCAGAAGTTAGATATTTTCTTAAACATTTGTGTAAGGATGAAAAAACACCTCGTATACCTCAAAATGTATGGGATAAGGCGAAGGAATTAACTTTTACTACTTATGCAAAAAGTGATTGTTTTGTTTATTTAAAACGATGTATTGAGCAATTTGAAAGTGTTAATAGGGATAAATATTATAGTGATTTTCGAGAGTTTATCTATGAATCAACATTAGAAGATTTTTATGATATTACTGATGGTGATGTTGTAGTTTCTACTATTCATAAGGCTAAAGGTAGAGAGTTTGATAATGTTTATATGTTGCTTGCTAAGAATTTTAATAAGGATAATAGTCTATTAAGGCGTTATTATGTTGGTATAACTCGAGCTAAAAATTTGCTTTTTATTCATACTAATGATAAATATTTTCATAAATCAAATATTAAAACATTTACTGATTCTAAAGAGTATTCTATGCCTGAAGAGGTGGTTTTACAACTTACACATCGTGATGTTTTTTTAGATTTTTTCAAGGATAAGAAGAAAGATATTTTGACTTTGTTTGGTGGTAATAATTTGTATTATAATGATTTATTATTTTATACTATGCCTAGCAATAAACCTGTAGCAAAGTTATCAAATCAGATGTCTATTACTCTTAATGGATGGTTTGAAAAAGGCTATAGTGTAAAATCGGCATCAGTTAGATTTATTGTAGCGTGGAAACCTAAAGATGCACCTAAAAAGGAATCAGAAACTGCTGTAATATTGATTGATATGAAGTTAGTTAGGAAATAAATAGTTAGTGTTAATAATAATTATATAAAAAAAGATCTATAATAAATTGTTATAGGTCTTTTTTATGTTCATTTGAAGAGAGGTTTGTGGTGTGGGGAATGAAAAAAGGCATCTCATGGTGTGTGAGATGCCTTTTTGTTGATGGTTAACCCCTTCGCCCGTTGGGCACTCCCCCTAAGATAGGGGGAGAATAGGAGGGATGTTTAATGGATTTTGATTTATTAAATCAAGAATGTTGCTACGAGGGCAAGGATTGCGTAGAACTCAGGGAGTGCGGCGTAGATGAATGTGTTTGTCAATACGTCGTTGCCTTGAGCGATTGATGCGATACCGTCGGCACATACTTGACCTTGACGGATTGCTGAGATGAGGCAGATTGCGCCTACTGCAAGACCTACGCAGAAGAGCATGATGCCGTCAGTTGCGAAATCTTTGCTTGTCCATGCAAGGAATGCTACGAAGCCATAAAGACCTTGTGTTGATGGAAGGGCTGAGAGAATCATGTAAGATGATGATGCTCCTGGATTTTTTTTCAATGCACCTTCTGCAGCTTTACCTGCAATTGTTGTTCCGATACATGAACCGATACATGCAAGACCTAACATGAGGCCTAAACCGAGATAACCTAAAATTAGTTCCATAATGTTTAAATTTTTTTTAGTTGTTAATAATTTATTTTTTATTTAATTTGTTTTTTTATTTGTTCGCCCCCGTTGGGGACGAGTGGGGGATGGATTTTTTGTCTGCAGGTAATTTTTGTGATAACGCTTCGCTCCTCACAAAAATCACCCGCAGTTAAGCATAGTTGGACGTTTTCAACGTCCCTTGCACTTTACTTTTTATGAAGATGCAATGTATCAACGTACTTAGGTATAGTTGGACGTTTTCAACGTCCCTCATCTCTCAACTTTCAACTTTACGAGAGAGTGGTGCGTATTTTTCGCCTTTGCCTTCGTAGCCTACGTTTTTGAAGTATTCGACGAAGGTGAGACGCAATGGGTGAACGAATGCTCCGAGGGCTGACAAGGCGAGGTTGAGTATGTGGGCAAAGACGATGATGACGATGAAGCCTATCCATGAGCCTATGTTTGGATTTTCGCCAAGTATCATGGTTGCTATATCATTGAATGCTCCACCAAGCATACCGCCTGCGAGTCCGAGCGCGTAGAGACGGATGTAGCTGAGTACGTCGCCAAGGAGACCTGTTACCATATTGTATGTGTCCCAAAGTCCTGCTCCGATGTTGATGAGAGGGTTGCGTTTTGGGTCGTTGAAAATATAGATGCCAAGTGCTGAAATGGCTCCTACGCCGATGATTACGTATTGTGTTACCTCTGGCGAAAGGATTTTCATCATTGCTAAAATGGCTGTAGCAATGCCACCAACGATGAGAAGAAGCCATCCCCAATTGCTGAGATTTGCCATGAAGCCGTCGCGCTGAGTGTAGCAGATGGCTTTGACTGTCATTGCAAGGCAGATGTGGAACACACCGATGATGAGAGCCATGACCATTTGGATGTCGAATCCCATTACTTCGCCTTTAATCATTACGGATTTGAGGGCAGCAGGAACGAATTCGGCATTGTAGAGGTCAACACCAAAGGCGGTGCCAAGAAATACGCCTACGATGGCTGTAACAACTCCAAGAGCGGTGATGATGCTACCCATGCCGTCGAACATAGCGATTTTAATCTTATTGAATTTGAGTGCAAGACCGAAGAGGATAAGGAGGATACCATAGCCTGCGTCGCCCATACACATTGCGAAAAACAATAAGAAGAATGGACCGAGAATAGGTGTGGGGTCGTATTCGTTGTAGTTTGGCATACCATACATGCCTGTGAGTGGCTCGAATAGTCGAATGAAGGCATTGTTGCGGAGCTTGATAGGCACGTTGTCTTCGGCTTCAGGCTCAGATGCTTCGAAATAGACGCCTTCTTCGTGGAGCATAGCCTCGAGGGCTTCGGTTGTGTCGGTAGGACAGTAGCCTTCGAGGAGCATCACTGTGTTGTCGGCAGCACGGAGGGTGTTGATATGCACTCGGTCGATGTCGATAATCTCGCTGACTTGTAGTGTGAGTTGGCAGAGATTTTCGAGGTTGGCAACAGCATAGTTGCGTATTTCAGCCTGTTTGTCGGCGTATGCAACGTGGGCTTTTTCTACTTCGCTTGTTAACTCTTTAGAGCCTAATTTGCTCATATCGAAGGTTTCGGCTTCGATGTCGGCAATAGGTTCGCGAGTTACGGTTACGAAATATGTGGTGTTGGTGCTGTTGTTGACAATGAATGCGTTGTATTGCTCTTCCCATTCAGGTTTGTAGAGGCGACCTGCGCAAGTGTAGAATCCGAGATGGAATCCTGCGTCGGCAAGGCGTTGGAATTGCTCGGCAGAGTAGTCGCCCCATGGAGCCATGCGTTGTTGCTCGCGTTCGGCAGCGGCTACCTCTTGACGCAACGCTTCGGCTTCGGCTTGGAGTGCCTCGAAACGAGTCAACACCTCAAGTCCTTCATCTAATGAGAGTTTTTGGGCTGGAGCAGGAGTGAGCGGAGCAACATCTTTTGCCGAATTGTAGGCGTTGATGAGAGCCTTGGCAGTCTCGATTTGCTTGTCGATGCGAGCTTGAAGAGCTATTTTCTCGCGGACAAGTTCGAGATTGGCGTCACCTTCTTCCAATGTGGCTACGTGCAATACGCCTACGTTTCTCAATTTCTCGAGAAAGTCGTCGTATTGTGCGTGAAACACAAGGAAGTCGTATTTAGTCATTTTTGTTATCATACTCGTTTTGCTTTTACGATTTTTTGTGAAGATTTAGAGAGGTTTTCTTCGTCTTCCATGAATCGTTTGATTTTGCGAATAGCGTCTTCGTAGCCTGGGATTTGTACTTTCTCAAATAGATTTACCTTTTGAGTAGTCTTTTTGCGGGCATATTCGAGGAGCTGGAGTTTTTGAGCGCAGAATTCACGTTCGATACCAACTTGAGCCAAATTTTTGAGTTCAGAGAGTCCGTCGGCATACCATTTAGGTGCGCTGAAAACGCTGAACGGTTTGGTTTGGTATATCACTTCTTCTAATACGGGTACACGTACGCCTGCAATCTTTTTGATGTCCATCTTCACTTCTTCTACGGTGAGGAGGGAAGTGTCGAACTCACCCCAGAGAGCCAACATCTTGTCGTAGGCAGCGATGCGATTTTCGAGTTCTTGCTCGAGACGGACGATGTCGTCTTTCGCACGCTTCACTTCGAGACGGAGGGCACTCTCTTTGTTTTTGATTGTAGGCAATGCACGCACACGCATTTTCAAGTTCTTTTCGAGCCCTTGAAGCGATGTTTTGTTATATTGAAATGAAATTGCCATTTGTTAGATTTTTAGTAGCGAGTAGCGAGTAGCGAGACTTGCCATTCGGCATTAAAATTTAGTATTTTAGTTGCGAGTAGCGAGATTTTATTTGTGCAGGATGGTTCTCGTTACTAACGACTCGTTACTCGTTACTATTTATTTTTTCCAGTATTTTTCAACCAATTCTTGTTTGATGTTAACCTCTTCTGGTTTGAAGTGAGTGCCGAAGAGTGACCATGCTACGTCGAGCATTTGAGTTGTATCGATGTTTACGTCGATAGCAAGCAATTGTTCTGAGTAGTCTTTTGCGAAATCGAGGGCACGTTCGTCGTAGTTAGTAAGGTCGAAACCGTTTTCCAACTTAGTTTTAGCATTAGCAGCATCGGCATAGAGACGTACGGCAGCATTCATTACTTGAGCGTGGTCTTCACGAGTTTTCTTACCAGCAACCAATTGTTTCAAACGAGAGAGAGAACGGAATGGGTCGACGATAACTTTACCTACGTCAGAGTCGCGACGGAGGAACAACTGACCTTCGGTGATATAACCAGTGTTGTCAGGAATAGCGTGAGTAATGTCGCCACCAGAGAGGGTAGTAACGGCGATAATAGTGATAGAACCACCTGCAGGGAATTGTACTGCTTTTTCGTAGATTTTAGCCAAGTCAGAGTAGAGCGAACCAGGCATAGAGTCTTTAGAAGGGATTTGGTCCATACGGTTAGACACGATAGCCAAAGCATCGGCATACGATGTCATGTCGGTGAGGAGCACAAGTACCTTTTGGTTTTTCTCTACAGCGAAATATTCAGCAGCTGTAAGCGCCATATCAGGAATAAGAAGACGCTCAACTGGTGGATTTTCAGTAGTATTTACGAAAGAAACGATACGGTCGAGAACGCCGGCATTGTTAAATACGTTTTTGAAATAGAGGTAGTCGTCGTTAGTAAGACCCATACCACCAAGGATGATTTTGTCGGCTTTGGCACGGAGGGCTACGTTGGCCATTACTTGGTTGTAAGGTTGGTCAGGGTCGGCAAAGAATGGAATCTTTTGACCAGACACGAGGGTGTTGTTCAAGTCGATACCAGCGATACCAGTTGCGATGAGTTCAGATGGTTGTTTACGGCGCACTGGGTTAACCGAAGGACCACCGATTTCTACCTCTTCGCCTTCGATTTCTGGACCGCCATCGATAGGTTCGCCAAGAGCGTTGAAGAAACGGCCTGCGAGTTGTTCACTTACTTTGAGTGATGGGGCTTTGCCGAGGAAGATAACTTCGGCATTAGTAGGGATACCTTCAGTACCACCGAACACTTGTAGTGTAACGTCATCGCCCATAATGCGCACTACCTGAGCCAATTTACCATTTACGGTTGCAAGCTCGTCATTACCAACACCAGCAGCCTTAAGCGAGATAGTCGCCTTAGTGATGTTAGTAATTTTTGTGTATATTTTTTGAAAAGCTTTAGTCATAACGTTATAGTTTTTTTTAGACATGAAAACATGAGAACATGATTTTTGTTCTAACGTAAATTTTCACAAATTAATCGTAAATAACTTCTAGATAGAATTAATGGATAATTGATGATAATTTGCGTTTATGAAAGTTTATTTCGTGTTTTTCTTGTTTTCCTGTCTTTTTTATGAATTAATTACGCTTCGCGTTCAGCGAGGATTTCGTTGAGACGAGCAAGGTGTTCTTCGAATTTTTGGCTATGGAATTCGCTATAGTTCATTTGTTTGCAAACGTTGATGATGCGTTTGAAGTAGTCCATAACTTCGAGGAATGAGTCGAATTCGTAGTCAGAGTTACAGATGTCCATAACGAGTTTGAGCATGAATTCTTGACGTTCGAGCGGACAAACAGCATCGATTTTGTCGAATGCATCTTGTTGAAGGATAACGAAGTCGATAACTTCTGATTTCCAGAATGTAACGTGATATTCTACAGGTACACCATCGTCGCCGAGGATATTGATTTGCTCTTGTACCTCTTTACCACGTTGGAGGATAGTCTTCATTTGGTTGACCATACCAATCCAGTCGCCTTCGATTTTTGTTTTGATATACTCTTCGAATTCAGGGTATTCGATATATTTAGAATAACTATCAATAGGGTTAACAGCAGGGTAGCGTTTGCGGTCAGCACGGTTTTGTTCGAGTGCGTAGAAGCAACGCGCAGCTTTTTTAGTACCTTCAGTTACAGGCTCTTTCAAGTTACCACCAGCAGGTGATACAGTACCGATGAACGTAATAGAACCAGTAGCACCATTTTTGAGATATACATAACCAGCACGGCTATAGAATGCACCGATGATAGCCGAGAGGTCCATAGGGAACGCATCTTGACCAGGGAGCTCTTCCATACGGTTTGACATCTCACGAAGAGCTTGCGCCCAACGAGAAGTAGAGTCGGCCATAAGGAGAACTTTCAATCCCATTGCGCGATAGTATTCAGCGATAGTCATTGCTGTATATACAGAAGCTTCACGTGATGCAACAGGCATGTTAGATGTGTTAGCGATGATGATAGTACGTTCCATCAATTTACGACCAGTGTGTGGGTCTTCCAATTCTGGGAATTCAACGAAGATTTCCACAACCTCGTTAGCACGCTCACCACAAGCAGCCATAATAACGATGTCGGCATCGGCTTGTTTTGAGATAGCGTGTTGAAGCACAGTTTTACCAGTACCGAAAGGACCAGGGATGAAGCCAGTACCACCTTCAACGATAGGGTTGGCAGTGTCGATTGTACGCACACCAGTTTCCAACAAGCGGAAAGGACGTGGTTTTTCAGTGTGTACGTTGATAGCCTTTTTAACAGGCCATTTTTGAATCATATTGATATTGTGGTCGTTGCCATCAGCGTCGGTAATCACAGCGATAGTGTCGTTGATTGTGTATTGACCAGCAGCAGCCACCGATTTCACAGTGTAAGTGCCTTCCATAACGAAAGGAACCATGATTTTGTGAGGTTGGAAGTTTTCTTCCACTTCGCCGAGCCATGAAGCAGCTTCTACTTTATCGCCTACTTGAGCAAGTGGTTTGAAATCCCAAAGTTTTTCGTTGTCGAGAGGGAAGTTGTATTCACCACGTTTGAGGAATACGCCAGTGAGTTTGTCGAGGTCGTTTTGAAGACCATCGTAGTTGCGTGAAAGCATACCAGGACCGAGTGTTACTTCCAACATGTGTCCGGTAAATTCTACATCGTTGCCAACTTTAAGGCCACGAGTGCTTTCGAATACTTGTACGAAGACATCATCGCCGTTTACTTTAAGTACCTCGGCCATAAGTCTTACATTGCCCAACGAGATATAGCAAATCTCATTTTGAGCTACAGGACCATCTACACCTACAGTTACGAGGTTGGAGATGATACCTTTTACTTTACCTTTTGTTGCCATTATTTATTGTTTTATTATTTATTTTTCTTTGTTAGAGAAGTTTTTTAGACAGAAAGACATAATTACATATTTTTTTTATTTTTGACATACGCCTCGCTAAAAAACTTGTGTTTTTTATCTTGGCGGGAAAAAGACAGATTTTAAGTTACATTTATAAAAATATGTCTTTGGTGTCGAGATGCGACTTTAGGAGCAGTAAGACCATTATATAAATAAGGGTATATGCTTTTATGTCATTATGTCTAAAAATATATTCTTAGAACTTAACGTCTTTTTTCAAGTCGTTAATCATCTGACGGAATATCTCTGCGCCTTCTTCCATTGAAAGATTGTCCCAACGGTGCATCAATTCACAACGCAACCAAAACGACAACACGCTCTCTATAGTGAATGTATTGAAGAATGTGCGTTCAACGAGCCAATTCCATTTCAATGCGTCGATGCGGTGTTCACGGTCGAGTAGGTTAGCAGTTTCCGATATGCTCACAAGTGCATCGAAATAGTCGATTTCTGTTTTGAGATTAAAGTCGCGAGCCGATACGGAGTTGCGAATAGTCTCCGCAACAATATTATCGCCTACGATAGCCGATTTTACATCCCATCCATACTTACGACAAGTGAGGGCAGTGAGAATATTGTTTATGTTCAAATTGAACTCAAACCAATCGGCAACGAATTTGTTTTTGCTGTTCATACCATATTTATAGTATAACGCAGCGAGGAAATCTTCGCGGAATCCGATTTTCTCTTCACTTTGTTCGTCGCGAATAGTGGTGTAGAAGTCCAACATATATTTCAATAATCGACGGTCGCGTGCAGGATTTAGTTCATCACTATTGTCGATTATTTCAATCAGTTCAGTCCAATCTTGCGCAGTGAGCGTACCGAGCGGATTGAGTTCGGCATCACGATTGTCAAGATATTTCAACAAATTGGCATTGTCGTATTTCAAGCGCAAGAGATTGAGCAAATCCATATCGTCTTTCGACAATATTTGCTTCAACTCATCGAGAATCTCCTCCTGTGCTGGAATCGACTTAGCATTGTCAATCTGTATGTCGGGTAGCCCCGCTATATAGCAATAGTAATCCATATGTTAGTATTTTAGTAGCGAGTAGCGAGTAGTGAGATTTTTTTCTGCGTATTGTTTAGTTCCGGATGGTTCTCATTACTCGTTACTCGTTACTCGTTACTAATTAAAATAGCATTTCAACAAGTTTAGGACGAAGGAAATCTTTGAAGTAAGCGATGAATTCGTCGTTACCGAAAGTGATTTTGTAGCCACCATTAGCAGGAGCGATAGCAAAATCAGTTTTCATGCCTTTCACTTCAGTGATTTTCACGCCTTTTTCAAGCACATCTTTAGCATTTGCAATGAAATATTCTTCAAGAGCTTTAGCGTCTTTAGCTTCGATAGCCACAGCACCTTCTTTTACCCATACTTTAGTGATAGCCACGATGATAGCTTGCATAAATTTAGGGTCGGCAGTAGCTGCTTTCACTGAATCAGAAGCCACTTTGTCGCTGATAAGGTTAGCGATTTCGGTTTTCAACGCATTAAGCGATTGTTCAGTGTAGAGTTTCAACTCCGATTGAGTGTTTTTTGTAGTTTCAGCAGCCTTAGCATTAGCTTGTTCTACAATTTTGCGAGCTTCAGCCTCAGCAGCCTCTTTGATGCGTTGAGCCTCAGCTTTTGCAGCAGCCACAATTTCCGCAGCCTCATTTTTACCTTTTTCTACACCTTCAGCATAGATTTTGTCGGTCAATTCTTGAAGTTTAGTGTTCATAAATCTATATATTTTTGTTAATAATTATTTTTTATCAGATTTTAGATATTAGACACGAGATATTAGACTTTTCTTGCGTGTTTCAACTCTCGTGTCTCGCATCTTGTGTCTTGTATCTTCCTATAGGGTATAAACTTTGCAAATTTACAACACTTTTTTCTAATAACAAAACAAAAATCAATGTTTTTTGATGAAAAAGTAAAAAAGACAGAATAACAAAAAAAACTTTTATGTCTTTATGTTATTCTGTCTTCAAAAAAAGCACAAAAAAAGCACCGATAGAATCTATCAGTGCTTTTGGGAGTACCCAGAGCCGGGATCGAACCGGCATGGAAGTGAATCCACTGGTGTTTGAGACCAGCGCGTCTACCAATTCCGCCATCTGGGCTTCCTTTTGAAATCGAGTGCAAAGTTACGATTTTTTTTTGAAATAGCAAATTTTTTTTGATATAAAATTTATATTTTTTTTGTTGTTTGTTTTATTGTGTTGATTTATAGGTGTTTGTTTTGGGTTTGAAAGATGGAAATTTAATTATGAATTATGCATTATGAATTTTGAATTGACTAAATGCCACATTTGGTGACCTAAGAAATTGCGTGTTTTGATGCGTTTGAAGCCTAAAGAGGTGTAAAGTCGCTCTGCATTGGGGTTGTCGAAATCCACTATCAACCCCACGCGATTATGACCTTCAGAAAAAACTTTCTCACATAAAGCATTAATTAGTCGTGTAGCGACGCTCATTTTGCGGTATTGAGGCAGTACGCAAAGTGAGTCGAGATAGTATTCGCCTGCTTCTGTTTCGTCTTCAGTGAATGCAAAATCAGGATTGTATCGATGTATAATACGAAGAGTTTGTGTGCGTAATTCGTCAAGACGAGCTCCGTCGTAGGCTATGACTGCTCCTGCTGGTGTGTTATTTATCTCAGCAATAAGGGCATTGCGGTAGCTATATTGAGAAATCTCAAGACGTGCAATTTCGGCTATAATGTCGAGCCAATTAGCCCCTAAGTGTTCTTGTACAGCCTCTTCTCCAATAGCTGAGCCAACGCAGTAGGCAATCAATTCTGCATCGTTGATAGTGGCTTGTCGGATAGTTATATTTTGTATGTTCATAGTGCTTGCAAAATTACGATATTTTTTGTAATTTTGCAAACTTAAAATCTGCTTTTGCCTCAATAAAAATACTAAAAATTAGTATCTGTTATATTCTCCCCCTGTTTTAGGGGGAGTGGCTGAAAGCCGAGGGGGTTCTCAACTCTCAATTCTCAATTCAATTGCGTCCAATATTTTTAATAGGGTATATGGGGTCGGGCAAGACGACAGTAGGTCGTGCTTTGGCTCGTCGGTATGGCATTGAACATATCGACCTCGATTGGCGTATAGAGCAACGATTTCGCACGAAAATAGCCGATATGTTCGCCGAAATAGGGGAGGAGGGCTTCCGTCGTCGCGAGCGAAATATGTTGCACGAAGTGATGGGTATGGAAGATGTGGTTGTGTCGGTAGGAGGTGGAACGCCATGTTTTTTTGATAATATGGAGCAGATGAATGCGTCTGGGCAGACTATTTATTTACAATGTGATGTTGATGTTTTGGTAGAGCGAATTATGCGTTCGCAAAACAAAAGACCTATAGTCGCAAACAAAACAAAAGAAGAACTAATAGATTTTGTCTCTAAACATCTTGCAGAACGCGAATCGTTTTATCTTCAAGCACAAGAAATTATAAACGAGCGAAGCGAGTAAGTCTCGCTACTCGCTACTAAATATCTAAAAATCTAAAGATGAATACTTACGAAAGCAAACAAAAACAATTGTTTAAGCCACAAGCAGAAATTTATGCCATGTTGAGCGATTTGACTCAGTTGGAGAAATATGCAGCTGCATTGCCTGCTGAGCACAAAGATAAAATCAAGGATTTGAGTTTTACGCCAGATTCGGTGTCGTTCACAGTTGACCCAATTGGTCAAGTTGTGCTCCGCATCGTTGATTACGAAACTCCAAAGATGTTGAAATTCGGTGCCGACAATTTTCCAATTCAATTCAACTTTTGGATACAACTCGTAGGCGTAGCTGATTACGATACTCGTATGAAACTCACTCTCAAAGCCGACATACCATTCATGCTCAAACCAATGATAGGCAACAAACTTGATGATGGCATTGAACGCATGGCAGATATGATTGCTATGATTGTGAATAGATAATAGATATAGTATGAAAACGAAAATTATTGAACTATTAAAAGCTACAGAGAGGGATAGAATTGATAAAGTAATTGATTATTTGGAGAATAAGTCGGATTACTTTACGGCTCCAGCTTCGACTGCATTTCATGGTAATTATGAAGGTGGGTTGGCTGAGCACTCGTTGAATGTGTATAATGTGGCGATGCGAGTGAAAGCGGCTATGGTGGGGATGAAGCCTGAGTTAGCAGATAGGATTCCGGATGAGAGTATTGCGATTGTGGCGTTATTGCACGACCTCTGCAAAACAAATGTCTATAAAATAGAGAAAAAAAATCGTAAAATAAATGGTGTGTGGGTTGAAACAGATGCGTATGGGGTTGATTATTCGAAGTTTCCACTTGGACATGGCGAGAAGTCGGTGATTATGTTGTTGTCGCTTGGTTTTGCGCTTACGAGAGATGAGATGATGGCTATTCGTTGGCACATGGCGGCGTGGGAGTTGGCTTTTCAGAGCGCAGAGGCTAAGTCGAATTTGAATGCGGCTAAAGAACAATGTCCTCTACTCGCAGTGCTCCAAGCTGCCGATGGATTAGCATCTTCGCTCCTCGAAGTAACAAAATAAAGAACAAGGTTCTTAATTTCCCATTCCTCATTCCCCATTCCTCATTACTAATTACTAATTACTAATTACTCATTGATACGTTATGGATGGTAGATTTGAAATGGAAAAGGTGGTTGCAACCAGCGATTTGGGTCGTAAGGGTTGTTTAAAACTACGTTCGCTGATTGATTATTTGCAGGATTGTAGTGTATTTCAGTTGGATACAGAGCCTGAGTTGGATGCATATTTCAAGTCGGTGAATGGTGGTATGTTCTTGTCGCAGAGAGATATTCATATTATTCGTATGCCGAAATATGGCGAACGAGTGAAGGTGAAGACTTGGGTCTATGAGGTGAATCCGTCGTACGGTTATCGTAATAATAATGTGTATGATGAGGAGGGCAGGGTATGTGTTGAGTCAAGTGCGTTAGGGGTGTTTGTGAAGTATGATACGGGGCAGTTGCTACGTGTACCGCCTGAGATTATGGCTACGATGCCTCGACATGAGCGTCATGAGATGGACTATCGTCCTCGCAAGATACGTATTCCGAAAGATGTGAAGCCTGAGTTGGTGGATGAATATCGTGTGAGGGAGTATCATATTGATGGCAATAAGCACATGAATAATGCGTGGTATGTGGCTATTGGTGAGGAGTTTTTGCCTCGTGATTGGGAGTTTTCGCGCATTAGAATTGAGTATTTGATACCTGCTGTATATGGCGATGTGATGAGGGTGGAGAGATATAAAATAGAGGATGGATATGTGGTTGTGATGCGAAGAGAGGATGGGAAAGTTTATTCGGTGGTTGAGTTTCTTTAGAATGAGGAATGAGGAGTGAGGAAATTGTAAATGATTTTGAAATTTGAGAAAATTGTTGTAAATTTGCAGAGTTAAAAAAGACAGAATAACATAATAACATAAATTTTTGTTATTCTGTTCTTTTATCTAAAATAAATAAGAAAAAACGATGGCGAAAAAGAGACAAGAAAAGACAGATGTGCGCCAGATAGATTTTGGGCGTGTGCCACCTCAAGCGGTGGATATGGAGGCGAGTGTGTTGGGCGCGTTGATGTTGGAGCGTGATGCATTTGCTATAGTTGCTGAGATATTGAAACCTGAGTGTTTCTATAAAGAAACTCATGAGAAGATATATCGTGCGATTGTGAATTTGGCTGCCAATGAAGAGCCTGTAGATATGCTTACAGTGGTGGAACAAATGCGCAAAGAGGGCACGTTAGATGAGGTGGGTGGACCTGCGTTTATTGGTAGTTTGACTACTAATTTGGCATCGTCGGCACACTTGGAATACCATGCTAAGATTATAGCACAGAAGTTCTTAGCGCGTGAGTTGATACGTGTAGCTACAGATATTCAGACTAAGGCATTTGATGATAAAGCCGATGTGGATGATTTGATGCAAGAGGCAGAAGGGTCGATATTTGAGGTGAGTCAGAATGGTATTAAGCGTGATGTGGTGGCTGTGGGTAGTGTGTTGCAAGAGGCATTGGAGCGCATGCAAAAGGCAGCGAAACAGGCTGGTGGTATGAGTGGTTTGCCTTCGGGATTCCATAAATTAGATAAAGTTACTTCGGGTTGGCAAAATAGTACGTTGGTGATTATTGCAGCACGTCCTGCGATGGGTAAGACGGCGTTTGTGTTGTCGATGGCGAAGAATATTGCGGTTGATATGAATACGCCTTGTGCAGTGTTCTCGCTTGAGATGAGTAATGTGGAGTTGGTTAACCGTTTGATTTCGAACGTAGCACAATTAGATTCGAAAAAAATAAAGAATGGTCAGTTAGAGAAACATGAATGGGCTCAGTTGGATGTGGCAATTGGTAAATTGCAAAAAGCACCATTGTATGTGGATGATACGCCTTCGTTGTCAATCTTGGAATTAAGAACCAAAGCTCGTCGTTTGGTGCGCGACCATGAAGTGAAGTTGATAGTTATTGACTACTTGCAGTTGATGAATGCGCAGGGTATGAACTTCTTCTCGCGTGAGCAGGAGGTGAGTTTGATTTCGCGTTCGTTGAAAGGTTTGGCTAAAGAGTTGGATATACCAATTATAGCCTTGTCGCAATTGAATCGTGGTGTGGAAAATCGTGGCGCAGCTAATGCAGTAGAGGGTAAAAAGCCACAACTCAGCGACTTGCGTGAATCGGGAGCTATTGAGCAAGATGCCGATATGGTTTGCTTTATTCACCGTCCTGAGTATTATAAGATATATCAAGACCCAGTATCGGGCAAAGACCTTCGTGGTTTAGCACAGATTATTATTGCAAAACACCGTAGTGGTGCGACTGAAGATGTAGATTTGAAGTTCCGTGGACAATATACACAATTCTTGAACGAAGAGGATGATGTGGACCCGATGGGTGTTTATGGTTCAAGAGTTAATAGTGCGTCAACTTCAAATCAATCAATGGGTGCACCTCTGCCACCAATGCCGCCAGCGATGCCTGATAATTTCGACCCATTTGCAGGTATGCAAGATTATAATTTGCCACCGATGGGAGGAGGAGATGTACCTTATTGATTTTCTTTTTTAGACAGAAAGACATAAGAATATATTTATTTTTTATATTCATAATGGTCTTGTTTTTGCTTTGCAAAACCTCGACTACAAAGACATATTTTGAAAAATGTAACTTAAAATTTGTCTTTTTTTCGCCAAGATAAAAAACGCAAGTTTTTTAGCGAGGCGTATGTCAAAAGATTCCTAAAAATTTGTCTTTATGTCATTCTGTCTAAAAAATATAGGTAATAACTAAATTACTAATTACTAACTACTAATTACTAATTAATAAAAATTATGAGTGAAGAAAAACAACAAATTGGTCTTCCGGAGAACGCGACGCGTGAATTGAAACCGGGAGAGAAGTATGTTCCGATTCTTCCAGCAAACAAAGTGGTGCCAGAGGCTAATGCCTATTCGGTAACATTGGGTTTGGTGATGGCAGTGTTGTTCTCGGCAGCAGCTGCTTATCTTGGATTGAAAGTGGGACAAGTATTCGAAGCTGCAATTCCGATTGCGATTATTGCAGTGGGTCTTGCAAGTGCAACAGGTCGTAAGAATGCACTTGGCGAGAACGTAATTATTCAATCTATCGGCTCGGCTTCGGGTGTGATTGTGGCAGGTGCAATCTTTACATTGCCAGCACTTTACATTCTTGAAGCTAAATACCCTGAATTGACAGTATCGTTCATGCAAGTGTTCTTGAGTTCGTTGCTTGGTGGTATTCTTGGTATTTTGTTCTTGATACCTTTCCGTAAATACTTTGTAAGTGATATGCACGGTAAGTATCCTTTCCCAGAAGCAACAGCAACAACACAAGTGTTGGTATCAGGCGAAAAGGGTGGTAGTCAAGCTAAACCTTTGCTCATCGCAGGTTTGCTCGGTGGTCTTTACGACTTTGCTGTATCAACATTCGGTGCTTGGAGCGATAAACTCTCTACTACAATGATGACATGGGGTGCAGAGCTTTCGCAAAAACTCAAAATGGAGTTGTCGATAAATACATCGGCTGCTGTGTTGGGTCTTGGTTATATTATCGGACTTAAATATAGTTTGATTATTTGTGCTGGTTCATTCTTCATTTGGTTCTTCGTAGTACCATTGCTCGGACAATATGGTGCTCCTGAAGTAGCTCAACTTACAACTACAGAAATCTTCTTGAACTATGGTCGTTTTATTGGTGTAGGTGCTATTGCAATGGCTGGTATCATCGGTATCATCAAATCGTGGGGCGTAATCAAAGGTGCTGCAGGCTTGGCTGCTAAAGAACTTGGCGGTAAAGGTAAAGCAGTGGCAGAAGCATTGCCACGTACAGAGCGCGACCTTTCAATGAAACTTATCTTGATTTCTATTGTATCGGCATTGGTTATCGTATTCGTATTCTTCTATTTCGGTGTAATTCATAACCTTATGCAAACAGTGGTGGCTTTCTTGGTAGTATTGGTTATTGCATTCTTGTTTACTACAGTTGCTGCTAATGCTATTGCTATCGTAGGCTCTAACCCTGTATCAGGTATGACATTGATGACTCTCATCGTGGCTTCTATGGTATTAGTGAGCGTAGGTCTCGAAGGTACATCAGGTATGGTTGCTTCTATGGTTATTGGTGGTGTGGTATGTACTGCATTGTCGATGGCTGGTGGTTTCATTACCGACTTGAAAATTGGTTATTGGATTGGTGTAACACCTGCAAAACAAGAGACTTGGAAGTTCCTCGGAACATTAGTTTCTGCTGCTACTGTAGGTGGTGTAATGATTGTATTGAACGAAGTGTATGGTTTCACAGGCGATAACGCTCTTGCTGCACCACAAGCAAATGCTATGGCTGCTGTGATTGAGCCATTGATGATGGGACAAGGTGCGCCTTGGATGCTTTATGGCACAGGTGCTATTTTGGCTCTTCTTTTGAATATTCTTGGTGTACCTGTATTGCCATTCGCATTGGGTATGTTTATTCCTTTGTATTTGAATACTCCGCTCGTAGTGGGTGGTTTGATTAGCTGGTTTGTTTCTACACGTTCTAAAGATGCAGAACTTAACAATGCACGTATGGAACGTGGTACATTACTTGCTTCTGGTTTCATTGCTGGTGGTGCATTGATGGGTGTAGTTTCGGCAGCTATGAAATTTGCTGGCCTCGATTTCTTCATGTCAAATTGGTACAGCTCAAATCAAGCAGCTCTTGTGGGTCTTGTGATGTATCTTGCAATTATTGCATATCTTATCGTGGCTACAATGAAAGCTAAAAAGAACTAATACTTTATATAAGGAATAAGTAAAAAATGAATAAGGAATAGGGGATACCTATTCCTTATTTTTTTAGTGAGGAATTGTGAATTGTTTTCAATTCTCAATTCTCATTTTTTGCGACAAGCGAGAGCAATTGGATTTATTCAAATTGCCGAGCGCAGCAAAAATCACGATTATTATGGAGTAATTTTCAACTCCTGTATTGGTTGTTGTTTTACGGTGTCGAAGTATTCGGCTTGGTATTTTATAGTTTTGAAATTGATGGTGTTGAGGTCAATACAGCGAATAACAGGATTGTACATTGTGCGGAAATAGATTTTGCGATGTTTCATATCCGTAGCAGCAGTCCATTGTGTAGCAGAGAGCATATCATCAACAGGTACTTCGTCAAGACCAAATTCTACACCGATAGGTATGTCGAATGCATTAAGAATTTGGAAACATTGGCGCACTGTGCCTTCGGCGGTAGGTTGTTGTGGGGCTGTGCTTTGGAAGAATGCAGCACGCACGAAGCGTGAAGGTGGAGTGAAGTCGCCTGGTAAGCCTAATAGTCCGCTACCATAGCTAAATGGTGCAAGGCTCATGCCATGTAAGTTTTGTGATGGAGCAGAACCCGGGTAAAGATTCACATAGTTGTTGAGATTGGTCATTTGCCATTCGAAGCCAGGTGAATTGGTGAACACTCCGAGCTTATTTTCGTAGAAATGCACTTGACGATTAACGATTTCCATTACCACTTGATGTCCTGTAGCATCGATGAAACGCCAATGCACAGTCGAAGCACGAGGGTCGATATTGACGATGTCGATGTTTGCAATTGCCTCTTTTACCTCTTCAATAGTGGCACATTCGCCTAAGATGTATGATACGAGTTGGAAATCAGAGATGGTATTCTGCTTGTTGTTGGGATTGTAGGGAACGTACTCTCCAAAGTGAGGAAAATAGAATAGTCCAGCAGATAGTCCGCGCTCATTGAGACCTTCGGTTACGAACTCTTGTTGTTCTACAGCGAGGCCGATGTAGCCATGTTGAGCTGTGAACATCATACCATCTACACCAGTAGGTGTGTATGACTGGGTGGTGTGTCCGCGTGGCACTACCACATACATACTGTTGAGATTAGTGCCTCCCCATTCGATGGTTCGGGCAACGATAGTTGTGCCATCGGCACTTGTGAGCGTGATACCTGTGCACGCTTCGGCTTTAGGGCATAGTACACCCATGAGAGCTCCAATCAAGATTGGAACGATTGTTTTTGTTTTCATAATAATAAGATTTTGTGGTTTTTTATTTAAAAGTCAACAGACGACAGACAATAGTCAATAGACAAATCCGGATGGCGACCGTAGACTATAGACTGTTGACCGTTGACAATATATCATTTTGTTTTGTATGCGCAACGCACTTTGCCTTTTTGAATGTTTTGGAGTTTGCCTCCAATCATCTGACGGCGGAGTGGTGATACGCGGTCGGTGAACACATGGCCTTCGAGGTGGTCGTATTCGTGTTGTACGATGCGGGCAAAGAAGCCTTTGAATGTTTCGGTGTGTTCTACGAAGTTTTCGTCGAAATAGTGTACTGTTACTTCGGTAGGGCGAGTTACCTTTTCGTGAATGCCAGGCACACTGAGGCATCCTTCTTCGTATGCGATAGTTTCCTCGCTGTGGTCGATGATTTCAGGGTTGATGAATACGCGTTTAGCAGTTTCGATTTCAGGGAAATCTTCTTTCATTGGAGTTGCGTCAATCACGAATAGGCGAATGGCGAGTCCGATTTGAGGAGCTGCAAGACCCACACCGTCTGAATTATACATAGTTTGGAACATATTGTCAAGTAATTCAGCAAGGTTAGGGTAGTCGGCTGTGATGTTTTCAGTCTCTTTGCGTAATACAGGTTGTCCGAGTAAGTAAATTGGTAATATCATAATTTATAAAACATTTAACACTTGTTCTTTGATTTGTTCGAGTTCGTCTTTCATTTTTACGACGATGATTTGCATTTCGCTATGGTTCGATTTTGAGCCGAGTGTGTTGATTTCGCGACCCATTTCTTGTGCGATAAATCCAAGCTTCTTGCCAGGTGCATGCTCTTTGTCCATTGTCTCGATGAAATATTTGAGATGATTGCGAAGGCGTACTTTTTCTTCGTTTATATCCAACTTCTCAATATAAAATATCATCTCTTGTTCGAGGCGATTGCGGTCAACAGCAATTTTGTCTTCGAGAGTTTTAAGTCCCTCTTCGATGCGCGATTTGATTTTCACGAGACGTTCGCTTTCGTATGGTTCTACTTCTGCAAGTAGTGTGCCAATACGATTGATTTTGTCAATGAACATATTTTGCAATGAGCGACCTTCTTGTATGCGGAAGGCTTCTATTTGAGAGAAAGCCTCATCGAGTAGGCGTAGGATTACGTTCCATTCCTCTTCGTCGAGTACAGCCGATTCGGTTTTCAATACTTCAGGCATGCGTAGTATTACCTCCATCATGTTTGCTGGTGTAGGCATACCGAGCGTAGCGCAAGTATCGTTGATTTGGTCGCGATAGTTCTCTACCACCGCTTGATTGATGCGAGTAGCGGCAGTTGCGCCTGCATCTTCGATATAGAGCGAGAGGTCGATTTTGCCACGTTCGAGTCGTGCGGCAATAGCATTACGTAGTTCGATATCTTTCTCACGATAGAGAGCTGCAATGCGGGTTTGTACGTCTAATTGTTTAGAGTTGAGAGATTTGATTTCTATGACAATTTTCTTGTTGTTATATTCACAAGAGGCCTTGCCAAAGCCTGTCATTGAGTGAAGCATTTTATTTAGTTAGTAGTTATTAGTGGTTAGTTAACTATCTTATGGTTTATTATGGTCTATTGACTATTGTTTGTTGATTATTGACATGACCATAAGGAGTATTTAGTTTGCAAAGTTACGATTTTTTTTTTGTTTTACATAATTATTGTGAGTTTGAATAATTTTTTTTATCTTTGTATGTTTGAAATATTGTGTTTGATAGAGTATTTTAATTGATTATGAAACAAGAGATTGAACGCTTGCGCGAGGAGATTCGCAGACATGAATATCGCTATTATGTGGAGAATGCACCAACTATTAGTGACCAAGAGTTTGATGCGTTGATGCACCAATTGATAAAATTGGAGGCGGAAAATCCTGATTGTTTCGACCCAAATAGTCCGACACAAAGGGTGGGTAGCGATTTAGCTAATGGTGGTTTTGAACAGGTGGAGCATAGATACCCGATGTTGTCGTTGGGTAATACATACTCGGAAGGAGAGGTACGTGAGTGGTATAATAGAGCGTTGAAAGAGTTAGGAGTTAGGAGTGAGGAGTTAGGAGTGGAGGTTGTGTGTGAATTGAAATTTGATGGTACGAGTATTTCGCTTTGGTATGAGGATGGGGAATTGGTGAGAGCTGTTACTCGTGGTGATGGCGTGAGAGGAGATGATGTTACGCGTAATGTACGTACAATTAAGAATATACCTTTGAAGTTAGGAGTTAGAAGTGAGGAATTAGGAGTGAATAGTGTGGAGTTTCGTGGGGAGATTTTGTTGCCTTGGAAGGAGTTTGAGCGTTTGAATGCTGAACGTGAAAGAGATGGTGAGGCTTTGTTTGCTAATCCACGTAATGCGGCGTCAGGTACGTTGAAATTGCAGAATTCGCGCACAGTGGCAAAGCGAAATTTAATCGCGCAGATTTATAATGTACAGATTACGGATAACAGATTACAGGATGCTGATTCTCAACTCTCAACTTTCAACTTTCAACTTTCAACTCATTATGGGGCGTTGCAATGGGCTAAAGCGTTGGGTATGCCTGTGAGTGATACTACGAGGGTGTGTAAATCTATTGATGAGGTGATGGAGTTTATTGCTTATTGGGATGTGGAGCGAAAGAATTTGCCTGTGGCTACGGATGGTATTGTGTTGAAGATAAACAGTCTGAACTTACAAAAGAATCTTGGATTTACGGCAAAATCACCTCGTTGGGCTATAGCATATAAATTTCAGGCAGAAAGAGCATTGACTCGTTTGAACTCGGTGTCGTATCAAGTTGGTCGCACGGGGGCAATTACGCCTGTGGCAAACCTTGAGCCTGTGCAGCTGTCGGGTACGGTTGTAAGACGAGCTTCGTTGCATAATGCAGATATTATTGAGGCACTTGATTTACATATTGGAGATATGGTGTATGTGGAAAAAGGTGGCGAAATAATACCAAAAATCACAGAAGTGGATAATTCGCAACGCCAAGAAGACGCAGAGCGTGTGGTGTTTATAGATAAATGTCCTGAGTGTGGCACTGAATTGGTGCGTGTAGAGGGAGAAGCGGCGCATTATTGTCCTAACGAAACAGGTTGTCCGCCTCAACAAAAAGGTAAGCTTGAGCACTTTGTTTCACGTAAGGCAATGAATATAGATGGGTTGGGAAGTGAAACAATTGCGATGTTGTATGACCGTGGTTTGATACATGATGTGGCAGATTTATATACCTTGACCATTGGTAAATTGGCGCGTATGGACCGTTTAGGCGAGAAGTCGGCTCAAAATATAGTTGATGCAGTAGAGAAATCAAAAGAAGTGCCATTTGAGCGTGTACTATTTGCGCTTGGAATACGTTATGTAGGTGAGACAGTGGCTAAGAAATTGGCTTCTGCGTTTGGGTCGATGCAGGCGTTGTCGGTAGTTAAGCGTGAGGAACTTATGGCAGTAGATGAGATAGGCGAAAGGATAGCAGATAGTATTATCAGCTATTTTGATGATATGAGAAATATGCAGCTCGTTGAACGTTTGGCTTCTTTTGGAGTCAAAATGGAAGGAAAGGTTGCTCGAGCAGAGTTGTCGAATAAATTAGAAGGGTTGACTGTGGTGATAAGTGGTACGTTTGAGCATCATTCACGCGATGAGTATAAGGCTATGATTGAGGCACATGGAGGAAAGAATGGTAGTGGCGTGACGTCGAAAACCTCGTTGCTATTGGCAGGAGCAAATATGGGACCTGCAAAATTGGAAAAAGCAGAGAAATTGGGTGTGAAGATTATTTCTGAAGCGGAGTTCTTGGAAATGATAAACGAATAAAAGAATATTTTTTAACGTAAATTGTCGTAAATTAAACATAAATTCTTATGATAGAAAATTAACGAATAATTTATGAAAATTTGCGTTCAAATAAACAAATGTTATGCTAAAGAGAATAAGACAATATTTTTTTAATAGAGCGATGAAGAAGACGTCAAGGAGGTCGTGTTATCGTTCGTGGGATAGTCTCCGCACGATATTGGTATTATTCGAGAGCGATTTGCAAGAGAAAAACGCTGAGGCTCGTGCATTTGTAAAGGCTTTGCAAACTGAGGGGAAGAAAGTTGTGGCGTGCTGTTATGTCGATAAAAAGAAAGCCGAAACCGCAACACTCGACCATTGGGTGGTGTTTGACCGCAGTCAGGTGGGTTGGTTGAAACGTCCGAAAGAGGAATTTATGCAATCCGTGAAAGCTCAGTTTGACGTGGTGATAGATTTAACAGAAACGGATTGTTTGCCATTGAAATATGTGTTGTTGCAGGCTAAAAGTGATTTTCGTTGTGGTAAGAGTTGTGATGATAATAGTTTGTATGACTTTGTGATAGAGATGCCTCCGCATCCAGTTGATGCAAAAACAGGTATGCCTCGTACCGATTACAATTTTATCGGTAAATTGGGAGAACAAATTGTGCGTTATTTGAAAATGATAAAATAAATATTAGTAATAGGTAGAAAGTAGTAAGTCGTAAGACTTTAGTTTTCATGATTGGTTTAGTGCCGAATGGCTCTTTCTACTTACGATTTATTACTTACTACGAATAAAAATATGAAACGAATAATATTATTGTGGGTGTTGAGTTGTGCATTGAGCTTTGAGGTAAATGCGCAGTTGCTGTATGAGATTTCGGGAGGAGGATTAGAGAAGTCGAGTTATTTGTTTGGAACGCATCACATGGTGCCGGTTGAAACAGCTACAAAGATAGAGGGCGTTTTTCGTGCTTTCAATGATTGTAGTGCTGTGATAGGTGAATTTGTCGATGATAATCCAGAAGAGATGCAACGTCAGATACTTGCGTCATCGAAGATGGAAGAGAGTATATTCAAATTGTTGACAACGGAAGAGGAGAGTTTGATTGATTCGGCATTGCAGGCAGAGTTGGGTTTGACATTGGCAAATGTGCAATATATGCGTCCGAATGTAACGGCATTGATATATGAAATGACTGTGCGTGAGCGAGTATTGAAGTCGCAAGCGGGAGATATGGCGATGGATTCTTATTTTCAAGTGGCTGGTTCGGAATTAGGTAAGGCAGTGTATGGGTTAGAGACTGTAGATGATCAATTAAAGATGTTGTTACGTTCAATACCTATCGAACGGCAGGCAGAAATACTTGTAGAGGCTATTCGCAATACGAATGATATAATTAAAGAAAGCGCAAAATTGGATTCGTTGTATGTGAAAGGCGATTTAGATGGGTTGTATGATATGTTGATTGAAGCGGAAGATATGACTGAGGCAGAGAAATTTTTGCTTGTAGATGAGCGCAATCGTGATTGGTTGCCTAAGATAGAAGAAAAGATAAAACAAGAGGCTTGCTTTATTGCAGTAGGAGCATTGCATTTGCCTGGTAATGACGGATTGATTAACCTACTACGTAAAGCAGGGTATAAAGTGAAACCTCTAAAAGACAAGAAGACGGGAGAACAAGATAAATAAAAGACAAATATAATTAACGAGCAAAGCGAGTAAGTCTCACATCTCGCTACTCGCTACTAAAAGTCTAATAAATGAATTTTACAAATAAATTGGTAGGAATGGGTGTGGCGTTGGTCACGCCGTTCAAAGAGGATATGAGTGTGGATTATGAAGCACTCGAAAGATTGGTGGAATTTCAGTTGCGTAATGGTACTGACTATTTAGTGGTGCTTGGTACGACAGGTGAAACTCCTACGTTAAACGATGACGAAAAGCGTCAGATAATTGATACCGTAGTGCGTGTGAATGCAGGTCGCGTGCCTATCGTGTTGGGTATTGGCGGTAATAATACAATGGGTGTAGTGGAACAGATACGTAAAACAGATTTCACTAATATTGATGCTATACTTAGTGTGTCGCCTTACTACAACAAACCATCGCAAGAGGGTTTGTATCAGCACTATAAGACCATTGCCGAAAGCACTTATATGCCTATTATTATATATAATGTGCCAGGGCGAACAGGTGCGAATATTTCGGCAGAAACCACACTTCGTTTGGCGCACGATTTTCAAAATATTGTGGCAATCAAAGAGGCATCGGGCAACTTCAAACAAATCGACGATATTATCAAGAATAAGCCAGCCAACTTTATGGTGATTTCGGGCGATGATGGTATCACATTCCCATTGATAACACTTGGTGCTGTGGGAGTTATCTCGGTGGTAGGTAATGCGTTTCCGAAAGAGTTTTCGCGTATGGTGCGTTTGGCATTGAGAGGTGATTTGGAAGGGGCACGTAGAATACACTATAGTTTCGTAGAAATGATTGAGTTGTTGTTCGTAGATGGCAATCCAGCAGGCGTGAAGAGCGTGTTGTCATGCATGGGATATATAAATAACGTGTTGCGTTTGCCCCTTGTGCCAACTAAGACAACAACACGCGAGAAGATTCAGAGTGTGTTGAAGATGTTGGAGAAGTAAGTTTTGTGTAGTTTAAAAATGTCTGTTTTCTTGCTTGCAGGTTGCTTGAGGGTACGGGCATCTTTTTGAGAGGTTTGGATTATCCTTTGTATATCTTTTGTGCTTGATAGGGTGAAAGTAGAGAGAAAAATGTTTGTTGTTTTATAAATGAAAAGAATACTGATAATAATACTTTGTGTTGTGGGTTGTGGTTTGGGCTTTAGGGCGCAGGCTCAACTCAATACCGACCGATTGACTTCGATTGGGCGCAATGCGTTGTATTTTGAGGATTATGTGTTGTCGATTCAGTATTTTAATCAGGTGATTAAGGCAAAACCTTATTTGATTGACCCTTATTATTTTCGTGCGATAGCCAAGATTCAGTTGGAGGACTATGTGGGCGCAGAGGCTGATCTCGATATTGTGATTGAACGTAATCCGTTTATACACATGGCATACTATGCTCGTGGATTTGCTAAAAAGCGTTTGGGTAAGTGGGATGAGGCGATAGCGGATTTTAATAATGCGCTTGTGCATGCGCCCGACAATGCTATTTATATTATCAATAGGATTGAGGCGTATGACGAACAAGAACGCTACGAAGAGGCTCTTTTAGATATAGAATTCCTTATTCGTCGTTCGCCTAAAGCGACTGAATTACAATTTGAAAAGGGACGGTTGCAGTTGATGAATAAAGACACGGTAGGGGCGTTTGGTACGTTCGACCATTTGGTTGAGATAGACAAATATAATCCAGAGGCATGGGGAGCACGTGCGTTGTTGAATATAATAATGGAGAAGCGAGATGAGGCGTTAGATGATTATAATCAGTCGATTAAATTGAAAACTCACAATCCAAATGCCTATATCAATCGTGGTATTTTGAATTACGAAAAACACCGTTATCGTCAAGCATTGGCAGATTATGACAAAGCGATTGAGTTGGATTCGGCGAATGTTGGGGCATTGTTTAATAGAGCATTGTTGCGCAATGAGGTGGGGGATTATCATAGTGCGGTTGACGATTTGGACAAAATACTTAAGCTCGACCCAAAGATGTCGGAGGCATTGTATCAGCGTGCGATAATCAATGCGCATCTTGGCAATAATCGTGAGGCAATAGACGATTTTACGAAAATAATTGAACGACATCCTAATTTTATACCTGCGCTATATGCTCGCGCAGAGATGTATGATAGATTGGGTAACGCAAAAAAGGCGTTTATTGATAGAGATAATGCCTATAAGATAAAAGAGAATCATAAAAATTCGCAAGATGCGAATAATGAGGATGATATAGATACATCGGCAAAAGTGGCAGTAGATGTGGATGATGAGTCGGTGATTAAAGGAATAGCACAGTTATTTGCCTCGAATGCCGACACAGATGGTAGCAAAGAGGGAATACGTGGATATGTGCAAAATCAGGCGGTAGCACTTAATAATCAGCCAAATATAGTGCTTACATATTATCAGAAACCAAATAACGATTTGCCAATAGAGCGTTATAATCCTGAGTTGTTGCAACAACTGAATGAAGCGAGGGTGTTGCGTGCGCCAGCTTATTTGGTTAGCGACGAAATCAAATTGTCGGAAGGTATGATTGCATATCATTTTGCCTCAATAGATGAATTGTCGTCGATTATAGCAGGAAGAATGAATGAGGCAAATCTTTATCTTGCTCGTGCGTATGATTATGCTTTGGTACAGGACTTTAGTAACGCTATCGAAGACTTTTCGAAAGCAATATATATTGATGGGCAAAATGCGTTGGCGTATTTTTCGCGTGCAAATATACGTTATAAGAAATTGGAATTCAGTGTAAATAACGAAAATGCCGAAAACGCAAATGCGCAAGATACATATCGTTACGAATACGAAATGATTATGCGCGATTATGATAAAGT
This sequence comes from Candidatus Aphodosoma sp., assembly GCA_045126975.1. Lineage (GTDB taxonomy): Bacteria > Bacteroidota > Bacteroidia > Bacteroidales > Paludibacteraceae > Aphodosoma. The sequence goes on along the minus strand of JBGVPL010000036.1, from coordinate 14,424 downwards.
GATAGAATTGGCACCAGATTTTGCGTTTGTGTGGTATAATCGAGCAAACTTGTTGGCACATCAGAAAGACTATCAGGCAGCGGTGGCAAATTACACCAAAGCCATTGAATTAGAAAAAGATTTTAGTGAAGCCTATTTCAATCGTGCATTGACTTATTTGTTGTTAAATCAACGAGATAAAGCAATAAATGACTTATCGAAAGCAGGAGAATTAGGTATTTATAAAGCATATTCTATTTTAAAGAAAATACAAAATAAGGAGTAGTGAATAGGGAGAACGGAGCAAGGATAATTTTTTATACTTCATTTCTCATTCCTAATTCCACATTCCAATTATAGTAATAGTAGGACGGCTTGTCGCTGTAATCCATTGGATTAAAGAGGAAAGTCCGGGCAACATAGAGCACCATACTTCTTAACGAGAAGTGGGCCGTGAGGTTCAAGCTATTGTAACAGAAAATAACCGCCTATGGCATGGGATGCGTGGTTACCACCAAACCTCCATGTCGGGTAAGGGTGAAAAGGCAGGGTAAGAGCCTACCGCCAATGTGGCAACACATCTGGGTCAGTACAACTTATGGGTTGAAAGTTCAAGTATACCAACGTCATGTTAGGGTTGCTCGCCCGATTATCGTTGGAGGGTAGAACGATAGAGACATCTGGTGACAGGTGTAGTAGATAAATGACAAGCACTATTCGTTCTGAATAGTACAAAACCCGGCTTATAGTCCTACTATTATTTTTTTTATATAAAAATCTCCTGTGCATTGGCTTAAAAGCGTGAAAAAAATAAAGATTAAGTCCGTTTATGAAGCTTTTTGAGGAGGTTATACATACCAATATAGAAATCAGAAATAGATTGCGTTGCGTTGAATCTTATAGCAAATATCTTTGTTTTGCCCGACTTTAAAGCGAATAGGACTTAATTTTTATTTTTAGCTTTTAAGGCTTAGCACTAGCGTTTTGCTTACTTTTGCGCAATGACAAAAGTAAGAAAAAAAATATGAAACAAAAAAAGACTTTTGGTGAAAGAATTTCGTGGTTGATTGATTTTCTTTTGCATGACATATTTCGTGTAACAGAAAAAGAATTGAGTAATACGATGCGATTTTTGGTGCGTTTACTCAAAAAACTTATACTTTCTGTACGAGGATTTATTGAAGATGACCTCATTATTAAGGCATCTGCTTTGACCTATTACACTATGTTGGCGATTGTGCCAATATTCGCTTTGTTTCTTGCTGTGGGTAAAGGTTTTGGCTTTGCGGAAACTATCGAAGGGTTTGTGATAAAATTGATTGGTGATAATCCTGAAATTACAACGATTGTAATGGGTTTTGTCAATAATTATCTCGCTCAAACACAAGGTGGTCTGTTTGTGGGCTTTGGTATTGGACTTTTGTTGTGGGCTGTGTTGAATATGTTCCGTCAGATAGAGATTAATTTTAATGACATTTGGAATGTAAAGAAAAATCGTTCGATTGTGCGTCAATTTACTACTTATATTACAATGCTCATCGTTGTGCCTATACTTATTGTGGTTTCGAGTGGATTGAGCGCAAAAGTAGATGCGTATGTCGAAATTATTGCGCAGTCATCCGTTGGTTCGTTTTTGATTCCTATCTATCAATTCCTTGTGCAACTCGCGCCATTTGTTATTTATTGGGTATTGTTTACGCTTATTTTCCTTATTATACCTAACACTAAAGTAAAAATCTCGGATGCAATGTTGGCTGGGGTAGTTACGGGTACAGCTTTTCTTGCAATTCAATTTCTTTATGTCAACGGACAGATTTCGCTTGCGCAATATAATGCCGTTTATGGTAGTTTTGCAGCTATTCCGTTGTTGTTGTTTTGGTTGCAAATATCTTGGCTTATAGTGCTTTATGGAGCAGAGTTGTGTTATGTTAGTCAGAATCTTATGAATTTTAGTTTTGAGAGCGATACTAAAAACATTTCTCGTCGATACAAAGATTATACACTTTTTGTGGTATTGAAGATTATTATCAATCGTTTTTGTCAAGCTCAAGAACCAATATCTGCGAATCAAATAGCAGTTGATTATAATATACCTATTCGCCTTGTGCATGACCATTTGAAATTGTTGGTTGACACAAATATTATATCAGAAATTTACATAGAACAAAACGCCGAGCGATTCTATCAACCTGCTTTGGATGTTAATCTTATTACTATACATTTGGTATTAGACCGCATTAATCGTCTTGGTTCAGAGAACTTTAAGATAACAGATAATGGTGCATTCCAGGAAATATGGCAAAAACTTGAAACACTTCAAGAAACAATAACTGCCGAAAGTTCTAAAATACTTATTCGTGATTTGTAGATTAAATTCCCACAAATATTCACAAATAATGATTTGTGTAAATTTGTGAGATTCGTGGGACATATATATTATAATATATGAAGAAAACATTATTACTATTATTAATTGTGAATTGTGCATTAAGCATTGTGCATTGTCAAATAGTGCGTTGTGGTGCTGACCGTATTGACCAATATCTTCCGTTGTTGCAAGAAAAACGTGTTGGCATAGTTGCGCATAAGGCGAGCTATATTAATACTGGTGTTTTTAAAAGAAAAGATGTACGTCGTTATAACTTAAATGGTAACACGCATCTTGTCGATTTTCTTGCAAATCAAAACATAAATATAGAGTGTGTGTTTGCGCCAGAGCATGGATTTCGTGGTACTGCCGATGCAGGCGAGAAGGTGTCGAGTGGAGTAGATGAGCAAACAGGCATTATGGTGCGTTCGCTTTATGATGGCAATACTGGTCGTCCAAGCGATTCCATTATGGCGTTGTTGGATGTTGTTTTGTTTGACCTTCAAGATGTTGGTTTACGTTATTATACTTATCTAACTACGATGGTTAAGATGATGGAAGTGTGCGCCAAACACGATGTGCAGATGATTATTCTCGACCGTCCAAATCCTAATGGACATTATGTAGATGGACCAATTCTTGATATGAAATATCGTTCGGCAGTGGGTTATTTGCCTGTGCCTGTGGTGCATGGAATGACTCTTGGCGAAATAGCTCACATGGTCAATGGTGAGGGTTGGTTGCCTGATTCGGCGCAGTGTAATATTACTGTGATTACTTGTGAAAATTATACTCATCAAACTCTATATCAGTTGCCTATAGCTCCATCGCCTAACCTACCAAACATGCGAAGTGTCTATTTATATCCGGCAATGTGCTACTTCGAGGCTACACCTGTTAGTCTTGGACGTGGAACTGACTATCCATTTCAATGCTATGGACATCCAAATATGTTGGGGTATGATTATAGTTTTATGCCTACATCGCGTTTTGGAGCAAAGACACCACCGCAACAAGATTTGAAATGTTGGGGCGTTGACCTTAGTGTAGAGCCATCTCTCGATACGATATTTAGTCGTGGAGTTGACTTTACATATTTGATAGACGCATATAATAATTTGCATCTTGGTGACCATTTCTTCCGTCCGTTTTTTGAGAAGTTAATAGGAGTAGATTGGGTGCGTAAAATGATAAAATCAGGAAAAACAGCCGATGAAATATCAGCAATGTGGCAAGATGATGTAAAGAAATTCCGTCAAAAAAGAGCCAAATATCTTCTTTATGAAGAGTAAACACATTTGATATATAAACACTTAATCCATAGAGCAAAAATACTCCTCTAAAAACTTGCATATATCAAATAAATGTCGTACCTTTGCACCCGATTCAATTAAGAATTAATAATGAACAATTAAGGATTATTTTGGTCTGTAGTCAATTCTTAATTTTTAATTCTTAATTATTAATTTATAGTTGGTGCCATAGCTCAGTTGGTAGAGCAAAGGACTGAAAATCCTTGTGTCCCCGGTTCGATTCCTGGTGGCACCACTAAAGAAAATTAAGCAGTTATCTTTTTTAGGTAACTGCTTTTTTGTTGTTATATGGTTATTTTGGGGAGGTCTATGTAAACCAGTGTGTAAACCGAGGTGTAAACCACAAAAACTATGGCAACAACCATTAATGTACTATGTTACAAATCAAAAACGCTAAAAAATGGCGAACACCCACTGATGTTGTGCATTTATAAAGATAAAGCACGCAAATATGCAAGTCTTAATCTATCTGTAAAAGCTGAGCATTGGAACTTTGACAAAAATGAACCAAAACCAAATTGTCCAAACAGAGAGCATATCTGCCTACTAATAGCTAGTAAAAAGGCAGAATACGAAAAAGAGCTAATCAAGTTAAAATCAGAGGGCAAAGATTTTACAGCAAATAAATTATATGAAAAAATCCATTCTCCCATTATCTCACGAACTATCGATGATGTTTTTAATGAATACATCACGCAATTAAAACAAGAAAATCGCACAGGCTATATGAAATCTGTGTTACAAGTCTATAACTCATTAATTAAGTACAACAGACATCTGAATATATATTTTGATGAAATTGATATTCGTTGGCTAAAGAATTATGAAATATGGCTTAAACGCGAAGGACTTGCTTTAAATACTATAGGCATACGGTTCAGAACGATGAGAACTATTTATAACTATGCAATAACTAATAATTATGTTAAAGCAGAAAATTATCCTTTCAAAAAATACAAAATTTCAAAGTTAAATGCAGAAACAACAAAGCGTGCGTTATCAAAGGCTGATATAATAAGAATCATTCAGTTTAAAAGTGAAAATAGATTATTACAGTTTCCTATAGATATTTTTGCATTTACATATTATGAGGGTGGAATCAACTTTGTTGATATTGCAAACCTAACTTGTGCAAATATAATAGAAAACAGGCTTGTTTATAAAAGACAGAAAACAGGCAAACTGATAAAAGTTCCTCTTACACAACAAGCAGTTGAACTTATTTCTAAATATGCAGATGACAATAACCCCTATTTGTTCCCTATTTTTAATTCAAATCATAAGACAGAACAAGAAAAAGCTAATAGATTGCACAAAGTGATTACTAAAGTAAACAAACGCTTAAAACAGGTTGGTGAACAACTTAAAATGCCTATACCTATTACTACTTATGTTGCAAGACATAGCCAAGCTACGATAATGAAAAAATCTGGTGTTTCAACTTCATTGATTAGTCAAATCATGGGACATAGTTCAGAACGTGTTACTCAAATTTATCTTGATAGTTTTGATAATGAACAGGTAGATGAAGCAATAAAAAATTTATTATAACAATAAAAAAATCTCGCTTGTAAGACATTATAGGTGAGATTTTTTTTATAACTTTGGCAAAAATTTTATAATATGGAAATACGAGAATTACCAGATTACAAAGCACGTCGTTATGAGACTGAGAAATATTTAGATGAGCCACTTTTGGAATACGTTTGGGTAGTAGCGAATCACTTTTTTCTTGAATATGATGGTCAAGAGCCAATTGAATCAAGAAGACCAATCATATTTGCTAATAGATATATTGAAAGCAAACTATCTGATGAAGAAAAATATTTAAGATATATAGAAATCTATCCAGATAGCACGATTGAATTTGCTAAGAATTATTATGCAGAACGAACTACACTTGATACATCGTTTAAAGAATACTTTTTAACATGCAAAGAAGTTATTAAAACACTTGAAGTTTTTCATCTTGATGTAGATAAATTTTGGTACTTACTTCTTTTTATCAATGATGTAGTAGAAGATGCTTGTACAAATGCGCCTACACATGGACTTTCAAAAATAAAAAAAGTAAATGAAATGGCAACTAGCATTTTAAAAGCTACGAAAATTAGAACAGAAAAGAATGGTAGGATGAACTATGAGACAGAAGATGAATATACACTTTCTATCTTAAAAAGTTCACTTAAATACTTTATTAAAACATATAATGAGATATTGAATATCAGCAAAGACAATGAAGAACTTAAACAAAAATTGCAAGACTTAGGAATACAGACAATAAGTGATTATGTCCCTATTAATTTTGATGAAAAGATTACGCTAGAAAAGTCCCATAAAACAAGGATATTTGCTAATTTATTTCAATACTTTTTGGAAAATAAAGAAGCTGACCCTACACTAAAAATTAACTTTACATGGCAAGATTCAACAGATAAATTGTTCCTTATATCAAGATTGGCGCATATTGTTGGTCTGCAAGGTGAAGATTATTATATACGGCATAAAAATAAGAATGGACGTTTGGTACTCAATCGTAAACTTTCTAATTTACTTAGTAGATATAAGAAAGAACCATTACCTCCAATGACAGGGAGAATCTATAGCGGTTGGTTTTAATATATGATTTTATAGCTAATGCGTACTGAAAAGATAGACCTTTTTAGTACGCTTTTTTTATGTGTACTAGAAATATTACAATTTTTAGTACATATATAACTTTCTAATAATCAGCAAATTACTATTGTGTGGTTGCAAAAAATATATTAACTTTGCACCCGCAATTCAGATGGGAGTAGCGAGATTGCGCATAGCTATAAAATCAAGAGTTGCCCCAAAGGTTTCATGGGAGTTGGAACTGAAATTATGTTTAAAAAATTTTAAATATTATGATTGATTTAAAAACGGTGGCGACCACAAACGCAAATGAGAATGTAAAAGCAGTAGCAACTGCAAGTGTTGAACAAGTAGAAGCACAATCTTGCTGTCCTAAAAACAAAACTACAGTGATTGCTATTATAGATGGACAAGAGCGAGAAATAACACTAGCTCGTACCATATATAGTATGGATATATTAAAGAAAAGTCAACAAAAATTTTTGGAAAACGTTGATAAAAGTAAACTGCTAGATACAATTTTCCATTTTTCAACGCCAGAAATCTTTTGGCAAGAGGGAGTTGGATTATACAATATGGATGGCGAAGAAATTCCAATGGGGACAGATAATGTCCTCGTTCCTGTAGAAACTTCAAATACATATTGGAGGTTTACTTTTGATGATGTTTTAAAGAATGTGCAAGTACATACCTTTGATAACATCGCAGAATACGCTCAAATTACAGGTACGTCAGACCTTTTTAGTCGTTCACGTAATACTGTAGAAAATATTGGTGTTGCAGCATTAGCAACAGGTGATACTACATATAAAGCAATCTACGAGTTGTGCCGTAAAACAGGAATGCCTGGTAGTACTGCAATGGCATACTTTGGTGTGCAACTAAAAAATACTACTACACTTGAAATGTCCATGGGACTTACTAAAAAAAATCTTCCAGTTGCTACCAGAACGTTTGAAGAAGCATTTGCCCTTTATCAACAAGTTTGTTTTACTTTTACTACGGCAGATGCTAAAAAACGCTATGCCATAAGAGCAATTAATTCAGTCATGCATACTGGTGGATACGATGTTGATACCATGATGGAAACATTAAGAACGATTCCATCAGACAAAGTTCATCATGCTCTTCTAGCAGACTGTGGCAGTAAAGAAAGTTGCATTTCTAATGCCTTATTAATGTTTACTTTAGAAAATCAACGTAAGGTTGTTCCTTTGGTAGCATAGTAGGTAATAGAAGCCCATGTGACAGATGGGCTTCTCTTCTCCTTAACTACATTTTATAGGAGATGGTCGCTCAACTGATTGGCAAAATTGCATCAAAATTTTTATAGCTGAAAATTCAGCTGTTTTTGTTTTAGATTTTTTGAGGATGTGAATATAATTACATAGGTAGCAACAGGTAGAACCCAACTTACTGAAACTTTCAAAAACTGTTTCTAATGAGCGAAAAAGAGGTGTTCAAAATAGGGGGTGTGGAATGTTCAATTTAGCAAGGTTACTTACTAACACCTAAATAACTAATACCTATTGTGAGAGGTTTCAACTAGGAGATAGAAAAATCCACAAAAACTTATTACAAAATTAAGAACGATGATTGTACAATTTTCTACAGGACAGCAATTTTTGACACAGAAGGATGCCAAAATATTTTTTGGTAACCACTATTACAGAAGATTAGTTAAGCAAGGAGATATTCATTTTACCAATTATAAATCTTAGGTTGCTAATGACCAAGTACATCCGAATAACAGAAAAAATAGTAGGTAAATTAAACGCTAAAGAAGCTTATCTGTTCTATTGTCTTGCTCTGAATGCTGATTTGGTAACTTATGAATCAAATATTAAACAAGAAACTTTAGCTAAAGAATATGGAATCAAAGACACAGACCAAATAAGCGATTGGCTATACAAATTCCAGTCTTGTGGATTGCTTACAATTAGCAAAAGTAACATAAAAGGGAAGTACGGTACGTTCCAAAGATGTAGATATAAATTAGACACAGAGCACTATGTCTTTATCACAGAAGTGTTGAAAGATGAACCAATAAACAGACAGCTTAAAGGTTTCTTGATATTGCTAAAATGCACATGTCTAAATGGAACAAATTCTACTCTTTACAGTCAAAATCAATTAGCTAAAGAACTAGGACTATCAGTAGGAACAATATCAAATTACATGAAAGAAGCTATAAGCAAAGACTATATAAGTAAAGATGAAAAAGGAATACACTTATTGCGAGAAGATATATTTCTAAAAGCTAAAGCAAAATTTAGAAGAATCAAACCAGCAAAGTTCAAAAAGTTAGAGTTAAATATAATCGTAGATTGAAGCAAAGAGCCATAGGTAAAACATACTTATGGCTCTTATTTTTTTATAGGTAGAAGAACATATCGCTTATAAATATTGGAGTCTGAAAATCATCCTCAATCAGTAAAATTTCAAAATATATAACCCACACTAAAAATCACATAGCATTAGCTATTACGAGAGAAACACGCATAAATTCAGAATGTTAGATTTTCTCACTTGACTAAAATTCAGAAAATATCAAGTAGGTACTTATATAAAATCCCCCCACATAGTTAAGAGAGTGCTTTACAATCCTGTTTACCTACAGTTTCATCCTCCCGATAAAAATTCATAAAAAAGCATTCTTTCAAAAAGTAGCAACTTATAAACGATAAAAGGTAATTTAGTAAATATAATCTAGCAATTTAATAAGGGCGAAAATTATATCAAATTGTTAACTATTAATCATTTATAACTATGAACGAATTGATTTTAAAACCAACAAGCGTGAATTTTCTTGAAGCAAACACTAATGCAATTTCATTTGAAGAACTTACAGAACAGTGTGTTGTACCTACATGGGCAAATCAAGAATTAACAATCTCTCACCAAGATTTTATTAGTACCGTGCATGATGCAGCATGTAATGTCTTTGCTGGCGAAACAATAAACACTCCAGAAATACGAGTTTCACACATTGTACGTGGGCGCATACCATCAGCATTAGGGAAACGGTCAAGTGAACTTCTTGAATCAGAGAAAACACAATTTTTCCAGCGACTAGCTTTTGCATTTACAATTCCAAGTCTACATGAGTGCATTGATGGACAGCGATTAGAACTATGCATTGGTGGTGTACGTAATTATTCAGATTTGAATCTTTATCGTGCGAATCGTGGAATGGAAAAATTTACAGTGTTTATTGGCTGGAGAGTGAATGTGTGTTCAAACCAAGTTCTTACAGGAGAAGGAGTACGTTTGTCTTTAGAAGTAATGTCACTGCATGACTTATATAAGTCTGTTCTAGATTTATTCTACAACTTTAATTTAGATAAAGACATACAGTTATTGCAGTCTCTTACACAAACAAGACTAACAGAAACACAATTTGCTCAGATTGTAGGTAGAATGAGACTTTATCAAGCTCTGCCAAGTTATCAACAGCGTAAATTGCCTAAGTTACTTATTACGGATAGTCAGATTAACAATGTGTGTCGTGACTATTATAGTAATCCAAATTTTGGGACAAAGGACAACACTATTTCTATGTTTGATTTTCACAACCTACTTACAGAAGCTAATAAGAGTAGCTATATTGATAGTTATGTACAACGTGGCATCAATGCAACTGAAGTAACGGTTGGAATCTGTAAGGCTTTGCATGGAGATTCTGAATATTCTTGGTTCTTGAGTTAAGTTTTATTGGGGACATCTGCCAAAGGTGTCCTCTTTTATTTTTATAAACATTTCAAAAAATATGACAAATAATATTGTTTCAGAAGTAGAACTCTCTTATAAAAATAGAGTTCCATATAGTCAAAGACAAAAAGTTACAAATTCAAGTAGTGTTTATGAAGTTTTGAGGAATATATTTCCAGCTGAAACTATAGACTACAGAGAAACTTTTATTGTCTTATATCTTAATAAAGCCCATCAGATATTAGGTTATTCAGTTGTTGCAGAGGGTGGAATATCACAAGTAGCAGTAGATGTAAAAATGATTATGCAAGGAGCTTTACTTGCTAATGCATCTGTAATTATTCTTGCACATAATCATCCAAGTGGTAATCTCAATCCAAGTTTAGAAGACCGTAAGCTTACAGAACAAGTTGCAGAAGCATCAAAACTATTTGACATTAGAGTTCTTGACCACTTAATTGTAACTAGTGAAAGTTTTTATAGCCTTTCTGATAATGGTTATATTTAACCGCAATGTTCATTTTTATCATTAGTGAATATTCTATTAGTAATCAATAATTTATGTTTTTATTACGAAATAGAATGTTCACTTTTGTAGGTTTAACTATAAAACAAAACATTTATGAGCTTAAAATATTCAACTACAACCGCAGATTATTTAGTGTGGTCAGAAGCTATGAATCTTATACGCAAATTAGCTAAAGATGGAAATTATAAAATGTCACTTCTTATAGCGATAGGTTGTTTTACAGGATTGCGAATATCTGATATTCTAGCTTTGCGATGGAATCAAATATTAAATGTTGATGAGTTTACTGTAATTGAGAAAAAGACAGGTAAGCAAAGAACTTTAAGATTGAATCCTCAGCTACAAAAACATATACAAGAGTGTTACGAACAAATAAAGCCAATAGGGGTAAAAGCTCCTATTTTGGTAAGTCAGAAAGGAACTATTTACACACTCCAAGCTATCAATCGCATATTGAAAGATATTAAAAAGAAATATCGTTTGAAAGTTAAGAACTTTAGTTGTCACTCATTGCGTAAGACATTTGGAAGACAAGTGTACAATATGAATAGCGAAAATTCAGAACTTGCATTAATAAAACTGATGGAGCTATTTAATCATAGTAATGTAGCTATAACTAAAAGATATTTGGGATTAAGGCAAGAGGAGATATTAGAGACTTATGATGTGTTGAGCTTTTAATAGATAATAATCTACTGTCTTTTAGTTAGTTGCTGAAATTATTATTAACTTGTCAACAATAAACTTGATTTTTCAAAAAACTTTTACTACCTTTGCAAGTGCTTTTCCTTAGGGAGGAGTACTTTATTAGTAAAAGGTGTTATTGAAATTATCTTCATTGATGAAATTCTCGCAAAATTTCTCTTGCTGTGAAGATGGTAGCAGTAGCGCCACATCGTTGGTTTGTACAGCCATTATTGGCTTCTTACATATCCTTTGGTGTGGGCTATTGCTTTATCCAACAGCAAAGGCAATGCGAGAAGCCCCATCAATTGGATAAAGTAATAAGTTCCCACACCTTATTTTTTTATTCGCTTTCTTCTGGGAATTTAAGGGGGCAATAAGAGATTAAATAGATTTATGATAAATCAATTAGTGAAAACGACTTTGAATTCGTTGAGCATTTGTGGAATTAAGGGTAGTCATGGTAATCTTCGAGAGCTATACCAATATACATGTTCTCACTTATCCCAACTTGATAATATCAAAGATTGTTACATGGCAGGGGCAATTTTTTCAATAGTAAGTTATGAGAAAATGGGTCTTGGACATGCCCCTCGTTTAGCTTATTATTGTTTAACAAAGAGTGCTACAATAAATAAAGATGCAATAGTTGAACGTTTAAAATTAGTAATGAATGGTGGAATGCAACTGTTAGAAGAAAAGGCTTATTTATTTTCGATTCCAGCTAATCAAGTTATTGATTTTGCTATTTTGGCAGATGTGTTAAAACTTCAAAAGTTGAATTTTACTTATTCGGAAAGATGGTGGGTACGAGTTGTTGAGGATGCTCAAAGAATACGAAGGGAGTATCTTCAATATTCGGATGATGAGATTATTAATAGGGGGAGTGATATACATTTAAAGGTTGCTACAAGCGTAAAAGATTATTTAATAAAATTATTTGGTTTAAATTAATTGTCAAACTATAAAAATAAATTGTTATGAATAATAATGATGCTATGATATATTGCATATCAGCAAAACAGAGTTTACAAAAATTGAGTGAAAATTCAGCTACAATGCAAGGCATAAGAGAAGAAACAGAACTATGGAGAGTTCACTATTCTCATTATTCTTTTGATAAATTACAGGAGTTAATTATATTCTGTGTGCACAAGAATATAAAAGAAGCTCAGTGGAGTGAAAATGATGTAAATGGTGTTGCGTGGTTTATTGGTGTTTATTCAATAGTTGCTGTTAAAGCTGGATTGGTACAAGATTTTGAATCTATATTTAAAGCGACTTTTGTAAAATATTTTAATTGATAATAAATTTTTTAATTTAAAGATATGGCAAATTTTGATTTTTATGTAAAAAACGTTTTAAATACGTTAAATGTTTGTGGCGTTCCAACAATGGCTATGAGAGGTTGCTGTGATGATGATGATTTATTTTTGGGTGCAGACCTTTATAAGAGTGTAGGTGTTAATATTGCGGATAGCTATGTTGGTGCTTTAGGTCATGGTGATATGTACATTTATAAAGGAAGTAGTGATGAGGTTAAAGGTGTTTTGCTCACAAATGTTTCCTCTAATTTCTTGAGCATTATTAGAGGTAATGGAATGCTTTATGGTGCAAGATATAAAACTATTAAGAATACATATTCTAATAATTACGCTATTTATTTTTAATGAAATGCTATAATATGCTTCTTAAGATGTTATTTCTTAGGAAGCATTATTATTATAGACCTTGTGTTTTGAATGCATGGAGAATAAAACAAGATATGTAGCTTTTTATATTAAAAGAGAAGTTAATAATTATAACAAATCTCTATAATAATTTATTTTATGACTATTTCATACGTAAAAGATACAATACAAGCTATAGACCTAGGCTTATCTGTAAAGTGGGCAGACCGTAATTTAGGAGCAAACCTACCTACGGATAAGGGAGAATTATATGCATGGGCTGAATTATCTCCTAAAGAAACTTATACATGGGCAAATTATAGTGATTGCTTGGATTATAGTGGTTATGGTCCGTTTAAGGAATCTCATTTTTGTAAAAAAATAAAAATATTAACTCCATTAGAAGATGCTGTAACTTATAAATATGGAATACCTTGGAGAATACCTACAGCACAAGAATTTGAAGAATTAATAACTAAATGCAAATGGGTAAATGCAAATGGTGGATATAAGATATATGGTCTAAATGGGAATTCTATTTTTTTACCAGTTTATTGTACTCCATGTGGTTTATTTGCTTATTGGAGTGCCACTCGCATGCGTACTAGTCCCCAACATGCTAAGGTGTTAACTATTGATAAAAAAATTAGAATATCATATCGCTCACGATTTTATGGATATTATTTAAGAGGAGTTTATGGATATTAAATTATACTTATTACTGCGTTAAGAAATAATTTTATATTGGAATTTGCAAATTTTGGCTGATGAAATGAGTGTAAGTAAAATAAATTATTTTGAAGACAATATTTTGATATATAAATCGTTATAATAAAAAAGATATAATAAAACATATAATTATTAACTTTTAAATTTATATATTATGAAAAAATTATTAATTATTTTAGTAATTAGTTCTATTGGACTAATTTGCAACGCTAAAACTCATACGTCAGAATTTGTTATATCGGATAGCTGTACATGTACAACGATTACGGTAAAATATAAATTTTCTGAAAAATGGGCACAGGATAATTATGGAAATCGTATTAATGTAAAAAATAACATTATTTATGTTATTCAACGTGAATTAGATAACTATGAATCAATTTCAACTTGGACAGATACTGAATTTTATTCATTTATAGATAAAATTCATGAATCTATAGAAGATTTTTTTAGAGATTGTTTTATTATCCCTGAAATTAAATTAACATATTGTAATTGGAAATCTACTAATTATTGTCTTAAACGTTAATGAAAAAATTATTATTTATAATTATATGTACATTTTGTACATTGATAGGATTTGCTCAAGAATCTAATGATTGTTTTTGTACTTGTACATATGACGATTTATATCCAAATACAACTGTAATTCTTCAATTTAATATAGATAGTGATGTCTATACTATGGATGATTATTATAATTTTCTATTTTTAGATATTGATGTTATTCTTCGTAAACATGTAGCAGAATATTTAAAAAATTGTTCTGATGATAAAACATTTATCGAAAATTTAGAAAAAATGGTTCTTGAGAAAATTTCTAAT
>JBGVPL010000035.1:0-43392 GCA_045126975.1 Candidatus Aphodosoma sp. | reverse complement strand
TACACTTGGTATGAAACCTACACGTCCAGAAACAGGGTATGGTTATATCCAATTGGGTAAGGGAGGTGATGATTTGCGCAAAGTGAAGACTTTTACTGAGAAACCTAATATAGAAATGGCAAAAGTATTTCTTGCATCGGGCGAATTTGCTTGGAATTCGGGTATGTTTCTTTGGCGTGCAGATGTGATTATCGAAGAGTTTAATAAGCATTTGTCGGAAGTGGCGGATAAATTTGCTGAAGGAGAAGATGTGTATGGCACTGATCAAGAGCAAGATTTTATTAACCATATATATCCACAATGTCCTAATATTTCTATAGATTATGGCATTATGGAAAAAGCTACGAATGTGTATGTGTTGTTGGCTGATTTTGGTTGGAGTGATTTAGGTACATGGTCTTCGTTACATGAACTTACTACTAAAGATGCGAATGGTAATGCAGTGGCAAAATGTGAAGCGATGCTCTATAATGCAAAAAATAATATGATTGCATTGCCAGAAGGAGAATTAGCAGTTATTGAAGGACTTGATGGTTATCTTGTTGCTCGTGACAATGGTGTATTGCTTATTTGCAAAAAGGATGAAGAAGCAAAAATCCGCCAATATGTAAAAGATGCCGAAGAGAAATATGGTAAAAAATTCGTTTAGAATTAATAATTAATAATTAAGAATTAATAATTAAGAATTAAAAATTAAGAATTAAAAATTAAAAATTAAGAATTAATTTTCAATTTTCAATTGTAAAATAGTAAGGCTTACCTTACCATTCTTATCTTTTGAATTAAAATTTCAAATTTAAAAAGGCATAAGTATATAAGAGCATAAATTAAATTTTTGTTATTATGTTATTTTGTCTAAAAAATATATAAATCAATAGGTATGAAAATAGTATTTTTTCGCACACCGAAACCACGTCGTTTTCACCACAAAAACATCTATTACGACCCAGAAAAAGAGGAGCGTGAAGAGCGTGAAAATCGTGTAAATAAAGAGTTAGGTTTAAGTGGAGATGATAAACCTTTTGTTACATCTATTCGTCGTGGTTCGTTTCGTAGAGGTATGTTTGATGTAGATGATATGCCTGCACGCGATGAATTGGCGCGTGATCGTCGTATGAAAACGGCTCGTAGTATAATTATCATCGTGGCATCACTACTATTTGCCGCCTACATAATCGCCACATCAGGCGACTTCCTTGCCCTATTTTAATGAAGAATTAAGAATGAACAATTAATAGTTATCATCACATTTAATTATTCATTTTTAATTATTAATTTTTAATTGATTTTAATGGACATAATTCATCTTTTACCTGATTCAGTTGCTAATCAAATCGCAGCAGGCGAAGTTATTCAGCGTCCTGCATCTGTGGTTAAAGAGTTGGTTGAAAACTCGATTGACGCAGGTGCCTCTTTGATAAAAGTCATAATCAAGGGGGCTGGGCGTACGTCCATACTTGTTATCGATGATGGTAAAGGAATGAGTGCCACAGACGCACGCTTAGCATTTGAACGTCACGCAACATCTAAAATACAACAATCAGCCGATCTCTTTGCTCTTACTACAATGGGATTTCGTGGCGAAGCATTAGCATCAATAGCAGCAGTGGCGCAAGTCGAATTACGTACACGCCGAAATACCGATGAATTGGGTACTTTTATAGAAATTGAAGGTTCGCAATTAGTGCGTCAAGAAGTGGAGCAATGTGCTGTAGGTACACAGTTTTTGATTAAAAACCTTTTCTTCAATGTGCCTGCTCGGCGTAAGTTTCTCAAAAGTGACGAAACAGAAATGCGTAACATATTACAAGAAATGTCGCGTATAGTGTTAGCGCATCCTGGCATAGCATTCCAGCTCTACAATGGCGATGATTTAGTGTATGACTTGCCTGTTGCATCGTTCAAACAACGTATCGTAGCATTGTGTGGACGAAAAGTGCGCAACATATCGCAACAACTTGTGGATGTGGAGGTAAATACTACTCTTGTTAAACTTACGGGTTACGTAGGTACGCCACAATCCGCAGGACGTAATCCTCATCAATTTTTCTTCGTTAATGGTCGTTATATGAATCATCCATATTTTCGACGTGCTGTTTTGCAAGCATACGAGCGGATGATTGCGGCTGAAGATGCACCATTGTTTTTTTTAAATCTTGAAGTTGAACCTTCTACTATTGATGTAAATATACACCCAACTAAGACTGAAATTAAGTTTGAAAACGAACGAGAAATATGGAGCATTATATCTATTGCAGTCAAAGAGGCATTGGGTAAATTTAATGTAACTCCTTCTATCAATTTTGATACTACTGATAGTATTGATATTCCAGTAGTAGGTCAAGGTGATGTACATCTAGAAATGCCAAAAGTGACATTTAATCCTGACTATAATCCATTTCATCAAAATACACAAAATCAAAATTGCATCGTGCAATCGCAATCTGCACCACGCAATTGGCAAAAACTTTTTGAAGTGAGGAGTGAGGAGATTGGAGGTAGGAGTGAGGAGGTAGGAGTTAGGAGTGAGGAGTTGGGAGATGGTGGTAATTTTCAATTTTCAACTACTCAAGAACCTTCATTACTTTATAAAAATCGCTACCTTTGTATGCCGATGAAATCGGGGTTAATGATGATAGACATTATGCGAGCAATCACACGTATTTGCTACGACAATCTCCTTACTCAAGTTGTTAAAAGTAGTGGTGTAAGTCAAAAACTTCTTTTCCCTGAAGTATTAGAACTTACGTTGGATGATAAATGTATTTTCACCGAAATAGAGCAAGAACTTAGAGGGGTAGGTTTTGAGTTTGCTGAGTTTGGTAAGTCGATGTATCGTATTGAAAGTGTACCCGCAATGCTTACAGAAGGAGTAGATGTGTTGAAAATACTTGAAAATATATTATCGGAAGTTAAAATAAGCGGTTGTAGTGTGAGTTGTCAATTACACCAAATTATAGCGAATATTATATCGCAAAGCGAAGCAAGTATGCGTATTAAACGCAATATGACAGTTGAAGAGCGCAATGCTCTTGTTGGACAACTATTTGCATCATCAAATCCCAATAATGCCCCTGATGGAAAAAAAATCATCAATGTTTTATCTGATAACATGATAGATGCAATGTTTTAATTAAGGAACAAGGAATAGGGAATAGGGAATAGGGAATAAGTATAACTATTCACTATATATTATACATTAATCACTAATTATGAATTATACATTATGAATTATGAATTAAATAAGCAACTCTTACAAATCATTCTTGATAACCAAAAACGAGTGCCACATACCCTTTCGCTTGATGATATGGGTATTACTACAGATATTGTTAATCAGATTTATGAATGGGCCTATCCGTATGCTATTGATGGTGAGTTAGCAAGTTATATACCTGAACTTGCACGTGTAGATGCCGATAAGAATGCTATCGTAATAGGTGATTTGCTTGGTAATCAGATTGCCATTGGTAATGGTGTAGATGTTAAAGTATCTATACAATCGGTTGTAAAACCATTTCTTTATATTTATGCACTTGAAAAAGGTTTAGCTCCAAGTGATATTTCATATATTGAGCCTACAGCTATGCATTTTAATACTGATGCAGTACTTCAACCTGAAAGTCATAAATCTCGTCCTGGTCACCCACTTAATAATGCTGGTGCTATTAGTAGTTCCGGTGCGATTGAAGATTTTGCAGATTTTCTTGAATTTATGCGTATGTTGACTGATAATCCACAATTATCGGTTTTGGAAGATGTTTATTTGTCTGAAATGGCAACTAATGCAAACAATCGTGCTATTGCAATGCGTTTAGTGGCTACTGGGCGATTTTCAACTATTGTTGAAGGTATGCGAGCTTTGGATTATTATACACGTGCTTGTGCAATTGGTGTTACGCCTGCCGAAATTACACGTGCTTGTGTTGTTTTGGCTCGAGGAGGAAAGATTGAAGGTGAACAAGTGATTAGAGAAAATAATATTGTACGTGCTATTAATGCGATGAATTCGTATGGTTTGTATGAACGTACGGGAGAAATATCATTACTCGCGGCTGGTGTGCGTGCATTGTCTTGTAAGAGTGGTGTTGGTGGTTTGATTATTAATATTGATCCTGGTCGGGGTGCGTTTACTACTTATGGGCCACGTCTTGATGCTGCAGGTAATAGCACATTTGGTAAATATGCACTTATTCCGCTTAACAATCTTCTTGCTGCACCGTATGCAATGCGTCTTAGTGCAGATGAAATTATCAATACAATTGCAGAATTTGACAAATAATAGATTATAAGTGATGGATAATAAAAAACGGAACTCAATATTTTGAATTCCGTTTTTTTATATGTTATTTATATTTTTAATCAGGAAGAATGAGGAGTGCATCGCCATACCATCCAAATCTGTATCCTTCTTTGAGAGCGATGTCGTAGGCATTCATCACTTCATCATAACCACCAAATGAAGCTTGATTCATAAGCATCATGCTATATGGAAGTTGGAAGTTTGATACCAAACAGTTAGCTGTAGTGAATTGATAAGGAGGGAAGATAAAACGATTTGTCCATCCCTCGAATGGTTTGATTTCACCATTAGCTGTAGATGCAGTTTCAAGAGCACGGAGAGTTGTTGTTCCGACAGCGCAAATTTTGCTTTCGCGAGCTGATGCTGCATTGAAGATTTTGCTTGCTTCTTCTGTAACTTCCATTTGTTCAGAATCAGCTTTGTGTTTAGTAAGGTCTTCAACATCTATTTCGCGGAACATGCCGAGTGAAGCATGTAGTGTAACGTATGCAAATTCAGCACCACGAATTTCAAGACGTTTTAATAATTCGCGAGAGAAATTAGCTCCTGCAGCAGGTAATACTACAGCACCTTCATTCTTAGCAAAGATACATTGATAACGTTCAGCATCGTCGGTTTCTGGTTTACGTTTGATATGTGCAGGTAGAGGAGTGTCTCCAAGTGCGAATAGATCACGTTTGAATTCTTCGTGTGTGCCATCGTAAAGGAAACGTACAGTACGACCACGAGATGTTGTATTATCAATGACTTCAGCCACCATTGAGTTATCTGGTCCGAAGTAGAGTTTGTTACCTACGCGTATTTTTCGGGCAGGTTCTACTAATACGTCCCAAAGGCGATATTGTTGGTTCAATTCGCGTAACAAGAAGACTTCAATAAGGGCATTAGTTTTTTCTTTGTTGCCATGCATAAGTGCAGGAAAAACTTGTGTGTCGTTAAAAACAAAGAGATCTTTATCGTCGAAATATTCAATAATTTCTTTGAATATTTTGTGTTCGATGCGGTTTGATTTTGCGTGGAGCACCATAAGGCGACATTCATCGCGATGAGCGTCAAACCCTTCAACACGTTTTACGATATTACCCTCAGCATCACGTTCATACGCAGCAGGATATTGTGCTATTTGCTCTTCAGGTAACTTGAATTTGAATTGCGATAGTTTCATATTTTAGACTTTTAGTAGCGAGTAGCGAGTAACGAGATTTACTCGCTTACGCTCGTTTCTTGTTTAATTATTCCGTTTTCGATGCAAGAGATGAAGTCTTCGACTTCCATGCAATCTGAGAGGCGGATGTCGCCTACTCGTGTGCGTTGCAGTGCTGTAAGATGTGCCCCAGAGAGTAATGCTTCGCCAATATCACGAGCGAGAGCACGGATGTAAGTGCCTTTGCTACAAACAACGCGAATGGTTAGTTGCATATCCTTGTCGTTGAAATCCAATACCTCAATTTCATCAATTACAAGTAGTTTAGGTTTGATTTCTACCTCTTGTCCTTTGCGAGCATAGTCGAAAGCACGTTTACCATCAATTTTTACTGCAGAATATACAGGTGGCACTTGCCATATCTCTCCAATGAAACGTTTGATAGTATTATCTACTCGTTCACGAGTGATATGCTCGGTAGGATATGTTTTATCAATAGGATGTTCTAAGTCGAAAGATGGGGTAGTAGCTCCAAGTTGAAGTGTAGCAATATACTCTTTAATACCATATTGTAACTCTTCGATGCGTTTAGTTGCCTTGCCTGTACAAAGAACCATTACACCTGTTGCTAATGGGTCGAGCGTGCCAGCATGTCCTACTTTTAATTTCTTCTGATTGAGAGTTCTACAGAGGATGCGACGTACACGATTCACCACATCAAATGAAGTCCAATTGAGTGGTTTATTAAAATATAATATTTCTCCGTTGATGAAATCCATTATAAACTAAAACAAATTGTAATGGCACCAATAATTGCGCAATAGATAGCAAAGTAGATGAGTTTGCCACGTTTGACGAGGTTAATCATAAATTTGCAAGCAAAGCATCCTGATAAGAATGCAGCAAGGAAACCTATTGTTAATGGTAAGAATCCGATACCGCCTATGAGTGATGGATCTTGAATCATGTCGATGATATTCAAGAATGTTTCGCCAAGGATAGGTATTAGCACCATGAGGAAAGAGAATTGTGCTACGCTCTCTTTCTTGTTGCCAAGAATAAGTCCTGTGGCAATGGTTGTGCCCGAACGTGAAAGGCCTGGTAACACCGCAATTGCTTGACCTAAACCAATGATAAATGCATCGCGATATGAGATAGTTTCTTTTTGGCGAGGTTTAGCATAATAAGCAAATGTAAGTAGCGTAGCGGTAAGTAATAAGCAACAACCTACAATCATTAACCCACTGCCAAATATTGCTTCAACTTCATCTTTGAAGAACATGCCAACAATGAATACAGGTATCATCGAAAGACATATTTTAGCTACGTAAGTTTTTTCTTCGTTCCATGTTGTGGTGAGGAATGTGCCTTTGAAAAGACCTTCTATTTCTTTCCATAATATAACGATGGTACTTAATACAGTGGCAGTATGTACCGTTACGGTAAACAATAAATTGTCTGCCGCAGATGTATTTAAATTCAATAATTCTTGTCCTATGGTAAGGTGTCCGCTACTGCTGACTGGCAAGAATTCAGTCAATCCTTGCACTAAACCAAGTAATAATGCTTCTAACCAATTCATTTTGTATAGTTATTAGTTATTAGTGTATAGTTATTAGTTATTAGTGATTCATTCCACACCCCACATTCCTCATTTTAGACAGAAGTACATAAGAAAATGAGGTTTGTTTCTGTGAATTTTGAATATTTTTGTGCGTTTAGTTTTAAGGCATTGCTGAACCTATGGTTCATCTCTGCTAACAAAGTACATAAGTCTAAATATCATTCTTTTGTAATTTGAAACCGAAGTTGCAAAGCAACAAGGTTCTTAATAAAAAAGAAAATTATGTTCTTATGTACTTATGTCTTCTAAAACTCTCAACACTTATCTTTTTTTCCACATGATAGCGATAATCATTCCAAAGAACCCTATCATACATACGATAGGAGCCAATGTGATGCGACGAAAACTGAATACGTCGGGGTTGAATTCTGTGGTAGTTGAGCTACCTGCCATAAGGGCAAAACCTATGATTATTAACAAAACAGATACTGCAATGAGTATGTAGTTGATTTTTGTAAAAGCAAAGTTTTTCATTTTAAATAAAATATAATTGTTCGGTACGCATGCGGAGGTAACGATTTACAGCTGCCACCGTAGCGATATAGTTAATTATTATGCTGATGGTAAAAATGATTATTGCAACAGGAATAATTATTTCGAATTGATATAAATTTATTGCTACACCAATTTGTGTTTGCACTAAATAGAATGAGCCTCCTAATAAAAATAGAGAGAGTAGAGTAGCTATGAATGAGTTAATTATTGAACGACGTACAAAAGGTCGACGAATGAAACTATTTTTAGCACCTACTAACTGCATTGTATTGATTATAAATCGTTTTGAATATATTGATAAACGAATTGTGTTATTAATCAAAACAATTGAAATAAATAATAGAACTAATGCAATGAGTGATAATATAAGAGATAGTTTGTTGATATTGTTGTTTAACAACTCAATCATATCTTTTTGATAAGTTACACTTGTGATACCGTTAAATATCTGTAAACGAGGTAATATTATATCATTTATGCTATCTACGTTAGCATATTCAGCATTTAAATATACCTCTAATGACGCACTTAGCGGATTATACCCTAAAAACTCAGATGGGTCTTCGCCAATGGCAGCAATATGCTCTTTCAATGCACTGTCGCGACTGATATATACTACTTGTTTAGCATAATCTGTGGCATTAAGATAACGCTCTAAACGTGTTAAATCGCTATCGCTAATAGTATCATTCAATATAATCGAAAGTGACACATTTTCTTTACTTTTTACAGTGAAATAGTGCGTTGTAAGATACAAAGATACGATAAGACCAATCATAAATAACACCAACGATATACTCACCGTTGATGTAAAATGGAGATTAAAGAATGATTCTCTATGTTTTTTAGGATGTTTGTCCGACATTTTTTTTAGTTGAAAGTTGAGAGTTAAGAGTTTAGAAACTAATGCTATACGTTGTAATAAGAGTATAAATAGCGCATTTTATAAAAAACCTTGCAAATATACTAAAAAATGCACAATTTACAATGCACAATTTATAATTATTTTGCGCATTGATTTTGCCAACTGCGTGACGAAGCATCTGATGGCATTCTCCAATCACCACGAGGCGATAAGCATACTGAACCAACTTTTGGTCCGTCAGGCATGCAACTACGTTTGAATTGTTGATTGAAGAAGCGACGACAGAAAGTTTTTAACCAATGATTTATTGTAGTATCGTCATATCTATCTGCGAATGTGCGTTGAGCAAGATACTCAATCTTGGCAGGCGAAAAACCACAACGCAAAGTATAGTACAAAAAGAAATCATGTAACTCGTATGGACCCACCAAATCCTCGGTGATTTGTGCAATATTACCATCTTCCGTAGCAGGCAACAATTCAGGCGAAACTGGCGTGTCGATAACATCCAACAAGTTCTCACGCACCGACTCTTCCATTTGATTTTCACTTGCATATTGCACCATATATCTAATCAATGTTTTTGGAATTGAAGCATTTACGGCGTACATGCTCATGTGGTCGCCATTATAAGTCGCCCAACCAAGTGCCAATTCTGACAAGTCGCCCGTACCAATCACCAAACCACCATGTTTGTTCGCTAAATCCATCAACAACTGAGTACGTTCGCGTGCTTGAGTATTTTCGTACGTAACATCTTTCACATCAGGGTTGTGACCTAAGTCGTTGAAATGCTGCATACAAGCATCTTTGATGTTAATTTCTACGAATGTAGCACCAAGTTTTTTAATCATCTCCACCGCATTGGTATAAGTGCGGTTAGTAGTACCAAAACCAGGCATAGTTACACCTATTATATTAGAGCGGTCGATGCCAAGTTTGTCGCACGTCTTAGCGCACACCAACAGAGCAAGCGTAGAATCCAATCCACCACTAATGCCTAACACCATAGTTTTCAATCCTGTATGGTGCAAACGAGTTGCTAATCCTGCAATCTGTATGTTGAATATTTCCTCGCAATTTTCCTCCATCTTTTCGTATGAAGGTACAAATGGCGTAGGCGAGAATTTACGACCCAATTCGGCAGTGAAAATCGGACAATCACAATCAACATAACGTGCCTCAATTGTGCTATTTAGAGGCGAAATACCTTGTTTGAATGTGCTATTCTTCTGTCTATCACCACTAATGCGCTCTATGTCAATATCAGCATAAACTATCTGACTCTCAGTCATGAAACGCTGACTTTTAGCAAGTAGCGCACCATTTTCTGCAACAATAGCATTGCCTGCATACACCAAATCAGTCGAAGATTCACCAAAACCTGCTGAACTATATACATAACCCGCAATCGTACGTGCCGATTGTTGTTTAATTAAATCAACCAAATAATTGTGCTTGCCAATCAATTCGTTAGAAGCAGAAAGATTGAAAATTATCTGTGCCCCCGACAATGCAAGTATTGAACTTGGAGGTATTGGAGTCCACAAATCCTCGCATATCTCTATACCAAAACTAAACTCCTCTGCTTGAAGCACTAAATTGCGTCCGAAAGGAATATCTTTTTGTCCTAACAAGTTAATCTTATCGCGCATAGTGTCAGTCGCAGAAGCAAACCAACGCATTTCGTAGAACTCATTATAATTAGGTAAATACGTTTTAGGTACAACCGCCAATATTTTACCCTTACGAATAACAATAGCACAGTTAAATAACTGATTGTCTATTCTCAAAGGAGCACCTAATATCGTAGTCAATCGAACTTCGGTCTTAGTGTATTCCAACACATCATTCAACGCCTCAAGTGTTTGGTCAAGAAGTAGATGTGACTGAAACAAATCAGCACAAGTGTAACCCGTAACACACAATTCAGGAAACACAACCACCGATGCACCATTTTCATCTGCCTCCGACATCAATTGTTCGATATGCGAAATATTCCATTCACAATCTGCAACTTTTACTTGTGGAATAGCAGATGCCACTTTAATAAAACCAAAATTCGTTTTCATAATATTTATTTATTTTAGAAGACATAAGTACAAAAGAACATAATTTTCTTTTTTATTAAGAACCTTGTTGCTTTGCAACATCGGTTTCAAAGTACAGAAGAATGATACTTAGACTTATGTACTTTGTTAGCAGAGATGAACCATAGGTTCACAATGCCTTAAAACTAAACGCACAAAAACATTCAAAATTCACAGAAACAAACCTTATTTTCTTATGTACTTCTGTCTTTTGAATTTATTGTAAAATCAAATCATTGCACTAACAATCCCCACAAACGCCAAAACAATCAGCACCGCTCCCGTAATCTTATTCAACACCCAAAGTCCCTTTTCCTTAAACAACTTCGTACTCACCAAATTAACCAACAGCGTCAGCATCAACCACCACATAGTCGCTCCCAACAAAATAGATCCCATACCTACAATACTTAAAAATGGTTCAGCAGGGTTTACAATATTAAATCGAGCAAACAAACCAATAAATAAAAATATAATCATCGGATTACTAAAACACAACCCAAAAGCAGTGATATAATCACTAAACAAGTCGCCCTTAGAGTGTTTACGCCTTTTGTGTTCGAGTTGTTTCAAAGGGTCTTTCGTATAGATATGAAAACCAAACACACCAATAATCAACGAACCTACAATTTGAATCCACAACTGATGCGCCTCGATAAACTCAATAATAAATCCCATACTGCAACCCACAAGCAAGGCATACACCAAGTCAGACGTAGTAGCACCAAGACCTGTAACCACGCCGTGCCACCGCCCACGAGTCACAGTGCGCTGTATGCACAACACCCCTAACGGACCCACAGGCACCGACACACACAATCCCATCAATATCCCTGTTAATATAGTTGTTAGCATTTTATTTTTTTGGAAGACAGAATAACATAAGAATATAAATTAAAATTTTGTTATTCTGTTCTTTTGTCTTTTTTTAATTTTTAATTAATTCAAACACTTTTTTATGTTCATCAGGATGAAACCAATGTATCTCCTCATCCCGATTGAACCACGATAATTGCTTTTTGGCATAGCGGCGCGAGTTCTGCTGAATCATCTGTATAGCAAATTCCCGACTCCATGTGCCATCGAAGTAGTTGAACATCTCTTTATAACCCACTGTATTTAGAGCATTCAATTCGCGCTGAGGGTATAATCCACGCGCCTCCTCCTCCAATCCATCATCAATCATCTGAAGCACACGACGATTTATGCGGTCATACAATTCTTCACGCTCACGATTGAAACCAATTTTCACTATCTTGAACGGACGCTGTTTTGCCTGTCCTGTATGCAATTCTGAGAATGGACGTCCTGTCTGAATACATACTTCCAAAGCATGCATTATGCGCTTAGCATTTGCCAAATCCACACGAGTGTAATGCACAGGGTCAAGCAGCTGTAATTGCGCTCGCAGTCCCTCAATGCCTACCTCATTATATAAGTCAATCACATCTTGACGTACTTCGGGCAATATAGTAGGTATGTCGTCAATCCCTTTGCAGATAGCATCAATATAGAGCATCGAACCACCCACCAATAGGGCAGACCCGCAGTGTGCAATCTCTTCCTCTATAATAGGCAGAGCATCAAGTTCGTATTGCCCCGATGAGTAATGCTCTGTTATAGAGCGAGTGCCGATGAAGTGATGCTTCACCCGTTGCAACTCCTCATCCGTAGGCGCAGCAGTACCGATTTTTGTTTCACGATATATTTGTCGTGAGTCTGACGAAACAATCGCACACCCTAATCGTTCAGCAATACGCAGACTAATCTCCGTCTTACCAACCCCCGTCGGACCCAATATGACAAATAAAGTATTCATATATAAGATTACAGATTACAGATTACAGATAACAGATAACAGATAACAAGTTACGTGTAATAGTTATTTTTGATTTTTTTGTTTTAATGTTTTTATTGAAGAAGCAAGTAAAGAGGCGATTTCATTTAAATCTGTAGAAAGAGAATTAAATATGTCTTGTGTTATTATTTCGCTTTCAGTTAGGATTTCGAGCCAATATGCTGTTTCATCTGCTTCCTTTAATGCTATTTGTAGTTTATTTATGAAATCTGCTGTGCTTTGTGCAGAATAACTTTCTCTTACATTTGCTCCTATGCTTGTACCACTGCGAAGTATTTGTTTTGCAAGTACGTATTCTCTTTTTTCTTCTGTTAGGTATTTGTAGAAACGAATAATACGCACAGCAAATGCTTTACTTTTAGTATGAGTTATACTATTTTTCATTGTTTATCTTTAATCTATTATCTGTAATCTGTACTCTGTACTCTATCAATATAGGTCATCAGGTCCCATGTCGCTGAAACCTTCTTCATCAAGTTCGTCCATGTCGAAATCTTCGTCGCCATAGAAATCTTCGCCAGTAAAACCGATAGCAGATGTAGGATTAGTGAGGAAATCGTCTTCGGCAGTGATTTGTTTTGGAGCAGTACCTTTAGATAAAGCGCAACGAGGTTTTTCTACTTCGCCAGGCATAACCTCTTTGAGCTCGATGAAGAAAGATCGTTCAGAAAGGATGTCGAACATAAACAACAAACGATCGCCTTCGTCGTGGATAAATTCATCGAGATAAGTGCGTTCCATTACATATGAATCAGTCTCAGAGTTGGTATCCATCTCCATAAGAGTGATTTCTTCGCCCATTTCCCAGCCATTTTCACATACAAAAAACGAAGTCAATTGGTCTTTTGAGTATTTCACCGAGTCGAGAATTGCATTGTTGAATTCCAAAAAGGTAGCATCTGAGTTTATCTCTATTTCACGATAAAAGAGATCCACTTCGTCCGAAAGAATTAAAAATTTGTAAATCATATATTAAGATGTTTAGATGTTAGACACAAGATACGAGATGTGATAAACGAGACACATCTCGTGTCTATTGAAAACACAAAGTTACAAAAATTATTGTAAATAATCTGCAGATTTAATGATTTTTTTGTTTGATAAAAAAGTATTAACTTTGCGTCCTAATTTATAAAATATGTTGTTATGAAGAAAAAATTATTTTTATTGTGGATATTATGTTTATTTTGTTTTAGTCAATTGTGGGCTGACGCAGGTATATGGCATTCAAGTATAAATCTTACTATTAATGGTCAATCTGCAGAGTATGAAATAACAAATAATGATATATTTGGAGATAGTAAATTACCTGAAATAATAAATTGTTATTCTACTGTATTGAGAATTAATAGTCTAACAGTTGATGTTTGGAAAGATAAAAGTGGTAATATTTGTGGTGGTTCTTATATTGTAAATTTAAGAGATTCTGCAAATAAAACTATAATTTCGCAAGTTTTAAAAATCACATGGGAAAGTGAAACAACCAGTGAGTATGGTAGTTTAAATCAAGTATGGAAAAATACAGAAGGAGTAGCGATTGATCTATCTCAACTACCTATAGGTAAATATTTGTTATCAATTAGAGGCAATATGACTGGTAGTTTGTCAAGTGATGATGGTTGTAGTGATAATTTTATGGACCAAACAATTTCATGTCAGTTTGTTATTGAGGATAGAATCTTAGAAGAAACATTGTTAACCTCAAATATGAATGGTTTTGTGGGGTATAGTGTTTTGGGTGATCAAGAGTGGTATTGGGATTCTAATTATAAATATGCAAAGATAAGTGGTTATAGGAGTGGAACTAATTATGATAATGAAGATTGGTTAGTTTCTAAATCTTTTGATTTGTCGAAAGCACAAAGTGCGACACTCTCGTTTACTCATATAATTAATTATGCAGTAGATATGCAAGCTGAACAAACTTTATGGGTGTCAACTAATTATGTGCAAGGAACAAATCCGACAACTGCAGCATGGACACAATTAAGTGGTTTTACTTATCCTGATGGTAATTCTTGGGATAAAGCTGAGTCGGGAGAAATTAGTATTCCTACTAAATTTTTGAAAGACAATGTATCGTTTGCATTTAAATACACATCAACAACTTCAGGTTCTGCAACATGGGAGGTTTATAATTTTACTTTGAAAGCTTCAAGTGAGATTAAAACTCCAGTTTATACAATTGAGGTTAAATCGGATAATGTTGATTATGGAACAGTTTCGGGAGGAGGTAGTTATGAAGAGGGTACGATTATAACTATTACTGCATCGGCAAAAGAGGGTTATGAATTTGTTCGTTGGAACGATGAATCAATCGGAAATCCACGTCAAGTTACAGTAACAAAAGATGCTACTTATACTGCTTATTTTGAAAAAATAGAAGAAGATAAACCTGAATATCAAGATTATTATGTTTCGGTAGAAGGTAAGTTTGGTGCTGCATTGAAAACAGCATTAAATAAAGTTATAAAAAATCATAAAGATGTGGGGTATGGTGGTTTGTATGAGGTGTATGAAACAGCCGATGATAAAGATGGACAAGTGTGGGACATGTATTCTACTTGCACATGGTATCATGGAAACAAAAAATGTGGTAACTATTCTAATGTCTGCGATTGCTACAATCGTGAGCACACCATACCACAATCATGGTTCGATGAGCGTACACCGATGAAATCCGATGCCTTTCACGTATATCCTACTGACGGAAAAGTGAATGGTATTCGCAGTAATTATCCTCATGGTGAGACTAATGCTTCGCCGATAGGTGGTATGGCATTGGGTAAACTTGGTAGTTCGTCAGTATCGGGTTATTCAGGTACGGTGTATGAACCAGATGATGAATATAAAGGCGACATTGCGCGCACCTATTTCTATTTCGTCACATGCTACGAAGACCAACTCTCAACTTTCGATCGCAATGATGTCCTCACAGGCGATACCTATCCTTCATTGACATATTGGTTTTACAATCTTATGCTTGATTGGCATAGAGAAGACCCAGTGTCGGATAAGGAAAAAGTGAGAAATGATGCTGTATATGAGCATCAAAAGAATCGTAATCCGTTTATTGATTATCCTGAATTGGTAGAGCATATTTGGGGAAATAAGAAGTCAGAAGCATTTTATTTTAATTCAACTGCAATTGATGATGTAGAAATAGTGAAATATGATGTGATTGTAAGTGATGGTCGAGTGGTTATTTCGGGATTGAATAGTAATGATGTTATGTTGGTAGATTTGTCTGGTAGAATATTGCATTATGCAGAGGTTGAAGGAGATACTTATAGTGTTGCTGTTGAGCAAAAAGGTGTTTATTTGTTGCGTATAGATAATGCTATAATTAAGATAATATTTTGATAATTAGCAATTTGTAAATAATAAAAAATCCGTTTTCAACATCGAAAACGGATTTTTTGTTTTATAGTATTTCGTTGATGCGGCGCATTGCTTCGGCAGTGTTTTCGTAGGTGTTGAAAGTGGTTAGTCGGAAGTATCCTTCGCCGTATTGTCCGAATCCTACACCAGGTGTGCCGACTACATAAACTTTATTGAGAAGGAAGTCGAAGAACTCCCATGAGGTCATGCCATTCGGACATTTTAACCAAATGTATGGCGAGTTGTGTCCGCCTGTGTAGAAGATACCTTTTGCTTCGAGTACGTCGGTGATGAGTTTTACGTTGCGTTTGTAGTATTGGATGTTTTTGTCGGCTTCGGCAAGACCTTCAGGTGAGAGTGCTGCTTCGAGACCGCGTTGAGTCATGTATGGTGCACCATTGTATTTAGTGGTTTGGCGTTGTTGCCATAGGCGGAGAAGAGATACTCCGTCGCGGATAAGGTCTTTTGGTACAACGGTATAACCGCTACGAACGCATGTGAAACCTGCTGTTTTTGAGAGGGAGTTGAATTCGATAGCGCAAGTGCGTGCTTCGGGTATGCTGAAGATAGAGTGAGGGCAATCGGCATCGGTGATGAAGCGTTCGTATGCATTGTCGTAGAGGATTACGGCATTATGTTTATTGGCATAATCGACCCATGCTTGCATTTGAGCGCGTGAGAGAGCTGCGCCTGTAGGGTTGTTTGGCGAGCAGAGGTATATGAGGTCGGATGGGAAATCGGGTGGTGCAGGGAGGAAGTTATTTGCTTCGTTGCACTCGAGGTAGATGATGCGTTGTCCGTCCATGAGTGATGTTGCTTTGTAGAGCGGATATACGGGGTCAGGGAGGAGAACGGTGCATGTGCCTTTTTCGAATATGTCGGTGATGTTGGCAATGTCTTCGCCGATACCATCGCCGATGGTGATTTCGTCGAGGTCGAGGTCGATGTTGTAGTTACGGTAGTAGCGTTGTACGGCTTCGCGTGCGAATTTGTAACCAAGTTCAGGTCCGTAACCACGGAATGTTTCGGCATGTTTGAGTTCTTCCATTGCGTTGATTACTGCATCAGCAATTATTGGTGCGAGTGGACGTGTTACGTCGCCAATGCCGAGTTTGATGAGGGGTTTGTCGGGATTGGCTTTCATGAATTCGATTGTGCGACGTGCTATTTCGGTGAAGAGATAGTTTTCTTCGAGTTTTGCGTAGTTTTTGTTAATCATATTTATCAAGATATTTAGATGCGAGACACGAGATGTGTGGCTTGCTCGGTTTCGCTTGTTTTTTTATTGTGAATACATAATGAGAGTGTGTATTTAGAAGTTGATTGTGCCTCTGAAAACTTCGGTGGCGGTGCCTTGCATTAGGACGTGGTTGTTGTCGGTGTAGGTGATGATGAGGTTGCCTCCACGGAGGGATACTGTGATAGGTGTGTTTTTAGGTGTGCGTCCGAGGTGGGTGAATGCTACTACTACGGCGCAAGCACCTGTGCCACAAGCGAGTGTTTCGCCTGAACCGCGTTCCCATACTCGCATGCGGAGGTGGGTAGGAGAGAGTTGTTCGACGATTTCGGTGTTTACTCGGTCGGGGAATAGTGGATGGCGTTCCCAAAGTGGTCCGAGTTGGTGGAGTGGATAGTTGTCGATATCATCGATGGGGAGTATTAGGTGTGGGTTGCCCATGCTGACAGCAGTGCCTTTTAATGAGGAATGAGGAGTGAGGAGTGAGGAATTGTTAACCCCTTCCGCCCTTTGGGCTTGTCCTCCTAAGACAGGGGGACAATATGGTGCAGTTGCATCATATTGAGCTTCAATTGAGATTGGTTGGTTGATGAATGGGGCATCGGTGAGTATAGGGATGTCGGTTGGTTGTAGGGATGGGATGCCCATATCGACGGTTACGCTTTCGACGATATTGTTGTTGAGATGAAGGGTTAGGTGTTTTATTCCGCTGAGGGTTTCGACTGATAATGCATAATTATTTGTCAGACTTGTAGGACTGGTCAGACTTGTCGGACGGATTGAATTATTTGAAATATATGTTTCGTAGTAGTATTTGCCTACGCAGCGGATTGCGTTTCCACACATTCGTCCTTCGCTACCATCGGCATTGAACATGCGCATTTGGCAGTCGGCAATGTTGGATGGTAATATAAGAACAACGCCATCACCTCCGATGCCTGTGTGGCGGTCAGAGGCGTGGCGTGCGAATTGTTCTATGTTGTTGGGCATTGGGTTTGCGATGCAATCGAGATAGATGTAGTCGTTGCCAATGCCGTGCATTTTTATGAATTCGATCATAATGAGGAATTAGGAGTGAGGAATGAGGAATGTTTCATTCTCAAATTACTCTTCGTCTTCAGGTTCTGCCATGTTGTGGAATACGTTTTGCACGTCTTCGTCCTCTTCGATGCGTTCGATGAGTTTGTTAACGGCAGCCATTTGTTCTTCGTTGAGAGTTTTAGTGTCGTTAGGGATACGAACGAATTCAGACGATGTGATTTCGTAACCGTTGTCTTCGAGGTATTTTTGGATGGCAGAGTTTTGTGCGAATTCGCCATAGATTACGATATCTTCGTCGTCTTCAACGATTTCGTCAACGCCATAGTCAATGAGTTCGAGTTCAAGAGATTCGAGGTCAAGATCTTCTTTTTTAGCAATGTGGAATACGCATTTGTGGTCGAAAAGGAATTCGAGAGAACCTGATGTACCGAGAGAACCACCGAGTTTGTTGAAGTAGCTACGTACATTGGCAACAGTACGAGTAGTGTTATCTGTTGCAGTTTCGACAAAGATAGCGATACCGTGAGGGCCGTAACCTTCGTAGTTCATTTCTTTATAGTCGGTATAGTCTTTAGATAAGGCTTTTTTGATAGCACGTTCAACGTTTTCTTTAGGCATGTTTTCTTTTTTAGCAGTAGCCATAAGAGCACGAAGACGAGGGTTTGTGTCAGGGTCGCCACCACCAGCTTTGGCAGCGATAGTGATTTCTTTACCGAGTTTAGTAAACACGCGGGCCATGTTGCCCCAACGTTTCATTTTTCTTGCTTTGCGATATTCAAACGCTCTTCCCATAATATTAATTGTTTAGTGATTAGTTAGTAGTTATTAACGTGCAAAGTTAGTGATATTTTTTGATATGATAAAGAGTTTGTTAAAAAAAATGTTTTTTATTGTGAGTATGAGAATTTATTTGTAACTTTGTACGTTAATATTCCAAAGAGGGATGTTGTTATAAGATAATATTAATTAAATAATTAGATACATTTTTATGAAAAAACTTTTTTCTTTGATGCTTGCAATGACTATGGTTGCAGGTGTGTTTGCTCAAACAGATGCTCAATATTACGAGTTGATGCAAACAAAATTGAATAATGGTAATGCACGAGAATTGAATGTTCGTTTGAGTGCGGATGTTCCTGTTCAATATGTTTTGCCTTCGGATTATGAGGGTAAAGAGATTGTAGAGGTTGAGGTTGAGACTTTCTATTCTGGGAAACAAACACTTCGTATGCAACAAGCTGAAGATGGAACATATATCTTAGTTGACCCAGAGCGTTGTACTTATACATTGGAAGGTTTGGTAAAATCTGATTTTATGCGTACTGATATTGTTTCGGATGAAACATTAGCTGCTCATACAGCTTCGTTCATAAAAAATGCTAAGCCTAAGGTGGATGCTGATGGTGATTGGGATTTCTTTCAATTGAAACAAGCAGGGGTATTTGGTTTTGATGCTACAGATACTATTGATTTGGATACTTGCCATTTTAATTATATTTTTTGGTTGGAAAAAGATGGTAAATGGTTGTATAGTAATCAGACATATGGTGCAGGTGCTTTGATTGATACAGTACCACCTGTTGAAATACTTATTAATCATCGACTTGAGCGTGATTCTACATATAGATTGAAAGTGTTGCATCGTACATTTGGAGGCAAAGAGACATTGTTGACTCAATTTGATTTTGTAGCAAGTGAATCAGGGCGTATTGAATTTCCTGATTCTTTGGGCGTAGATGGTTATGTTGAAATATCACGCATCCCAAATCATGCTCTTGACATTCACTATGTGATGGATATGACACATGTGTATTACAAAGAAGTACACGAGCGTAATAGTTTCGATGGTAAAGGTGCTCCAGTCTATACATTTGTTGATTTTAATGATCCAGTATATTATGGTAAGTGGACTAATAACGCTGCTGCAAGTGGTGTTGAACCTTATTTTGTTGCTGTAGGTTGTGGTACAGCAGAATTAGGTGGAGATTTGAGAAATTTTGGTTCGTTTGACTTGTTGGCGCATGAATATGCTCACCTTGTTGTTGCTGCTAATGGTCGTGGTGGTTTGGTTGCTTATGGTGAAGCGGGTGCATTGAATGAAGCAATTGCAGACTGTATGAGTGTGGCTACGGATTTTTATACAAATGGAGACCGTGCAAATTGGCAAATAGCAGATGGCGTTGCTACTAATGATGTTCCAAATATGCGTGATTTGTCTAATCCTAAAATGTCAGGTGGTGGTGTCATGAATGGAGCAACATTGTCATACCCACAACCTGATACATATCAAGGCGAAAATTGGGTGGACCCATCTAATATGAATTATGATAGTGGAGGTATTCACTTTAATAATGGTGTATTTAACTATTGGTTCTATTTGTTGACAGAGGGTGGTAGCGGTGTGAATGATAAAGAACAAGCATACGAAGTAGAAGGTATTGGTATGCAAAAAACAGAGAAATTGTTGATGCATATCATACTTAATTATCTCGAGCCAGAAATGGATTATGCTCAAATGCGTATAGTTTCACAATATGCGGCTATCGAACTTTGGGGCGATAAATCAGATGAATTGGCTCAAGTGCATAACGCATGGTTTGCTGTTGGTGTGGCTGATAGAACACCAATCGAAAGTGTTGAAGAAACAATGTTGAATGTTTATTCTGTCGATGGTAATGTAGTTGTTGAAACAGAAGAAAACTCAATGATTGATGTATATAGTCTTGTTGGTCAACATCTTGTTTCAGTAAAAGCAGAATCAGGCTTTACAACAATACCAATGATTGAAGATAATAACGTAGTTATCGTGAAAGTAGGTGGTCAAGCACAAAAAGTTATGATTAAATAGTGATATGTGTCTAACATATTGAAATATTGTGAAAAAGCAACTCTGTATTCAGTACGGAGTTGCTTTTTTGCTATAAAAAAACGATAGATACTTCACAGCATCTACCGAATCAATAAAAAACACTTTTATGAAAAAATAACTACTTATTCTGTTAGATTTTGTTTGCACTGCAAAGTTACGATAAAAATTGTAATTATCATCCGAACTTTTTTCGCAATATACAGATAAAAATACCCAAAAGATATGTCACGTAAAATTTCACAAACAAATATATCTGCATATTTTAGTCAGCCGATACGAAATGATTTTCATTTGTATCGTTTTTCTAATACGTTGTTATTGCCAAGAGTATTGCGTAAATACGATAAATGCCTAACTGGTATATGTACCAAAGGAGAGGCGCGATTCACGCTTTTAGGTATGAAACGAGTTATCAAGCAAAACGAGATATTCTGTTTTTTGCCTGGACATTTTGTTGCAATTGATAGTATAAGTGATGATTTTGAAGCGCATTATGGCATAATTAGCGAATCATTCATGAAGGATGTAACCTCACGTTTCCCGAACGTGATGTTTGACTATCTGATAGCACATCCTTCTATGTCAATGACGTCAGTAGCGATGGATGAGGCTTTGCGATATTTCGACCTCATAGAGTTGAAGATGAAGGAGAAGTACAATTTGTTTCAAAAGGATATTATTTTCAATATATTGTATAGTTACGTGCTTGATATGTACAATATGATAAATCGTGATTTGCCAAATTTGCCTTTGGGTAAAACTGCAAATGAG
The DNA here is from genome assembly GCA_045126975.1 of Candidatus Aphodosoma sp. Lineage (GTDB taxonomy): Bacteria > Bacteroidota > Bacteroidia > Bacteroidales > Paludibacteraceae > Aphodosoma. Next base: position 21,714 of record JBGVPL010000035.1, on the reverse strand, counting down.
CGTATATTTGATAAATTTACGCTGTTGGCATATCATCATATAAAAGAGAATAATCCTGTGACGTATTATGCCGATGCATTAAATATTACGCCAAAGCATTTGAGTAAGGTAGTTAAAATGATGAAGGGTATAAGTGTTAAACAATGGTTAGATGAATTGATGATGCAAGAGTTGAAACAGACATTAATAAATACACAATTATCGGTGCAAGAGATAAGTGATGAGTATAATTTTTCGTCGGCAGACGCATTTCATCATTTTTTTAGAAAACATACAGGTATGTCGCCATCTAATTATCGTTTGCAGACAGATAGGCCAGTAGAAAGACCTATTATAACAATAGATGATTTAGTTATACGTTAAAAATTATTAAAAATAACAAAATTCTTGTTATTTTGCAAAAAAACATTTACCTTTGTTTTATGATTGATTAAAGGTGACTTCTAAAAATTATTTTATGAAAAGGTTTAATTTGTTATTTTTATTCAGTGTTTTGAGTTGTTTGTTTTCTTTTGGTCAAACTATTGATTTTTTTGAAGATAACGAAAACTTTTTTGTTTTATCACCTAATGGGCGTTATAGTGCAGGTGCTATAGAGTCGTTTCCTGCATTCTTTTATGATATAACAGAAAAGAAATTTTCGTATTGTCAGCCAGAATTTGATAGAGGTTATTTTACTAATGCAATTAATAATGAGGGACGGGTTGCTGGTGCAGTAGAACATAAAGCTGCAATTTGGGAGCAAGGAGGAGAATGGACTTTGTTACCAATTCCAGGAGATATTATTGATAGTGCTGAATTGTGGACTATTGCATACGGTATATCGAATGATTCTAAAACTATTGTAGTTTCGATTGGAGAAATACCGGTTAGACATATTATTTATGATTTACAAGAAGATGGAACTTACACGTTTACAGATTTGCCAATACCATCGCAAGATCCTGTTTATCGTAAGAAGCCAATGTGGATATCTATTTGTGGAATGAGTGGAGATGGAAATAGAGTGGTTGGACGATTTATGACAAGTGATGGTTATCGAGAAATGCCAATAGTTTGGGAGCGAGGAGAAAATAATGAGTGGATATATCGTTTCATTCAAGTGAATAATTTGATAAAAGAGGGAGAGGTGACACCAGATTATCCAGATGAAAATGCGTCGAATTTTTCTGATTTGTTATATGAATATTGGTTACAAACACAATCGGTTGAAGCAGGAATTTATCATCAATTGAATGGTGTTACTATTAGTAACAATGGGCGTTATATAGCTACAAAAGTTGCACTTCAAAATTTGGAAAAAGAAGATTGGGCAACTATTTATGGTGCTGTTATCGATATAGATAAAGATACGATGTATATATTTGATGAGTTGCCAAATGCTACATGTTTGTCTGTGACAAATGAAGGTATGGCTTCTTTGGGAACTCCATCGGTTGAATATTTTAGATATGCATACGTTGCTTCGATTTTAGATACAGATAATATAATTCCATTAGACAAATGGTGTTTGGAGAAAACTGCAGGGAAAATAAATCTTGCTGACTATATGATGTATCCTATAGATGATAGTTTTGTTCCTGTATTGGCAACTGGTACTGCAACTCTCGCATCTGAAGGAACTGGTTTTATGACTTATCAATGGAATTTGATTGAAACTGGATGGCAAGAGACGTTTTTTGTTCAATTTGGAGAAGAGACAGATATTGATATAGTTGGTGCAAATGATTTGATTGTATATCCTAATCCATCAAAAGGAATTGTGAATTTATCACTTGATAATATTGAGTTCGTAGAAGTTTTAGATGTAGTAGGGCGTAAAGTTTTAGCTATCTCTTGTGTAGAGCAAAGTATTGATTTGTCAACATTACCAAGTGGTAGTTATAGTATAGTAGTTTATAGTGAAGATGAAGTTTATTCTGCTAAAATATTAATTTCTAAATAAATACATTATGAGAAAACTGTTTACATTATTATTGTGTCTTGTGTCGTTATATCTTGTGGCACAAACAATTGATTCAAAAAAGGAAGGTGAATATTATTTTAATGTTTCGCCTAATGGTCGCTATTATGTAGGTGCAATAGATGCTTCTTATGCTCATTTTTATGATGCGGTAGAAAAAGTTTCAGTTGATGCAGAACCTGATCTTGCTGGTTATAAAATTAATGCAGTAAATAATCAGGGACAAGTTGCAGGATCGAATGAGAGACAAGGAGGTATTTGGAATCAAGGTGGAGATTGGTTGTATCTTCCATTGCCAGAAGATGCAACAGAAGAGGAAAAAATGTGGTATGAAGCAACAGGTATCTCTGATGGTGGTAAATATGTTGTTGGTTATTTGGCTGAGTGGTGTACAAGAATGGTAGTTTGGACATTGCAAGAAGAGGGAATTTATACAGTTGATATATTGCCTATACCAGAAAAAGATCCTATTTATAAATCAAAACCACAGTTGGTTCAACCTCGTAATATTAGTGATGATGGAACTAGAATATTAGCACGATGTGTTAATGATTTTGGTCATGTGCACTTTCCATTGATTTATGAGCGTCAAGAAGATGGTTCTTGGACTTATAAGTTTATTTATCCTGAATTAGTTGTTAAGGCAGGAGCTGAAATGCCTGAATATAGAGAAGATATGACAGAAGAAGAGATTACAGAATATATATCAGCAATGAATGCAGCTGAATCAGGTTATTATCCTCATTGTGATGGTGCATTGATGAGTTCAAATGGTAAATATATTGCAGCAAAAGTTGGATATCAACCAGAGGGTGCAGATTATGGTTCATATTTTGGAATTGTTTTTGATATAGAAAAAGATACAGCTGTTGTTTTCTCTGAACTTCAAGATGCTTCATGTTTTTCTGTAGATAATTATGGTAATGTTTCGTTAGGAACGCCATCAACAGAGTTGTTCCGTTGGTCTCATATTTCTAATATAGCAACTCCTAATAAAATACAAACTCTTACCGATTGGACAAAAGAGAGAACAGGTGGAGTGATTGATTTGGCACAATACATGATGTATGCCACATCAGAAAAAGGAGATAAAGTGTTAGCCGAAGGTACAACTTATTTAGCTTCTGAAGGTACAGCATATTTTACTTACCAAGAAAATTTGATTGAGACAGGAATGAATGAGACATTTTTTGTTTATTTAGGAGAACCAACAGATGTAGAAAATGTTGAATTTACTAATTTATTGGTTTATCCAAATCCTACAAATGGTTTATTAAATATCTCTGATAATATTAGTGATGTTGTAGTTTATGATATTGCAGGGCGTAAAGTTTATTCTCAAAATGTTGTTGATTCTACAATTGATTTGTCACATCTTGATAGTGGTAATTATTTAGTTGTGGCTAAAAAAGATGGTAATTTAATTAAATCTAAAATTATAAAACTATGAAAAAATTAACAAGATTTTTTGTTTTGGGAATTTTGCTTTTGACAAATATTTTGGTTTATGCAGAGTTTCCTAGTGTATCAACTATAGCAGAAGCTAAAGAATTAAAGGCTGATACTGTCTATTTTACAGGGGAATTGACATTGCAATATGTCTCAACATCTACTTCAGGTTTTAATTATTTTGCGTTTGATGCAAATGATGAGTTTGTACGTTTACGTTGTTTTTATTGGCCAGAATTGGTTGGTACAGATAAACAGTTGTATGTTGGAAATAATATTAAAATTTCTGGTAAATTGGCTTTTTTGAATGATGATAATTCATGTGTGACCTTTGATATTATTCCAGAAACAATGCAAACTATTGAAGTTACAGGGGTTGGTTACCGTAAAACACCAACTATTGTGACAATTGAAGATCTTAAAGCGGACGCAAATAGAGAGTATAATGCAAATTTTGTTTCTATTGAAGATGCAAAAGTAGAGTCGGTTATTGATTTTAATATTTCACCATTCCCTATTACTAAAATTGTAGCAGGAGAAAGTAGTATTGCTTTTACTATGGAGGGTGTAATGTTCGATTTTCCAGCAAAAGCAAATATTATAGGTTATGTAGATTATGAAAATGGCGAACCAAAACTTTATATACCTCAATTTGAGGGTTTTGTTGAACCTGTTGCGTTTGGTAATATTTCGGGTTCAAAACATTTTAAAGGTCAATTAGGCTACGATGATGTAGAGTTTACGGCAAATGTTTTGGTTACACATGCTGTGGCTAATGATACTGAATATATTTATCGAGTACAAAAAAATGATGCATCAGGTAATCCTTCAGCAATGCAAATGACTATTCCTAAAGCACTTGGTTTAGTGTATCAAGCAGGTGATTCTGTAGCATTTAGTGTTAAAGGTCATTATATTTCTGCAATCTATGAAGAGTGTGCAGGTGCTATTGACAAGATGTCATCATCATTGTTTAGTGTAGAAAGTAATATTTCTACTAAACGTATTTCTCAAAATAATTCGATATCATTGTCGTCTTATACCTCTTTGATTGTTGCTGATACAGAGGAATATTGGACTAAATATGATAATTGTCTTGTTACTACATTGAAAGGTAAGGTTATTACGTCAGATGAACTTTCAGCTGCAGGTTGTATTGCTTTGCGATTGAAAAATGTTGTTGCTGGTAGGTTTGATACAGTATTGGTTGCTAATACGTATTATGCAGAGGCTGGTAGTCCTACGGAAGCAATTGTTTGTGGTTTTGTTGGAGGTTATCAATATGGAGAAGAATCTTATACGGCTCTTGTTCCTCGTAGTAAATATGATTTCTTACAAGAACAAATGGAATTTGCTAATATTGCAGCAATGAAGGCGGCTGGTACAACTCCATCTCGTGATATTTCGTATAAATTGAATAGTCCTATGGCAATTACTGGTTTTGCATCTATTACAGATAATGGTTATACAACATATATGATTTTTGTGCAAGATGCAACAGGATATCTTCAATTTAATCATAATTCAAAGAAAGTTCAAAACGAACTTAAAATAGGTGACGTTATTACTGGTGCAACAGGATTTTATGTTGGTTTTGGTGGATCTTCTTATTATACTGAAGATTTTGGTTATGTCTTTGCAACAGCACCTACATTGGAGGTAGATGCATCATCAATTGTTGCTTCGGATAAACAATATATAGCTAAACCTGTTGAGATTACTCTTGCAGAACTTAATGATTCATACGCATCACAATTGGTAACAATTAAGAATGTTACATATCAAAAAGAGGTAGTGATTCTTTCGACAGAAGATAAAGAACTTCCAATAATTCGTCAAGGTAAGGCTTGGACTATTCTTTCTGATGATTATGAATATGCAGCAGAGATGGGTTCAGTTACAGGTGTATATTTCTTATATAGTAAAATGACTGAAATTATACCTCGTTCACAAGAAGATATAGTTGTAGAAGGTTATCAAAAACCGGTAGATGTTGAAAATATTGTGGTAGATAATAATTTGTTTGTGCAAAATAATATTGTTTATGCGGAAGGTGCAATGATTGAAGTTTATGATGTTATGGGTCGTATGATAGCAGAGGGAATTGATGCTGTTGAAGTTGCTAATGTTGGTAGTTCAGTAATTATTGTTAAAACAACTTATTTTGGTAATACACAATTTGTAACTAAATTGGTTAATCGCTAATTTGTTGATAATAAGAAAAAGCGCATCGTAATTGATTTACGGTGCGCTTTTTTGTTATAGTTTGTTGTTGGTTGTTAGAATAAACCAACGATTTTGTTGTCGATAACGTCCATTGCGTTTGATGCTGGTACTTTTGGTAGGCCTGGCATGGTCATGATGTCGCCCATGAGGGCTACAATAAAACCAGCTCCGATTGAAGGCTTGAATTCGCGAACGGTAACTACAAATCCGTGAGGACGGCCGAGTAGTTTTGCGTTGTCGCTGAGTGAATATTGTGTTTTAGCTACACAAATTGGTAGTTTGTCCCAGCCGTTTTCTTCGAAAGTTTTGATTTGTTTGCTTGCAGATGGAGAGTATTCTACGGCATCGGCACCATATATTTCGCGTGCGATGATGTTCATCTTTTCTTTGATTGAGAGATTTACATCGTAGAGGTGATGGAAGTGTTCCATACCTTCGTTTTGTTCGATTTTGCGGAGCACTTTGTGTGCGAGATCTTCGCCACCTTCGCCACCTTTTGCCCATACTTCAGTGAGACTGATTTCATGGCAGTTGGCTGTTGCCCAATCGAGGAGTGTGTTGATTTCGTCGTCGGTGTCGTTGATGAAGCGGTTGATTGCTATGACGTATGGTACACCGAATTTTTTGACGTTTTCGATGTGTTTATTAAGATTTTCTATACCTTGGAGTAGAGCATCGATATTCTCTTTACCAAGTTCAGTTTTTGCAACTCCGCCATGCATTTTGAGTGCGCGAATAGTAGCTACTATTACTACGCAACTTGGAGCAAAACCTCCGTAGCGTGCTTTGATGTCCATGAATTTTTCTGCACCAAGGTCAGCTCCGAAACCTGCTTCTGTGATAACGTAGTCAGCTAAACGTCGAGCCATTTGTGTTGCGATGATAGAGTTACATCCGTGTGCGATATTAGCGAATGGTCCTCCATGGATAAATGCTGGGTTACCTTCGAGGGTTTGCACCATATTAGGTTTGATGGCATCGCGCATAATCATTGCTACTGCACCTACGCAGTTGAGGTCAGCCATTGTAACAGGTGTTTTGTCGTAGCAATAGGCAATTACGCATTTTCCGAGACGAGCTTTAAAGTCTTCCATGTCTGTAGCAAGGCACATAATAGCCATGATTTCTGATGCTACGGTTATATCGAAGTGGTCTTCGCGAGGGATACCTTGTAGAGGACCGCCAAGACCGATAGTGATATTGCGTAGTGAGCGGTCGTTCATGTCCATGCAACGATGCCAAACTATGCGTGTAGGGTTGATGTTTAGTTGGTTGCCTTGATAGATGTGGTTGTCAATTAGGGCTGCTACGAGGTTGTTGGCTGTGGTGATTGCATGAAGGTCGCCAGTGAAGTGTAGGTTGATGTCTTCCATTGGGATTACTTGTGCGTAACCACCACCTGCGGCACCGCCTTTAACGCCCATAACAGGACCTAATGATGGTTCGCGTAGTGCTACAAGTGTTTTGTGTCCAAGGCGGTTCATTGCATCAGTAAGACCAATTGTAACTGTTGATTTACCTTCACCAGCTGGAGTAGGGTTGATTGCTGTAACGAGAACTACTTTACCTTGTTTGTTGAATCGTTCGTCTATTGCATCTAAACGGACTTTGCATTTATATGGTCCGTAGTATTCAATATCTTCAGGTGTTAACCCTACTTTCTCAGCAATGTATTTAATTTTTTCTGGTTTTGCTGCTTGAGCAATTTCTAAGTCTGTCATAGTAATTTAGAATTAATAGATTTTAGTTTGTATATAATATATTAATTTTTAGTTTCTTATAGGAAATAAGTATGCTAATGAGAGTGTTATATTTTGATTAGTGGAAGCTTTGAAATATTCTGTTGCAGAGTTACCAAATAGGTTATTTATACCAAAGTAGTAGCGTGTGTCAATTGTATAAATACCATATTTTGTATTGAATTCGAAACCTAAACCACCAACTAATCCATAGTCAAATTTGTTTTTTATTGGAGAAGAATGTTGTATGTTGTTTGATTTTATATGGTTATCTTTAATCATATATGATATTTCAGGTCCTAAATCAATAAAAAATCTAAATAATTTTTGTCCGAATGTTATATGTGTCATGAATGGGAGTTCTATATAATCTAATCGGCGTTGACCTTCTTTGTCTTTGAATCCTCGTTGTGTGTAGTTTAGTTCGAGTTTTATGCCAAAATATTTTTCGGACACTATTCTAAATTGTGCACCTGCGTGATATGTGAGTGGTAATGTTGGTTGAGCAATTTGAGGGTTGAACCATGTAAATGACCATGTCGTACCTCCTCGTACACCAAGAGCGTATTCGGGGTATTGTGCTTTACAATGTATAGTGCACAATGCACAATTTATAATTAAAAATAGTATGATTTTTTTCATTTAACTATTCTTTATTTCCTATTTCTTTAATTGTGATATTATTCCAAAATAGAAGATAGTAGTTTGTGTTGAGCCAGCGGTTGTTGATAAATTCCAATTTTGGTTTTGATTGTAGAAAATTGATATTTGATATTTGAGGATTAATTATTAGTGTTGTTGTGTCGGTTGTATTTATTCCTTTTAGTGCCAACGTAGTTAAGTCGTATCCGAGTAAGTCGTATTTGACTCCTACGGTTTGTTTGCGTGTACCGAACCAATTTTTGTAGGCGTTGTTATATTCTTCTGTTTCGTTGGCAAAGAAAAGTGAATAATAGAGTGTTTGTGGGTATTTTTTGATTATATTTGCGCCCCACTCTTCGAATCCCCATATTTGTAAGTTTGGAAGTTGATAATGGCAAAGACTATCTAATACTGGGGCAACATCGTTGATTCGAGATGAGCCGAGTACGAGAATAGTTGTGTCTGGTGTTATAGTTTTTACAATAGAATCTACATATTCTGGTTTGATTGTTATGTCGGTAAATTCTTTTGAGTTTTCGGTTAATAATTTTGAGAGTTCATTAAGGAATATATTTCCTTTGTTATTGCAATTATCAAATCGTGCTAATACGTATTGTAAATTGCGATGTGCAAATGTGTTTTTTAGTATGGTATTGAATAGAGAGTCTTGTGGTGGATTGAATTGTATTAAATTAGGGTAATAATAGGTTGTATCTATTTTGCTCGAGAAAGGAACTATAGTAGTTATATTGTGTTCTTTTGTATATGTAAGAACTTTGTTAAGTTGTTCTGAATATGCAGGACCTATTACTATGTCTATTTTTTTATCGTTGAGTAATAGTAGTATTGAGTCAATTTGGTCGGCAGCTTTGGGTAGATTATAAGTATATACATTTGCAGATAAACCTTCTGCTTTTGCATCATTTAGAGCCAATATTGAACCTCGATAAAATTCAACGAATCGTTGTGTGTTTTTTTCGTCGTTTGAATTTTCAGCAATTAAACGTAATAGATATGCTATATTGAGTTGAGAGTTGAGAGTTGAGAATTGATGATTGAGGTGTTTATCGTATCTGTGGAATTTACAGACTTTATAGACGGTATCGAATCTATAGATTTTATAGACTCTATAGAAGGAGAGATAGTTTCGGTTTGTTGTTTTTCTCCTTTTATGAGTATTTCATAGCCAGCTTTTAGTCCATCTTTTAGTTCTGGGTTGAGTGTAATAAGATCGTGGATTGCTACGTTGTATTTTTTTGAGATAGAGTAGAGGGTTTCTTTTCGTTGTACTATATGTGTTACATTGTTTGTCGTTGTTTTGGTTTTAATTGGTTGTTGTACAGTGATTTCTGGTTTGATTTTTTTATCTTTTGATATAATTAAAGTTTCGCCTATTTTGATACCTGCTTTTGCTGAAGGGTTAAGGGCTATGAGTGTGTCGATATTGACATTATACATTTTAGAGATGCTATATAATGTTTGTTTTGCTTCAACTATATGAGTTGTTGCTACCTCTGTGGTTTGTTGGAGTTGGTTGTTTTTGATAGGTATAAGTATTTTGTCGCCAGCTTTGATGTTGGTTGATAGATTTTCATTTGCTTCGTGCAAATCGTTTTGTTTGATGCCGAATTTACGTGCAATAGCGAATAACCCCTCACCTTGATTGATAGTGTATTCGTAGTATTTATTACCATTTTTTTCAACAATAGGGTAGTTTGTTTGCGCTTTTAAGTCAATGCACAATGCACAATGCATAATGCAGAACATAATAGAGAATAGCGCATAGCGAGTAACTGTGTAAATAATATTTTTTTTCATTATGTAAATATGAATTATATTTAGTCACATAGCGCATATAGGTCGCCACGTGGGTTAATTAGCATTGTTGGTATATTGATGTTTTTTATAATTTTACGTTCTTTAGGGCCAAATATTAAGTCGTCTAATCCATAATCGCGAGATGCTGAAATTATTAGTAGATTGTTTGGCGTATTTTTATTTAGTAATCCTATTTCAAATTCAATGCCACTACTATCTTTTTTCCCTTTTGTAATGGTATATTTCAACGAAAATGAATCGAAAAGAATTTTCATTGCTTCAATATTGGTTATTGCTTTAGAGCCATAATCATTTGGTTGATATATAGAAATTGGGCAGTGAAAATGTCTGGCGAATGATGAAGCAAAAGGTCCTTTTTCTCTTTCTTCTTCAAGATTTGTGATAGGCAAAATTATATTTTTGATATAAAAATCAGGAGAGAGAGTATCTTTTACAAATATGTATGGAATACGCAATTCGCGGCATTTATTCAAGTAATTTTGTATCTCTTTATTTGAATTAAGACCAATGATAAGCAATGCAGCATCTTTTTCTTCTACAATAGTATTGATATTATTCAAATCAGAAATTTGTATTTCTTGAACAATAAAATCCATACATTGAGCTATATGATTTGCAAGATATATGCTTGTATTATTGTTGTTCGGTATTTGTAATATTGGTCGCATCTTCTTGATTACGTTGTTTTCGTTTATTTTTACGTTCTTCTTGTTCTTTTTGTTTTATCAATTCTTTTTGAACATCAACATCGGCTTGTGTTAAACGTTTTGGAATGCGAAAAATATCCTCTTTCGATGTTGGTCGTACCTCAATTTGCCAAGTATAGTTTGCTAAATGTAACATATTTTCTGTAATTTGTGACATTGGATACATAACTGCCGTTGGAGATGGAAATACGACAAAACGTTCTAATTTACCATCTTTCATATATACAGTCATATAACTACTTTTAATGGTATTTAATCCAATTAATTCATTTTGATCATTTGGGAAAAATATAGATTCTACATTTCCTGAAATATCAACATGATGTAATTCTTCATTTTGAATGTGAGCAATAATTTCTTTGCCTGATATTTGGTTGTAGTGTATAGTATCCTCTTCTTGAATCATCATAGCATTATTTACAACATGCATTTTATCAATGGTTCCGTTTTTAGGATATATATGTATTGTATCGCCTGTGATTTGTTGGTTTTCGTTCCAAATTATAGGCATTTGCATCAAATGTAAAATAGAATCGGCAGAACAGAAAGTTAGAGAATCGCAAACACCTTGAAATTCATTATTATATAAGCGTACATTGTGATATGCTAAAGCCATTTTATCATCTTTTTTGTAGGCAAAAGAGTAGAGTGTATCGCCATGTATGTAGGTAGTGTCTTTTTGTGAATATTCTACCATCATTGCTGAGTCTGTTATTATGCCAATTTCGCCTTCTTCTTTGTAGTATCCATAATGACCATGTAAGTTTATTTTGTTGAGTGAGTCTTTGAGTATTACATTTTGAAATGCTTTGCCTACGCCGATGGCTTTGTCGTAGAATATCGTGTCTCCTTCAAGTGTTTTTCCGTTGCCATGGTTAATAAAAGATTTTTTGAGTAGTTTTGATTGATCTGTTTCGCTATTATACCAGCCTAATTCAGAATAGATTGTAGTACTATCGGAGTGGTGGATATTTGTAGGACCAAGAATAGTTGCAACTTTAGTTTCAGTGTTGTAGGTAAGTGTGTCGCTTGTTATTGTAGAATTACTATTTTTGCCAACTACATTGTATTTAAATTCAGCTAATTTTGTGTCTGAATAGTAATATCCGTGTTTTGAAACTAAGGTATTTAATGAATCTACGAGTTTACCTCCGCACTTGTAGTAACCTAAATTTTTATCACGTTCGTATATTAGAGTGTCGGTGTATAACGTAACTTCACCATTTATCATTTTAACATTTTGATATAGGTGTCCAATGCGAGTATTTCCATTGTAATTTAGACGTTTTGAATATATTTCGAGTGAATCTCCTTGCTCTATTTTTACATTTCCAAAAGCCTTAAATGAATTAGTCTGTTGATTGAGGTGAGCCGAATCACAATATAGATATACATCATCGTGACGCAATACAACATTTCCTATTAATACCTGTATATCAGGTAAATTTTCGTTGTCAAATCTAACAAGATTACTGCGTTCAAGATATATGAGAGTTTGTTTTCCTGTGCGTTTTATTGTGTCAGTTGATTCTGTTTTTTTTTCTGTTTTTTTTGTTTGTTGTTTCTTTTTTTCTATCTTTTGGGGGATTTCTATTTTGGGGGTATTGGGGTTCGTGATTAGTTCAGTTGGCATTTGACCAAAAACGACACAACTGCTCAGTAATAAAAATATTACTGGCAGTAGTCGTAGAGTTGATATGTTTATGAATTTTATTTTTTTACCCATTGAAATTCAAAGTCGCAATTGCGCCATTCAGGAGATATATAGATATATGTATCAGCAATTTTTTTGACTAACCACTCTTTTATTGTTTTTTCTCGCATTTGATTTTCGCACATAGTTTTTAGTGTTTGGAAATCATCAGTGATATTTGCTTTGTGGCTTGGTATTTGGTTTCTTAGTTTTACAATAGCAAATACATCGCGACCAAGTTTTTGAGAGAACATAGCAAAAGGTTCGGATATTTCGCCAGGTTTCATAGTATATACCAATTTAGCAATTTCAGGTGGTAAATCTTGATATTCAAATTTTGATGAGCCGTTATTTTGGTTAGTCATTACACCATTATTCATGCGAGTATCTTTGTCTGACGACATTAATGAAGCTGCGGATTCGAATGATATTTTTTCTGTACGAATATCTTTTGCTATGCTATCTAATGTGTTGAGTGTTTTGATTTTAATATCGCTTGTGATTTTTGGTCTAAGTAAAATATGACGGCAATTCACGCGGTCGTCGCGACGTTCAATAAGTTGAATAAGGTGAAATCCGAATTCTGTTTCTATTACACGGCTAAGACTTCCTGGTTCGGTAAGTGCAAAAGCAGCATTAGCAAATTCAGGTACAAATGTACCACGTCCTGCAAATCCAAGTTCTCCTCCTTGTTTTGCACTTTCTGTATCATCAGAATAGAGGCGAGCAAGCATTGAAAAATCAGCATCTCCACTTTTTACACGGTCAGCATATTCACGTAATCTATTTTTTGTTGCCTCTATAACATCTTCTGGTATTGGAGGTTCGATAGTTATAATCTGGACCTCTACTTGTGCTGGTATTGTTGGTATTGAGTCTTCTGATAGAGCAGAGTAGTATTTACGTACATCAGAAGGTGTTATTTTTATATTTTGTACTAATGATTGTTGTACTTGTTGTACAAGTGATTGGTCTGCAATCGCTTGACGCATTTCTTCTTTAATTTCAGAATAAGTTTTACGATAGTATTCTTCAAGTTTTTCGCGTGAACCTATTTGTCGTATAAAAAAGTTCATTTGCGAATTTACTTGGCTTTCTACTTGTCCGTCATTTACTGTAATACTATCAATTTTAGCTTGGTGTATAAATAATTTTTGAATTGCAATTTGCTCTGGTATAGCGCAATAAGGGTCACCTTGTATGCGTTGACCTTCATATTGTGCACGAATACGTTCTTGTTCTATATCTGAGCGCAAAATTGCTTCATCACCAACAACCCACACCACACCGTCGATCATGTTTTTTTCTTGGGCATTTATATAATGCACAATGCACAATGCACAATGCATAAGTATTAGCAGAAATATTTTTTTCATAAATTTGTTTATTTTTCGATTTTTATTTGATTGTAGCGGATTGCGTGATTATATATGTCGTTACCAAAGTTATTGAGATATTCCATTTTTTGTTGGTTATGTAGTGTTGTACGAACATCTTCCATTACCATTTCAAGTGGAGCAAATTCGCCTTGAGGCATATATTCAGTTATATTTATTAGAGTAAGGGTTAAACTGTCTTTTTCTTCGTAATAACCTGATTTATTTATTTTTAAATTGGAATTTTTTGTATCTATTATTTCGTTTATTGGACGCCAATATTCTGTGAATAGTTGATAATCTTTGGCATATTGTAGGGCATATTTTTCAATTTCTGCAATATTGTCTAAATCTTTGAATTTGCGTTGTATTTTATCTGTTTTTACATTGTTGGGTACTTTCATTATAGCACCTTTTACTATTGGTTGTTGTAAAGTAAAAAGTTGTTTGTTGTTTTCGTAAAATTGTGTTGTTTCTTCGTCGGTTGGTCTTTTTACTTTTTCGTTTACCATCTCTTGTTTGTAGTAGTGAATTGTGAGTGTGCGTCGATAGTTTTCGACCATTTTATTTATTTCGGATTGATTTGATATATTTTGCTCTGCATTTTTCAGTATCAATATATCTGTTGCCCAACGGCGTATGTAGGCATCTACAATTGCTGCACTATCGTCGCTATTGGTTCCTTCTGGTACGATGTTGATAATATCTTCTTTGTAGAGATAATTATCATCTATTGATGCTACAATACCCTCACTCTCATGCTCTTTTATATATTGTTCTATATAAGAGCATGAGGTGAAAATAAAGCACAATGTACAATGTACAATGCCTAATAAAATGTTTTTTATTGTATTTTTCAATTTGTTATCTTAATGTGTTTAATACTTCTTGATTGATTTCAATTGTATATTTGTTACGAAGATTTTTAATCCACAATTTTTCAAGATATGTTTGATAATCAGCAGTTATAGTTCCACGTACATCGGTGTATGTTTCAGGTTGTTTTAGCATTTTGCCAATAACAATAACGACAGGTAATTCTTCATTTGTTTCTATTTCTGTATTTTCAACTTTGAATTCGTTGAAATCTACATAATTATTTTCACCTTTTTTCCACAATCCACGTTCTATAGATGCAAATGTTACAGAATCGTTATTTACTTGTGTGCGAATATAGTTTGCTACTGAATCTGGATTCATTTTTTTGATTGTTTTTTTCAATGATTTAGCAGTTGCTTCATCTTTACATTTTACAACAAATCCTTTGTAGCGAGGTTCGTTCCATGTATAGTTTTTCTTGTTTTGTTTGAAGTATTTTTCTAATCCTTCTTTGTCTTTAATTGCTTTTTCCCATACCTCTTTGTTTGATACTTCAAATAACAATATACCATCGTGGTATTCTTGCATGAGGTTAGCGAAATCAATGTATTTATTTTCGAGTTGAGAATCCTCATATTGTATGAGTTTCATTTCTGCGATTTGAGCAATTTTTGTATCAATGTCAGTACCCATCATTTTTGTAGTTACGTAGTAAGCAATTAACTCACTTGTAGGTATTTTTTGGTCTGCAAATGACATTAATTCTCCTGTCATTTCTGTTCCTTTCACTTTCAATAAAGAGTCATTGTTTGCATATTGTTCGATAAGTGCTTTAGCATTAGCAACTTCTACTTCATTAATTTGGAAATTATACTCTTTTTTCAATTTGTTGACAAAAGATGTTTTTGCAGCAGTCGAGCGACTATCGTATTGCATCATGCGTTGTATTTCGCTTTTTTTCTTTTCAAATGGCTCAACACCACGTTTTTCTTTGAGATTGATGATGTGGTAACCAAAGCGAGTTTTAATGATGTCAGATGTTTCGCCAGGGTTGAGAGCGTATGTAGCAGTTTCGAAGTCGCGCACCATGCGGCCAATACCAAACCAACCTAAGTCGCCACCTTTTTGTGCAGATGCTTTATCATCGCTGACCTCTTTAGCCAAAGTAGCAAAATCTTCACCTGCATCGAGACATTTTTTGATTTCTAACATCTCTTGATATTTTTTATTTTTTACCTCTTCTGACATATTTTCACCGCACATTTTCATAATGTGACGTGCATTAACTTGTCCCCAAGCAGGGCGGCGGTTGTGCACTTTGATGATATGGTAGCCATAATCTGATTTGATAGGTGTAGAAATTTGATTAAGTGGAAGGTCGTACATAGCTTTTTCGAATGGCCATACTAATTGTAAGGCAGTAAACCATCCGAGATAACCATGATTACGAGTTACCGATTGGTCTGCAGATAATTCGTCTGCCACTTTTCCAAAATCTTCTCCCGCATTCAAACGATTGATAGCCTCAATCGCTTTGTTGTATGCTATGATAGTATCTTCGCCTTCTTTGTTGGTTATGAGAATATGACTCACTTCGCAATCTTGGCTGAAATGGCTATAGGCTTCTTGGAATAGAGCCTCTTCCAATTCTGCGTCAGTCAAATATGGTTTAGCCAATTGTTTGCGATAACCATTCAATTCGCGTTTAAATGTTTTTAGTGTGTCAAGCCCCTGAGCTTTAGCTTCAGCTACTTTGAGTTTGAAGTTTACAAACAAGTCAACATATTCATCCAATGTTTTTTTGTCAATAGCATTGTCGCTATTGTTTTTATTGTAAATATATTCAAATTCAGCTTTAGTTATAGGTTCTCCGTTGATAGTCATCAACACCTCATCTTGAGCTTTTAGATTAATGCATAATGCACAATTCACAATGCATAATGTCAATAATAAGATTTTTTTCATATTTTAGATATTTAGTAACGAGTAGCGAGTAGCGAGACCTGCCATTCGGAATTAATATTTTAGATATTTAGTACAAGTAAGTAGGGTATTTTATTGTTAAAGGCTCAAAGAGCTTCGGTTTTCAATTCTAAATTTTCAATTTTCAATTAAAGAGTGTCCTGTCATGTCAGCAGGCAATTCAATGCCCATCACTTTCAATACCGATGGAGCCACGTCAGCCAAAATACCGTCTTTCACTTTGCCTTTGTATGAGTCTGATACAAATACGAATGGCACAGGATTCAACGAGTGAGCCGTATTAGCCGAACCGTCAGCATTCATTGCATTGTCAGCATTACCGTGGTCAGCAATAATGATAGTTTGATAACCGTGAGCGCGAGCAGTTTCTACTACTTGTTCAACGCATTTATCAATTGTAACTACCGCTTTTTCAATCGCTTCATACACACCTGTATGACCAACCATATCGCCATTTGCAAAGTTCACAATAGCCAAATCGTATGTCTCTTTTGCCAATTCTGCTGACAAAGCATCTGCTACTTCAAATGCCGACATCTCTGGTTGTAAGTCGTATGTAGCCACTTTTGGAGAGTTAATCAATATGCGGTCTTCGTTTTCGTATGGAGTTTCACGACCACCGTTCAAGAAGAATGTTACGTGAGCATATTTCTCAGTCTCAGCAATGTGCAACTGACGAGCTCCTGCTTTCGATACCACTTCGCCCAATGTGTTTTCTACATTCTCTTTGTCGAAAATAATATTTACGCCTGTGAACGAAGCATCGTATGGAGTCATACAGTAGTAGTCCAATTTCAATGTTTTCATTCCCTCTTCTGGCATATCTTTTTGAGTCAACACCTGAGTCAATTCTTTTGCGCGGTCATTACGATAGTTGAAGAAAATCACCACGTCGCCATCTTTGATTGTAGCTACAGGTTTGCCTTCTTCATCCACATGTACGATAGGTTTAATAAATTCATCAGTAACCTCATTGTCGTACGATTTCTGTACAGCAGCCACAGTATCTGTCGTAGCTTCACCTACGCCATTCACTAACAAGTCGTAAGCAATTTTCACACGTTCCCAACGTTTGTCGCGGTCCATAGCATAGTAGCGACCAATGATTGAAGCAATTTTACCGCCTGTTGTAGCTAAATGTTCTTCCAATTGAGCAATAAATCCTTTACCTGAACGAGGGTCAGTGTCACGACCATCCATAAAGCAGTGCACATAGTGATTAGTCAAATCATAATGTTTTGCAATATCGCACAATTTGAATAAATGTTCCAACGAACTATGTACACCACCATCCGAAGTCAATCCCATAAAGTGTACATCGCCACCATTCGCTTTCGCAAATTCAAACGCCTTTTTGATAGCCTTATTTTCAAGTATAGAATTATCCGCACAAGCGCGATTGATTTTCACCAAGTCTTGATACACAATGCGACCAGCGCCAATATTCAAGTGACCAACTTCCGAGTTACCCATTTGTCCATCAGGCAATCCTACATATTCACCCGATGCTTGTAGTTGAGAATGAGGATATTTAGCCAACAAAGAGTCCCAATAAGGAGTTGGCATTTGAGAGATTACGTCAGATTTTGTTCCATTACCGATTCCCCATCCATCGAGAATCATTAAAAGTGCTTTATTCATAATTTAGTATTTTAGTAATTTAGTAGCGAGTAGCGAGATGTACTCGGTTTCGCTGATTTTATTATTATATTTTGTTTATTGCTATTAAATTGCAAATTTACAAAAAAATATTTGTATATTAAAGAGTTTACTCTATAAAAAATGTAAAAAAACAAAAGCAAAATTTATTCCAAAATTATATGCTTTAATTATTAAATTTTTACTATCTTTGCACATCAAACATAAAACTTATTTGCCTATGGTATAATTTAGCGTATTTTGATACGCACATTTTAAATATATTTGAAAAAGCGTTTTAGCTTTATTCTATCATTCAGAAAGTTTGGCGACTTAAAATTGATCGATAGGGATATAGCAAAAATGCTCATGCTTCGTAGCGTGGGCTTTTGGTTATTCTATCGATCGGGTTACGCCAAACACCTCTGAATGAGAATATACTGGAAGTGCCGCGTTTTTTTATGTGTGTATCTGTCTTTTGTTAAGGCACATGGTGTAATCCGAAAAACCATATAAAAGAGTAGGAATTATGTATTTAATTTGAATTTTATGAAAAAAGGTTTATTATTTTTAATGTCAATTTTTATGGTATTGTCATTAAGTGCGCAAGTTAAAACTATAAATGTTATTCCTGAAAATGCAAAAATTATCCATAAAGGTATGGAAGTTGGGCAAGGTTCGTATGATTTTAAAATAGGTAAAAATGATTATTTAATTTTTAGATTAACTGCACCAGGTTATATTGATAAAACTGTCAGAGTTTATAAATCAACTAAATCTAAGACTATTACTTATCAGTTAGAAGTGGATGAGGCATATAATGCTTCTGAAGCAAGTAGTGATTTAGCTAACAAATCAATGACAGTTAATGTAAAAGATGGTATATCTATTGATGAAGCATGGAAAAGAATAATTTTCTATACATCAGATTTATTTCCTGATATGGAAATTCTTGACAAATCTTCAGGTTGGTTACGTAGTGCTTGGATTAAGCAAGATTTTGCTTATTCAACTATTAGAACAAGAATTGAGATAAAGGAGGTTCCTGGTCAAGATAATCTTAAGTATCGAGTTAAATTGCAATCAGAATATGCTTGGCATGATTGTGGAGGTAATGATGAATGTTTCAAACAATGGGATCGTGTTCTTAAAGCTTATGATCAAGCTATTCGAGATTTGGTAAATGCATTACAATAATTTAGATATTTTTATTATGAAAAAAATATTATTAATTTTGTTTTTATTTTCGACTATTTTTTGCAATGCAAAAGAATATTATTTTGAAGGTATTTATTGTGAAAATGGACTTAAAGGTTGTGTTCGTGAATTTATAACAGGGGATGTTACACGTATTTATTTTTCGTGGGCTAAAGATAAAAAGACTAAAACTACAGATGATATCTATTATCTTTCAGCTATAAGTCCAATAATAATTGTTAAAGAAAAAAATAGAGATAAAATTAGACCTGAAAAGAATTTGCAAACAATTATTGATAATTATGTGGAAAATGGAATTATGCAACCTATTTCAGAAATTAATGATGGTTTAGTGAATAATATTTCTTGTAAATATGTTGATTTTAAAAAGAAAAATATTTATCAGCGTTGTTATTGTTTTATCGTGAAAGATCAATTATTTACGATTATTTGTACTGGTACTAAAAATCTTGATAAATTAATTGAACAGTATAAGATAGTAAATACTTTTGAATATCACCCAGAATAAGATGTTTGTAAAAATAAAAAAAGGGATCGTAACGTAAAATAGTTACAATCCCTTCTTTTTTTAATGATACCTTTCAAATAAGAGACTTTTTCAGTGCCCTCCCCAACAGACACGCCTTTTTAATTAATTATCACTCTATAACATAAGTCCACCTTTCATTCCCAAAATAACCATCTTTCGAAATATCATATTTTTCAAGTTGCCACGATTCATCCACAACAATAGGTTTTTTATAAATTATAGTATCTCCATTTTTGTTTTTAATCAACAAATAATCAAAATATTGAGTCGGGAACCAATGACCTCCATCCATAGTCACTTTTTGAATTTGGGTCTTTTCTTGAGCCTTCAAAGTCACTATATAGAGCGTAGTATCTTGTGGATTTACCATAAAAGACGGATTAACTTCAAATTCTGCAAAATAATCTACATCTGTTTTATTATCAATATAATAATAACACACAGTGTGATAATCAACTTGAATATCTCTATCACATGCAGTTAATAAAATTGCAAAAACAAAAAAAATATATATTACACATTTTTTCATATCTATAATGATCAAAAATTAAAAGTTATAAAGATATTTAAGTCCTGCAATATCTTTGGAAGATAAATGCTCATTATAATAAATATATCCTCCATTCTTCGTTGTCATAGTATACCCACCTGTAGTAAAAGCAGTAGAAGAATACAACATAATAGAAGACAAATCAAAATCTCCATATACGGCATAATCATTTACGCTATATTTTTCAAAAGCATATTCATAGCCTGCTAAAATTTTATCTTCATGGATTGTTATATAATTATCCCTATCTGGACGTTGATGCTCATGCACAAGAGCTAACACATGACACATCTCATGAACACAAGTTCTATTTTCATTATAATCTTCTGAAATTTCAACTTTAGCCCATAACTTTGAACCTATCGTACTATATCCTGCAACATTTTCATCTTTACATGCTATAACTCTTACGTGTTTACTAAAACCCATATTCCAATTAAATTGATTTGTTGAATTATTTTTAATTTCAGTAAACGTAATTGAAGGAACATTTGTTGTAATTTTATTCATGGCAATTCTCATGCCAGAAATAATATGATCTGTTGCTGAATTGCCAAATCTAACCTTTATTGGCATCTCTTTCTCTTTCCATGTTTTACCTACTTTGTAGCAAGTTCTTGTCAAGGTTTCTTTTCCATTTTTTATTCTTTCATATTGAATAGGTGATAATTCTGACAAAAAATAGCCATATTCATACGCTTCAAGAACTTCCATTTTATGAAAAGTACGATTGCCAACTATGATTTCAAATGAATTAGAATCGTTATAGAAATATGTTTGAGGAGATTTAGCCTTAATGGTGTTCCCGTATTCTATAACTTTTTGTATAGCAAGATGATTATTGATTTTAGATAGTATATCATTTGATAATTCCGCATAATAATTATCTATCTTTTCCTGATTTTCATAGGTGTCAGAATTTCTTTCTTCACTAATTTCCGTAATAAGCACATCGAAATTGTCTTTTGAATATGTTACATTTCTCCTTTTTGAAATACCCAATTGTGCATTTTCAAATTTTAACACCTGCTCCTTTGCATATTCTCTTATGTCAGAATACGGAGTGGAATTTTCAACGTTTGCTCTTGTAAATTGAGTTTTTCCAATTTGAACATTTGTTGTAATATTTTCTTTTTCACAAGAAAGCAACATGAAAAGAGAAACAACAACAGCAACTAAAGAAAAGATTTTTAATTTTTTCATAAATGACTTTTAATTTAAATTATTAAACATTAACTTCGTTCTGCAAAGTTAAAACAAAAAAACAAAAAAACAACCCTTTTCTCAAAAAAAATAACCAAAAACTTCTCACTCCTCATTCACTCCTCATTCACTCCTTACTC
>JBGVPL010000034.1:0-9947 GCA_045126975.1 Candidatus Aphodosoma sp. | reverse complement strand
CTACAGGGGCTGAATTTGAAGTGAAGAAACAAATTATAAAAGATTTATCGGTTGGACTAAACGCGAGCTATATGTATACTAATGTTAAATTATCAGATAATGGTGCTTATACAAATAAAGAGCGTTCATTGCAAGGAGCATCTCCAATCCTATTAAATATGGATATTACATATTCACCAAAGATTAATGATAATCATCAATTAAGTTTTGCATTGTTATATAACTTTCAAGGTGGACGTATTTATGCTGTTGGGGTTTCAGGGTTAGGAGATATTACAGAGTTACCGACTAATACTTTAAATTTTAATTTGACATATAATCTGTATAAAAACTTCACTATAGCATTGAAAATAAAAGATTTGTTAGCTCAAGATGCTATATTTAGACAAAAAGTAATAGTAACAAATGAAAATGTTGAAGTTGAAAGATTCAATAAAAGCACTTCTTTTGATTTAAGTTTTTCTTATAAATTATAATTGTTTAATTTTTAATTGTTTAATTTTTAAAAACAGAAAATTATGAAAGCAAAAAGTTTATTTTTGAGCATGTTTATTTTAAGTATGTTCACAGCGTGTGAAAATGGCAAAGAACCTGAAGGTGGAAATATTGTGTCGGATGGTTCAGTATTGCAAGGTCGAATAACAGAAGATGCAGTGTTGTCGTCTGGGTCAACATATAAGTTGAATGGTGAGTATATTGTTTCTTCGGGTGCAACTTTAACAATTGAAGAAGGGGTTAAAATCGAGGCTATTTATGATGATATTGTAGATTATATTTTGATTGAGCAAGGTGCAAAAATAAATGCTGTAGGTACATCCGACAACCCAATTGTGATGACCAGCGAGAAAAAAGAATCTGGTGCTTGGGGTGGTATTCATATTTGTGGGTACGCATCGACTAATGCAGAAGGAGGTTTAGGTAGTTCAGAAATTGGCAATGCACAATATGGTGGTAATCAAGATGATGATAATTCGGGAGTACTTAAATTTATTCGTATTGAATATTCGGGATATGCTTTTGATGAAGAACATGAAGCTAATGGATTTACTTTTTATGGAGTAGGTAATGGTACTTGTGTTGAAAATTGTCAAGCATATAATGGTTCAGATGATGGTTTTGAATTTTTTGGAGGTACAGTAAATGTTAAGAATCTTGTAGCGTTAAACTGTAGCGACGATTCATATGACTGGACAGAAGGTTGGCGCGGTAAAGCTACTAATTTAGTTGCATATCAACAGCCTACAGAAATTTTAGGTTATGAGTGTGATTGTTTGATTGAGGCAGATAATAATGAAAATAATTATGCTGCTCAGCCTATATCACATCCAATATTGAAAAATGTTATTTTAGTAGGTAATAATGGCACAAAACAAGGTATTCGTATCCGTCGTGGTTCGGAAGTTGAATTATCGGATGTTATTGTATGTGGAAAAGGAAAACCTATTACTGTAGAAAGTGAAGAAACAGAATTAGCACTGTTGAATAAAGTTTCGAAAATGAATAATGTAATCAGCTCTGCAGCATTGATTAGTGAAAAAAATATTTATATAAATGATAAATTTATAGAAGATGGTAATAGAGTTGACGAAACACTTAAGTATGAATCATTTGAAAATATTAAAGATGTTTGTGATTGGATTACAGGATCTTGGGTGAAATACTAATAGATAAGATTCGAGAAAAACTTTAGTTTGCTGACTATATTTTATAGTACTCTTATAATTTCAAGTTGAGGGAAGTGTTGTTGAGATAACAGCACTCCCCTTTTGTTTTTGTAACAATTATGTAATATTTTTTTTATATTTTCTTTATGTATGTGTAATTATGTTGTAATTAAGTATCTGTAATTTTGCACATGAAATTTAATAAGAGTAAACTATGAAAAAAAGAAAACTTATTTTAGTAGCCCTATCGGTGGTAATGAGCACAATTGTTTGGGCGAGTGACACGACGAAAACTATTGTAACAAAAGAGGTAAAACAAGAAGATGCAAGCCCTAAAGGGAAGGCAATTGTTTCGGTATTTGCTAATTACAACATGACGATGCAGAATGGCGTATCGAAATGCGGGTTTCAGTTGGATAGAACGTATTTGGGATATCAATATTCGTTGGGAAAAGGTTTGGAATTGAAAGCAGTGATGGATATTGGAAAACCAAGTTCGGTAGATGATTACCATTATGTGGCGTATATTAAGAATGCTCAAGTGAGTTGGAAACATAAAGGATTGACATTGGCAGGAGGTATGATTTCGACCACGCAATTCAATATGCAAGAGAAGTTTTGGGGCTATCGCTATATTTATAAGTCGTTTCAGGACCAATATAAATTTGGTAGTAGCGCAGATTTGGGTTTGATGGTGGCATATAAATTTGCTGATTGGGTGTCGGCAGATGTGATTATGACCAACGGCGAGGGGTATAAGAAAGTGCAAGGTGATTTGGGATTTCAGTATGGATTGGGATTGACATTTATGCCAGTTGAAGGATTGTCGGTTAGACTATATGGAGGGTTGAATGATGCTACGGCAGAAGGTAAATCGGATGTGTATAACTATGCAGCATTTGTGGGGTATAAGAATAAGAGGTTTTCGTTGGGCGGAGAGTTTGCTATGATGCAGAATTCGGGTAACGTAGAGCATAGAAATCAGTTGGGATGCTCGGTGTATGGCTCGGTAAAGGCGCACAAGATAGTAGATGTGTATGCACGCTGGGATATGCTGACATCGAACAATGGTTGGAATACGGAAAAAGATAAAATGGCTGTGATAGCAGGTTCGCAGGTGAAATTGGGTAAGTATGTGAAAGTTGCGCCTAACTTTAGAATGACTTTGCCTAAGGAAGGAGATAGTAAATATATGGCTTACGTGAATTGCTATTTCGGACTTTAATCAATGCATAATGCACAATTCACAATTAAATAACATAGAAAAAAATTAAATATAAATTATTAATTTAAAATTTTTTAATGAATTATGAAAAAGATTTTTTTGTCAATGATGACTTTTGTAGTAGCTATTATTATGACATCGTGTGGAGGTAGTGTGAAAAATGATGGTCGTGAGGCACAGGAGTTGTCGGGTGCGGGTGCGACATTTCCACTTCCGTTCTACAACGTAGTATTTGAGAAATTTGCCGAAGTGAATGGCGATGTGGTTGCATACGGAGGTATTGGTTCAGGCGGTGGTGTGAGAAACTTGAGAGATAAGATTGTGGACTTTGCGGGTAGCGATGCCTTCTTGACAGAGAAAGAGATGGCAGAGATGGATGAGGTGATACATGTGCCTACTTGTATGGGTGCCGTTGTGGTAGCTTATAACCTTGAGGGCGTCGGAGAATTGAACCTCACAGGCGAAGTGATTGCTGATATATTTGCAGGCGAAATAAAGATGTGGAACGATGAGCGTATAGTGGAACTAAATCCAGAGGCAATTATTCCATCAGAGGCAATTATTCCGGTGTTTCGCTCGGATGGTTCGGGTACTACATTCGTGTTTACTGACTATCTAACAAAAGTGAGTGAAAGATGGGCTGCGAAATATGGTAGAGGTAAATCGGTAAACTTTCCTTCGGGACAAGCAGCTAAAGGTAATCCAGGTGTAGCTGGTGTGATTGCAGAGACAAAAAATAGTATTGGCTATGTAGGTTCGGAATATGCTTTTGCTCAGAAGATTGCATACGCAAAAATTCAAAATCAAAGAGGTGAATTTGTAGAGCCTACAGCAAATTCGATATCAGCTGCTGCATCAGGTGAGATACCTGCAGATACTCGAACATCTATCACTAATTCAGATGCACAAGGAGCTTATCCTATCTCGACATTCACTTGGATAGTTATATATAAAGAACAAAATTACTCGAAACGCAGTAAAGAACAGGCTATAGCTACACTTGATTTTGTGAAATATATACTTTCGGAAGAAGCTCAGAGTATTACATCGGAAGTGCATTATGCTCCACTACCAGAGAAAACAAAAGAGTTGAGTTTGAGTAATTTGAAAACCGTAACATACGATGGAGTGGCAATACTTTAATAAAAAGAAATAATCTATGAACGATAAATTATATAGAATAGTATTGTTTGTTGCGGCATTGATTATACCAATAGTGTGCGGGGGCGTGATTTACGCTCTCGTCACTGACGCATACGAAGCATTTGAGCATTTTGGATTCTTCCGGTTTATGACTTCGTCGGAATGGAACTACACAGAAGGAAATGAGCAGTATGGAGCATTACCATTCATTACGGGTACGTTGATGACTACCCTCTTGGCTATCATATTTTGTATTCCAATTTCACTGCCTGTCGCTTTGTTTGTGGGAGAGTATTTCAAAGGAACTAAAGTAGCTGCGATGTTGAGTGCAGTGGTCGATCTATTGGCAGGTATTCCATCAATAATATATGGATTATGGGGATTTTATAGCTTACGACCAATTATTATAGCATTGAATATTTCACCTCAAGGTTCAGGTATTCTTACAGCATCACTCGTGTTGGCAATCATGATAGTACCATACGTAGCATCGTTGAGTGCCGAATTTATAAAAATGGTGCCATCTGACTTGAAAGAGGGGGCTTATAGTTTAGGAGCTACAAGATTTGAAGTAATGCGCAACGTAGTGTTTCCAGTTGCTGGATCCGGAATTTTTTCTTCATACGTATTAGCAGTTGGTCGTGCACTGGGCGAAACAATGACTGTAACAATGTTGATTGGTAATACCAATAATATCCCTGACTCAGTAACCTCTACAGGAAATTCAATGGCATCGATTATAGCTAATCAGTTTGGAGAAGCAGATGGGTTGCGACTATCATCTTTGATAGCCATTGCTTTAATACTCTTTTTGATAACAGCTGTGATAAATATGGTAGGTAAAATAATGATAAAACGCGCAAGAATAGTATAAAAGTATGATAAAAAGACGTTTAATAAAAGATAAGATAGCATTTTGGTCGATTTGCTTGTTGGCTGCATTAACAGCAGTTCCACTTTTGGCAATATTGGGAGAGGTATTTTTGCGTGGATATGACCAATTGACATGGTCGTTTTTCACAGAACCAACCCCTACGGCTTATAGAGCAATGAAAGCAATAGAGGCAGGAGAGCCTATTCCGGGAGGTATTGCAAATGGCATTGTAGGCACGATGATTATGCTTGGTATGGCAGTAGTAGTTGCGGTGCCAGTGGGCATTATATGTGGTGCTTTTTTAGCAGAAAATGGCAAAAATAGATTTGCACAGGTGGTTAGTTATCTAACTGATCTGTTGCAAGGTACTCCATCTGTTATTATTGGAATTATTACTTACATTTGGGTAGTTGTACCAATGAAAGGTTATTCGGCTATTGCGGGAAGTGTGGCGCTATATATCATGATGTTGCCATTGATAGTTCGTTCGACCGAAGAGACATTAAAAATAGTGCCAGCATCATTGAAAGAGGCAGGATTGGCACTTGGAGGGAATAAAGCTCGTGTTATGCTAAAAGTGCAATTGCCTGCAGCATTTGGAGGAATATTTACGGGAGTATTATTGGCAATTTCGCGAGTAATAGGCGAAACTGCCCCATTGATGTTCACCGCATTAGGATGCTCGTTGGTCAGATGGTCGATAAACAAACCAATATCGGCTGTACCATTGTTGATTTGGGAATTCTTTAATGACCCTAATCTACAAGAGCTGATTTGGGGAGCATCGCTTGTGCTTCTATTATTTGTACTTATGTTAAACCTTATAGCTAAAAGTTTGATAAATAAATGGAATCAATAAAACCAATACTTGAATTTAAGAATACTTGTGTGTCATACACCAAGCAAACGATGGCAGTGAAATATGTGTCGGCTGCTATCGAAAAAAATAGTATTACAGCAATTATGGGGCCTTCGGGTTGTGGTAAATCAACACTATTGCGAGCTGTAAACTTGATGCATAATCTATATCAAAATATTCGCGTTGATGGCGAGATATTGCTGAATGGCGAAAACATACTCTCGATGGAGCCAATAGAAGTTCGTCGCAAAGTAGGTATGGTATTTCAACGCCCTACTCCATTCCCAACAATGAGTACCTATGAGAATGTGTTATCTGGCTTTGCGTTGAATGGTATTAAATTATCAAAAGCAGAGAAAGATGCAACAGTAGAACGTTGTTTGAGAAATGTTGCACTATGGGATGAAGTGAAAGATGTGTTGAATAAGAAAGGTACATTCCTTTCGGGAGGACAGCAGCAGCGTTTGTGTATTGCACGTGCTTTGGCTATGAAACCTGATGTGCTATTGATGGATGAACCAACATCAGCACTTGACCCTATTGCGACAAAACATATTGAAGAGTTGTTGATAGAGTTGAAAAAAGATGTAACTATACTGATAGTGACGCACAATATGGGACAGGCTCAACGCATATCATCAAAATCGATGTTTATGTATCTCGGCGAATTGGTTGAATACGATGAGACAGAAAAGATGTTTACTAACCCTATAGATGAACGAACCAAGGCATATTTGACAGGAAAGATGGGATGATTACAACTCACAATCCTAAATAATATCATAGCAGTCGAAAAAATATTAAAAAAAATACTTTTCGATTGCTTTTTTTGTATTTTTTATTCTAAACATACACATTACACACAAAAAGAGATAAAAAAATAAATAAAATAATGGCAATTCTATCTCACAAAACCTCTACAAATCAACAAAATAAAAAAATATTAAAAAAAATATCACTTTTTCTTTGCATAAATCAATAATTCATTATAAATTTGTCTTTGATTTCGATAGGACACAACAACTATGGCAAACAAAACCGAATTAACAAAAGCTCTTAAAGAACACTTTGGATTCGACAAATTCAAAGGTCAACAAGAAGCAATAATTCAAAGCGTACTTGACGGACACGATACTTTCGTATTGATGCCTACTGGTGGTGGCAAATCACTCTGCTATCAACTACCAGCTCTCATCATGGAAGGTACCGCCGTTGTCATATCTCCGCTCATTGCTTTGATGAAAAATCAAGTAGATGCCATGCGCCGATTCGCCAACGACGATTCAATAGCACATTTCCTCAACTCATCACTCAACAAAGCCGCCATAGAAGAAGTAAAAGAAGATATTCGAAATGGAAAAACTAAAATCCTATACGTTGCTCCCGAATCTCTCAATAAAGACGAAAACATAGAATTCCTTCGCAACAACAAAATCTCATTCTATGCAATCGACGAAGCACACTGTATCTCCGAATGGGGGCATGACTTCCGTCCTGAATATCGACGTATAAAACCTATAATCGAAAAAATAGGCATTGCTCCTGTAATTGCTCTCACAGCAACAGCAACACCTAAAGTACAACTCGACATTCAAAAAACTCTCGGAATGACAGATGCAACAACATTTCGTTCATCTTTCAACCGACAAAATCTCTACTACGAAGTTCGCCAAAAAACAGATAACGTAGAAAAAGATATTATCAAATTTATCAAAAACAACCCAGGGAAATCTGGAATTATATATTGTTTAAGTCGCAAAAAAGTCGAAGACCTCGCCGAAACACTCCGTCTAAACGACATATCTGCATTAGCTTATCACGCAGGCATGGACGGTGCTATACGTAGCGAAAATCAAGACAAATTCCTAATGGAAGACGTTGACGTCATCGTTGCCACAATAGCATTCGGCATGGGTATTGACAAGCCAGACGTACGATATGTAATACATTACGACATACCTAAATCTCTCGAAGGCTACTACCAAGAAACCGGTCGCGCGGGACGCGATGGAGGCGAAGGCAGATGTATAGCTTTCTATAATCAGAAAGACCTACAAAAACTCGAAAAGTTCACTCAAGACAAACCAGTCAGTGAACAAGAAATTGGCAAACAACTAATTGCCGAAACCGCAGCCTATGCCGAATCTACAATGTGTCGTCGTCGCTTACTTCTCCACTATTTCGGAGAAAACTATGCCGAAGACAACTGCGGTAATTGTGATAACTGTTTAAACCCTAAGAAAAAAGTGGAAGCTCAAGATCTTTTATGTGCAGTAATCGAAACTATCATCGCTACTAAAGAAAAATTCAAAAGCGATGTGATTATTGACGTACTTACCGGTCGCGAAAGTGCCGATGTTAAAGCATACAATCTTACAGAACTCGAACTCTTCGACTCTACATCAGATGAAGAGAAAGAAATTTTGCCTGCCGTAATCCGACAAGCAATGATTAACAAATACATCGAGAAAGAAATAGAAAACTATGGAGTACTCAAAGTAACTCCTGCAGGCAAAAAATTCTTGGCAAAACCTTCATCGTTCAAAGTTAGCAAAGATAACGACTTCAACGAAGAACAAGAAGAGGCACCTCAAATGTCAAGTGGTTCATGTGCAGTTGACCCTGCTCTCTTTGGTTTACTCAAAGACCTCCGCAAAAAAATTGCCAAAGAAGAAAACCTTCCTCCATACGTTATCTTCCAAGACCCATCACTCGAAGCAATGGCTACAACCTACCCTATCAACCTCGAAGAATTACAAAATATTCCTGGCGTAGGTTCTGGTAAGGTAGAGAAAAAGTATGCACAAGAATTTGTTGACCTTATTCGCAAACACGTACGCGACAATGACATCGAACGTCCAGAAGACCTTCGCGTACGTACTATTGCCAACAAATCTAAACTCAAAATCGAAATCATACAAGCAATCGACCGCAAAGTGGCCCTCGACGACCTCGCCGAATCAAAAGGCATGGACTTCTTCGACCTACTCAACGAAATTGATGCTATCGTATATTCAGGCACAAAACTCAATATCGACTACTTCCTCGAAGAAGTTATGGACCACGAAGTAATCGACGAAATATTCGACTATTTCAAAAACGAATCAGAATCTGACGATGTCGAAACTGCCCTCCGCGAACTCGGCGAAGACGACTATTCCGAAGAAGAAGTACGCCTCGTACGCATCAAATTCTTATCAGATATATCAAACTAATCACTAATACTAACCACTAGTAACTAATAACTAGTAACTAAACACTAAATTATGGCTATTATTAAACCTTTCAAGGGTGTACGCCCTCCAAAAAATCTTGTTGAACAAGTAGCATCACGTCCTTACGACGTACTCAACTCTGACGAAGCTCGCAAAGAAGCTGAAGGCAACGAAAAATCTCTCTACTACATCATCAAACCTGAAATCAACTTCCCTGTAGGTACTGATGAACACGAACCTAAAGTGTACGACAAAGCTGCCGAAAACTTCCAACTTTGGCAAGACCGCGGATGGCTCGTTCAAGACAAAAAAGAATGCTACTATGTTTATGCTCAAACAATGAACGGCAAAACTCAATATGGTCTTTGCGTAGGTGCTTACGTTGACGACTATATGACTGGCAAAATCAAAAAACACGAGCTTACTCGTCGCGATAAAGAAGAAGACCGTATGAAACACGTCCGCATCAACAACGCTAACGTTGAGCCTGTATTCTTCGCTTATCCTCACATCGACGAAGTTGACGCTATCGTTGCTAAAACAGTAGCTAACGCTCCTGAATATGATTTCGTTGCTCCTGATGGTTTCGGCCACCACTTCTGGGTAATCGACGACGATGCTACTATTGCTCGCATCACTGAACTCTTTGCTGAACTCCCAGCATTCTATATCGCTGACGGTCACCACCGCTCTGCTGCTGCTGCTCTCGTAGGTGACGAAAAACGTCGCAACAACCCTAACCACCGTGGCGACGAAGAATACAACTACTTCCTCGCTGTTTGCTTCCCTGACAACCAACTCAACATCATCGACTATAACCGCGTAGTGAAAGATTTGAATGGTCTCACTGAAGAACAATTCCTCGCTGCTGTTGCAGAAAACTTCATCGTTGAAGAAAAAGGTACTGAAATCTACAAACCAGCTCACCTCCACAACTTCAGCCTCTACCTCAGTGGTAAATGGTATT
>JBGVPL010000033.1:0-36462 GCA_045126975.1 Candidatus Aphodosoma sp. | reverse complement strand
AATCTTATGTTCGTGATCTTTTTTATAGGCTTCCATCATCACATCAAACTCATTCTTACTAATATTAGCACCTTGTGATTCCTTTTGAAATAAATCTACGAGCAATGTATCTGCTAATACTTTTACTATATTTTGCATATTATTTCTCTTCTTTAAAGAACAATTGGTAATAATACATTCCTCGCTCTTCATCATAACCTCTTACGATGTACTGCTCTCCACCATGAATATTTATATCAAAGTTCTTATCGAGCTTAATCGTAGTCATCGTACCGGTGGCTCTGCGTTTTATTGCGGTGGAAGCAGTTGCAAAGGTATCATCAATTTCTATGTCGCGTTCTTTTTGATAAGTTTCTTTATATTGTTTGAACTCAGAAACTAACTCTGGCGTCTCAAAAACTTGTTCTGCAAATGTATTAATATTAACAGATTCTTCTTTTAAAGCCTCAACGCTTCTATTCATATATGTTGCTTTCTCAACTTTACCATTATCACTTGGCAATTGAGAAACGAAACTCTTACAAAGAGACAGCATATTTTGTGTTTGGTTGAAACTATCTTTTCTTGGGCGTACATGCAGAAAATCATCAGTCCAATATTTTGCCTCTGATCCCTTATTAGTGTTATCTACTATAGCAACCAAATAGCCATTCTTTTTTTCTGTATTGAAAATTAAACAACCTTTATCAACTTTATTTATGATAATACCCTCATTTTCTTCAATACCAAATCCCTTAGATGTCGTGTATATCTTTAAAAACTTATCCTTTGTCTCTGATTTAAATAGACCGATTGCGTCTATTGTTTCTCCATTCAAAATGCAATTTTTAAAATATACAACATATAGTTCCCCCCGTTTAATGTTTGGATGGCTACTACATTCATAGAGATAAAGAGCAATCTTTTTAGAAACTTCCAGAAAATCTTCATTATTAGAAAATATCTGAGTTGCATATTGGTAAATCTCATTTAAACCGATATCAGATGAATGTGAGAAATTAAAATACTCATCGATTTTAAAAGGACTCAAGAAATGATTCTTTAATAAATCTTTTAAAGTTTGATCAACATTGATAAGTTCTTTAGAATAGCGTATATCCTCTTGACATGAATTACTGCCTATTTGATGAAGTATTAAGCTTTCAATATCAATATATTCTTTAAAAAGCATACAATATTAATTGTTATAGTTTTAATAAATGTTATGATATATGTATCATTGAATATAGATAGGATAAACAATCCAATAAACAATATTATGATTGATATAATCCATAATATGGAGAAACAACATTTCTGCCATTCAATATAAGATTGATGCGACTCATATTTGTCTGGATTACATTCTTCAAATATATTATTTAATTCCGCATCATCAAGCAATGCTTTATATCTATTTTTAATTTGTTCATAATGCTTATAAAATAATTTCGTCTTTTTCTTTAACTCACTATATGAATAGCGCCAATACAATAATGAAATTAATAAAAAACACCAAGATAAAATAATAATATGGTCAGAAAAATAAGCAAAAGGAGAGGCCTCTGATATAACCCCAAAAACTATTACCGAAGCAAAGAATGAAACCAAAACTAGAAGGTTATTCTTAAAATCGGCTGTAAAATTTTGTGCTATATCATTGATCTTTGTCTGCAAATCTATCAACAAATTTGATATCTCATTTCTTAGTTGGATATATTGTTGAACATTCTCTTTTTCATACACTCTAAAATTAGATTTTATCGCTTCTATAATGTGTGAAGTAATGAGTATTTGGGTGGTGTCCAAATTTAACGAAAGTATATTACGGGCAATACTAAATTTGTCTGAGACATACCCGCCACTCATACCCCAACAATATACTTGGAAAAATTGATCAATAGTTTTTGGATCTACAGTAATTTCAGATAATTTATTTGTATTGATCGTGTAAATTAATGTTTTAAATCCGTTCAATTTCACATCAAGAGTATTGTTATCAATAGTAATATAATCAAAAAGATACATTATTAACAAACACGCTGATGCTTGCTTAAAAATATTGTATAACGGATTTGTACAATTAGATGGATATATATCTTCAGGCAATAATTGTAGTTTGTAAGCCCCCCAGTTTATAAGTCCGTCACTAAGATGAATGCGTTTCATCCTTCCATTAACACCTATAATATTGCTATTCACACCCTTAGAAACAACTGATATAGAATCTGTGTTTAAAGTCTCTATGTCATCATTTAGACACTCTAAAATTAATATTTTTTCTAACCTATTATTTAGTGCATTCAAAAAAGAATAAAGTGATCCATTACCCAAATATTGACTAAACCTAAGTATGCTATAAATTGACAGCTTGTTATCCTGTATATTTTTTGTAACTATAAACTTGATAGATATAGACAACTCCTTATAAGCTTCTATCTCATTGATACTCATAAATTCTCCTGATGCAGAATGTATTGTTAAAACAGTTTCATTGTCTTCATCAAGAATTTTAAACTCCCAAGAATCTCTAGTTGATGTTTGCGGTATATTTTTTAGAAAACTGGTCGAATCAGGAATCTTATCTAAAATTATGGATGCTGTAACATCCACAGAATCCCAAGATTCCGTGAAATCTATAGTAATATTCCCACTATTAGAAAATAATCCCAAAAGTCGTTTAATCTGACTATCCATAAATTACTTAAGGCTTTTTGCGTACGAGTGACCTTCATCACTTTTTACCATGATGTATTTATGTCCTTCCTCATCTTCGTATGGTTTAATAACATTTTTTAGGCTTGGGTTACTATTATCTGCTACAGATAAAGATATATCTTCTGTCAATGGGATAATGGCTTTAATTTTTTTCTTTATGGCTTTAGGTACTTTTGTAAACTTTCTATCAAAGTTTCTCTTCTCAGGAAGATCAAGAGCCCTTTTAGAAAGATCATTAATTTTAACACTAGGATTTGTTGGTGTATATTTGCCTAATATTTCATTAGCGTAATATTCTATATCAAACTCTCCTTCACTACGCATGTAGCGCAAGGTGGCATTATATAGACACCAATAATCATCCTTTGATTCCTTTTTTATTGAAGTTAGTACTCTCGCATTTATTTCATCAAAAGCCTTCTTTGTATTGGCTTCATCATCAAGTTTTGCCTCCAAATCTAAAAAATCATTATACCAATATTTTGCTTGAGATGAGTTTACATCAAATGTCACCATCTTTGAAATAGAATATGCTCCATCAACAATCGTTACATTTGCAATAAACGATTTAAAAATTTTCTTTTTTGTAGGAAGACCATTCTTTTTTTCACCTGATGCTTCCTCCAAAAATTCCGAATAATCAGCTTTTGCAATAATGACCTTATATTCTCTGTCAGTCATTTTACATAATGAAGCTAGCATGATGCCCTTTTGTATTTGAGTAATATGAGCATACTTTATCTGAGTATCTATTTCTTTGGATAAGAGTCTTTTAGCAATATTTAATGTTATCTCATCCTTATTATCTTTATTAATAAAACTATTTAGATATATCTTCATAGTTTCCTCACCATCTTTGAAGATATATTCTCGCTCTCCAACATTTTCAGATATGGTTTCCAGCATATCCATTACATATTGTTTGATGTTTTCTTGTTCATCTATTGACTCCACCACGACACTATTGTTATCATGGTCAATTTTAACAAGTTGAATGTAAGATACGTCCATTACTTTAAATACTATCAGGTTAATATACTATTCTATTATCAATTGTTATACTTTGCACTTGGCATTTTTCCATGATTAATTAACTATTTTAGAACCATTTATATTATAAAAATGCTGATATCTGATTTCTAGACTCAGACTCTATCACGCTGTTAAGATAATTTGCATCTTTAGTTTTATCTGATTTCTCATAACATTTATCATAAAAAGACTTAATTGTTTTATTATCAGATTGAACACCTTTCTCATTATTGCCATCTTTAAACACTTGATAATTTATCATTCCTTTAGATATGACAGGGGGAGCACCTGGCATTACAATAATACGAAAGTCATCGCATAATGTAAGTATAAATTTATATTCACTAATACGAGGTGCTGGAGTCTTTAATGTGAACTCAACTTGGCTCCCCAATTTTAGAAATGGTCTAATTATAATTTTTCTTAGCTTTCGTAATGTTTGATAACAACGTTTAACTTCATGACCATACTTTGCTACATCATAACTATCATGACTTGATGGATTAAGTATAAACTTACGATGTTCATCCAACTCATTAAAAATGGATATATCAAATACGCCACTCTCGGCAGCATAATCTTTACAGTTTATTATCAATCCATTAAGTTCTAAATGTAAAAAATCACTAGTCAATTGCTTTTTCTTGGGTAAGAAATCTTTACAAAAAGCTTCGGCTTCTTTTCTTAAGAAATTACCAGCAATCTCGTATTCATGCTGCTTAATATAATGTTCGGCTTGTCCAAGGTAATCCTCGCTATTTCTAATATATGGAGTCTTATCATCATCCATATATATTTCTTTATATACCCACGCATCTTGATTATTTTTTGTCTTATGCTTAAAATATTCAAAGAACATTTTATCATGAGTAAACAGATATATCTTATACTTATCAGATATTTTCAGCAAGAAATCTACAACTTTTGCTCTATTGCTCATATCAAGACTGATGAGCATATCGTCAAGAGCAAGGAAACGACCATCTGCAGGCTTATCTAAATTCAACAATGCAAAGCGAACAGCCAATGCTATTGCGGTTAATTTTGCTTCGTTAAAATATGTATGTGGCTTAACAATCTTTCGTAGATTACCATCTGGCATCTTTTCAGAAATCTCTAAGCCAATAAATGGTTCATTTAATTTTTTATATGATGATTTGCGTTCTTTTATTTCCCCATTCTCTTTAACTAACTCTATAATATTAGCATACTTTAACCAATACTCATTAGTGTCATCTTCGGGTTTATTAAAATTTGAATCGTATCGCAATCTTATAACCAATTCATTATCATCGTCATTTTTAAAATACTCATTATATCTATCCGATGCATATATATTAATATCTTCAACGACCTTCTTGACGGCTTTATTAAAATATTCAATATTAGAGATGTAATCAGGGTGTATATGTCGTCCTTTCTTGATAATTGATGCCGTTATCTCATCATACATTTCGCTAATATGAAGTCCAGTATAGTCATCTTTACAGAATGATAAAATATCTTTTATAAATACAGGAAATAGATTTATTCTCTGAGAATTTCTAAAATTGAAAAAATGAAATATGAATTGATGGTTAACAAAACAACCATTAATCTGCGCAGGCAATGGGTGTTTCCCTCCTAATAATGTAAATTGATAACCATCTTTATCAATATTATATATAAACGGATGTCTCCCATCAAAATCTATCCATATTTTTGAATCAACATCTGGATTATTAATATTCTTTAGATGTTGTTCATTTGTTAAATCGAAATATTTCTTACCAGCATCAGGTTTTAATGGTGCTTGGAACATACAATGTAAAGCATAATAGATAGAAGATTTTCCACTACCATTCTCTCCATACATCAAAAGGTTCTTTCCTTCTAGTAGTAATTCAAAATCAGTTGGAAAAGCCTTAAAGCCACATATATGTATTCTATTTATTGCTGGCATATTATCCTTCAATTATAAGTTTGAGTATATCAGGGCTTCTTAATGTAAATAGATCCAAACGGTTACGTATTGAATTATCTGTTTTCTTTATAGTCATAAATGTATTTAATATGACTTCAAATTTATCTTCTTCAGCAGTTAGTTGTGATATTGGCTTTATGAGTTCCAATGCAGAATCAATTATATTAATTTCTTGCACTTTCATATGCTCTTCAAAATATAACTCATATACACAACCATCAATTATTTTCTCAAAAAACGACGCTATGGTTTCATTTGAAACGATATCTGTTAACTGTTTATTCTTTTTCAAGATAGAAATATATTCAACTAAATTAGAAATTAAAATTTGAGCATCACAAGAAGATGCAATAATAGGTATGGAATTTAAAACTTTGGCTGTTATATTAGTATTTGTACTTGTTTGTTTTATAAAAAAATTAACTAAAGTTGAATTCAATAATCCTAATAAATATTTTATATCTATTGTACCATCTGATGATATATAGTTTGTAGAGTTAGCACAATACACATACCTATCTATTAATGTTGCAATAATTCTAACTTTTGAATCTACACCAGTAATGCGTTGTAAAGCAATTCTAGGGCCGGACACCTCAGTTTCTCTCTTGGCGGATAATGCAGGTTTATATTGATTAGCGATATATATAACCTCACCTTGCGAAGGATTATCTGTAATATGGTATCTTTGAATTTGTGCACCTGTAATTACTCTTGTTCCTAAGCCAATTGTATTAAATATACTCTTATATTTTGTCATATCTATTTCACCAGCTGATGCATTGATATGATATTGACTTTTCTTCTTTATCTCTTTAAGGATAGAAAACTTCTCATTACTGCTTATAGGTATAATAATATCTTCTGGATACATCTCCATTATTTCTTCAACAGTAATATTCAGTTCATGCTTGTCTTGCATATATCGTGAATGCCATACATTAATCGGAATAATATTACATATATCTGGATAATTATTTCTTCTTAATGTACAAATACATACACTCATCTTTGCTGATTCAAAAACTCTAAGATTTTTATTGTCTCTTTCAGGGAATGAATCAATTGATAGTATATCGGTTTGTGCAAAAAATAATTTTCTATTTCCCAATGCACTATCTTCTGCTAGAATAGAATTTTGAGTAATCAAGGAAACTATTCCATTGATCCTAACAACATTTATAGCTAGCGGATAAAAAAATTGGAACATATTTAGTCTACCGCCTTTCGCATAATCATAATACCTTGATGACTTCAAAGCTGTTTGCATACTCAAATCAAGGTTTCTCAGTTCATTATAAGGTGGATTTCCTATTATTATATCAAACCCGATAAACTTACCATTCTCGTCAAGCAATTGAGGAAATTCAAAACGCCATTCGAAAGCATCAATATATAACTTGTTTGTTTGAATACCTTCTTGTTCCTTTTCAAGGATATTCAGTTTATCTTTCAGCTTCTTTAGCTCAGCCTTTTCTGCCTTTGTTCTCTCTCCAAATAAGGTCGGGCCTTCAAGCATGATAACTTTGCCTCTTAACTTTGTAAGTCTCTCCTTAAACTGATTGCTAAGTTCCGTCTTAAATGCACTCTTAATATTCTCAATAGTTTTGCGAAAAAGTTCCTTAGTTTGATGATTAGATGTATTGGTATAATCACTTACCAACTCTTTATATTTGGCAAGTGTCATCTTCTCATCTTCCTTTTTACCTTTGTTGTACTCCACAAAAACATTCTCAATAGGAGCATCTATAGGATAGCGACTCAACAGTGAGTTGCCACAAGTAATTTTATAATCCAAGTTGGGAAGGGGGTGAGGTTCTTCTGCATCAACAACCAATGCTAACCAAAAGCGCAAACGAGCTATATCAACAGCACCTTGTTCGATATCAACACCGAAGATGTTATTTTGGATAATATCTCTCTTTGTTTGAGTAGAATCAAAATTACCATGAGGTTCTGCATGTGAATGCAAATGATGTATTGCATGATACAATACATAAAGAATTCCCATCGGGAATGCACCAGAACCAATGGCAGGATCGCATACCTTAACCTCTTTGAGCAGTTGGGTAAATCGTGCAGCAATGCTTTTGCTTTGGAGTATAGGACTCACCACGCCATCATTTATAAGTTGCTCAATAGCATCCGCATACAGATCTGATGGCTCATGTGTTTTAAGGTATTGTATAACACTCTGACGGCACATATACTGAACAATCTCTTTGGGGGTATAGAAAGCTCCCTTATCTTTGTTGTCCTCCAAAAGATTCTCGAAAATATGCCCCAACATTTCAGGATCAATACCCACCTCGCTATCGTCTGGATCGTTCTCATCAATAGTGAAGTTATATTGAGAGAAGAACTCCATCAATTCCTGGAAATAGGTATATGGAAAATCAATATCTAATTTATCAACACTATCCTTATCAAACAAACCACCATTTAAATATGGAATCTTAATATTTTCTCCAAGTTTACTATCAGCAATATCTCCATCTCGCTTTTCATTTAAAGTTTTGAAAAATAATAATTCCAAAACATCACTTAACAATTTATCGTTACCATGATAATTATCTACAAGTTTTAATAGATAATTTTTATCTCCACCTACCCAATTAGAGTTTGATGCAGGAACTCCCATCCAACCCTTCTTTTGTAAAAATTGTAAGAAAACCAAACGACCTAATAATTTTTTAACATAGTCACGATGCTGTTTGGTATCAGAGAGTATGTCAACAAATTTCTTATATTGATCCTTATATCCATTGAAAAACTCTTTGTTAAGTCGTTCAACAGAAAATGCATCATTAACATCTGCTAAATAGACGGAACCATAAGTTTTTTTATCAGCCAATTCTTTGAGGCGACTTGCTGCTGTAGTACAAGGTTCATTTTTACCTAACAAAAACGTATATCGTTTAGGTGCTGTTTCCTTTTTAACTAATTCTCCACTTTCATTAAAATAGGTCTGCTTAGCAATAAAGGTCAAACGATAATCGTCTTGATTTTGAGAATAATAGAAGACTAAAGCACCATGAATCAAGCCTTGATCTATATACTTAGCTGCAATATCACGCAAATTTTTACGATTACGTGATATTTGTACATTATCGGCAACCTCAAAACAGAATATGGCTAGTGAACGGCTATCATCTAAACGAATGATTCCTACTTGCCCACCATCTTTAACTTGAGAATCCGTAATCTTAGTAATACTTGTAAAAAATTCAACCTTGGGAAAAATATTTTTCAACAAATCTTTCCATACATTAAAATCAAAAGTTGCAGATAATATATTTTTCAAATATGCTTGATTCATAATAATACTTTATTTAATTTTATAAATTTCATTATTCATCAAAACCAATATTTCCATCAGCTGATGCTAATAAATACTCTAATTTAACCTCTTCACTAAAATCACTCTCACCCTCAAGAAAAGAATGAACAAGTTTTTGTAATAATTCTTTTTCAATTCTACCAGCAGCAAGATGATAACTAATATTTTCCATCTCTTCCATAAAACGTTTAACGCAAAACATATATCCATTTAACAAAAGGAACTGAGCTCCCAATGTAATAGATAATCGCTTGTTACCATCAGAAAATGAATGATTACGATTGATTGACCAAATCAAATGGACCAATTTATCTTCAAATAATGGATAATAATCATCATTTTGTATATGCTCAAGGGAACTATACAAGAATCCAATGTTAATTATTCCATAATCACCACCACCACTATACTCTATAGTTTTTCTATGTACTTCTATTGCTTGCTCCTTTGATATGTAAATAACCATCTTAATCTCTATTTTTTAAACGTTTTAATGCGGCAATATAAGTTTCTAACCGTTTACTAAGTTCCATACTTTTATCTCCAATAAATCTATCAAAATCATCTACAGAGACAGAACCTATATATTCTTTCAAATTATCATGCAAAGCATCCCTAAAACAAAGATCGCGACTCGCCATCTTTGAGCGAGCTTTATTAATAAGAGGAACCCATAATTTTTGTTGTTCAAAAATAGCATACAAAGAATCTGTTTCTGATTGTGTTAACTTACGACCTAAACGAGTACATTCTTTACGTAACTCATCAGCAAAACCAGCCTCATAACTTGCTATTAAATCCAATACCTCAGAATACATTGTATGACGCTCATTATCTTCATTAGAAAGCTTTAAAACCTTACGATATTCATCAGCATCCTCTTTAAAAATACTTCTATAAATTTTGTCGTTATACAAGAGATACTTAATATTTCCCAAATCTACACAATCTTTCAAAGCCAAAACCATCTCTTTATGATAATCTCGATTATTTAACAAATTAAATATAAAATCCTCATCACGTTGATTGATATATTTAGTATTACCTCCAGTTCGTTTATTAATGGTATCTATCACAATATCAAGAACAAGACTCCTAATTTCACGAGCTCTTTCGCTTTTACTAAGCAACATTGCAATATTAAGAAACGCACGAAAATTAAAAATACCAAGTTTATTGGATTTGATTAGGAAGTTAACTTCCCGATCATCCAATCTTTCAAAAGACAACTTAAAGACTTTCAATCGATTACCATCTAAAACCTCGTAACCATTTTTACGAAGTTCTTGATCATTTCTCATTAAGCAACTATTAATAGTTCTATCACTTACTTCAAAAAATGAAGCAATCTGTTGTTTTGTAAATTTAATTTCATCTTCAAATATCACTCCTCTTAAACCAATAACCTTTTGAACTTCTTCAAGTGCATATCTATTATTCAACACATTTTGTCGTGCAATTTCTGATGTTACTAAATCTCTCATAATTAATTACATATTAAAACTCTCTGAAATAACAATTTCAGGCATAAAATCATTAGACACTTTAAGCATATCAACATGTTTATCTACTCTTTCACCTAGAACATGTTCCAATGGATATGCAGATATAATCTTTATCAATTGATCAAGTAAAACTACAGGCTTAACAGGTGTTTTCTTTGTCACTGTTTTCAGCTTGTTTACATCTCGCTGCAACTGTTGGAATTTTCCTGTTGTAATAGCTCGCTTTGCTTTATTTATCAATTCAAGTTCTTGCTCTGTAATATTAGGAATGCTAATGAAACCATCTAAATAAGCTATAGCCTTTTTCTCATTAGGACCTTGAGCAGGATTTACTTTTTGTTTTATCGCTTTCACATCTTCTTCTTGAATAGCAAAGGCATTAAGTGCCGTCTTAACTTGTTCATGATGCATATCGTGGAGAGGAATAGACTTTTCATCTATACGAGCTTCAAATTCCTTCACTGCCTCTAAAAATGTAA
The DNA here is from genome assembly GCA_045126975.1 of Candidatus Aphodosoma sp. Taxonomy (GTDB): domain Bacteria; phylum Bacteroidota; class Bacteroidia; order Bacteroidales; family Paludibacteraceae; genus Aphodosoma. The sequence goes on along the minus strand of JBGVPL010000033.1, from coordinate 25,446 downwards.
GTTCCTCAATACTATTATCTTCTCGCACGAATATAAATGCATCACGTCGCTTATTGCGAATAAATACAATTGTACTACCTGGTATAAATTTACTTTTACGACCAGTGCGAGCTCTCAATGGCAACTTACTAATTCGTTTAATTAAATCAGGATCATCATGTTTCAATTGTCTAAGCCACATCAAATAACGCAACCTCTCATCTCGCTCCTCATCTACCTCCTTATCGAATAACCCAAAACTCTCAGGATTTTCATCTGTAGAATATATTTGACTATCTTCACCCAATGCAGCATGAAATGCAAAAAGTTTCATTTTTGCTTTCTTCTCCAATTCAATATCATCATTGACCTTAGATGTAGGGAAGAAATTGAATATATGTACTTCTTTGGCAGTACTACCAATACGATTCACACGACCTATTCGTTGCATAAGCCTTGTAGAGTTCCAAGGTGTGTCATAGTTTACGATAACATTGGCACGATGGAGGTTTACTCCTTCGGCAAGTACCTCGGTAGAGATAACGATGTTATAATCGTTTTTCTTATCCCCCTTGTAGTTTGCATCGAAGTTCTCCTTTAAGAGCGGCATTTGGGTATCTCTATTGTCGCTCTGTACAGTCATAATCTTGTCAAAGCCATGACTTTTTAGAGCGTCATATAGATATTTGGTAGTCTCTTTTGATTCTGAGAATATAACTAATTTTCCTTCATGATTAATGGTTTTATCCAATAACGTATCTTTAAGATATTGAATAAATATATCCAGCTTAGAATCCGCATTAACAGCATCCCACATAGAAACCAAGTCTCCTAATATAACATTATCGGCCTTTAAGCCATCTTCAAAACCATCTTCAAAATCATTAGGCGTACATATCTCAATTGTAGGATCGGTATATTTCGCCTCCTCAATCAATTTTATCAACTCATCTTCCTTGTCTTCACTAAGCAGCTCATTTACTTTCAAATTAGGCGCAATATATATCGTACCGTTACTAAACATATCAAGCATCACCTTATTAGCCTCATAATATCTACGCAATGATTGCTTAAATGCATAAAAACTACTATCTATTCGCTTAACAAGTAATGTTTTCATAATACCTGCCAATTGGATAGAAATCATATCAGCTTTTTTATACTTACTCTTCTTTGATGCTTTCAAATATTTTATCGCCTGATATCTGTAATATTTAAGACCATTTACTTTATCACTAAGATACATTATAGTTTTGTCATACAAAGCTTCCAATTCTGTATCTAATTGATAATATATCTTCTGAGGAGACTTAACATCAGGGAAATGAATATTCTGCTCCTCTAAATCTTTACAATATGCATCATTTTCCATTAAATCAGTACGAGTACGACGTACTGTTAATGGCTCTACAACTTTAATGCGGATTTTTTCATAAATAGCTTTCACTTCCTCCGCAATAAGAGCTAAATCTTTCTGTTTTTTTAATTTATTATACCTATCAATATGCTCACGAAAGAATCGTTGCAAATTTCCTTCCTCCAAAGTACTATCTTTAGAATCTTGAAATAAATATACGAGATTGGCTATATCTTCAGGTTTATTATTAAGTGGTGTAGCTGATACAAGTATCACTTTCTTATCATATAAAGTACCATCATAACGTTTTGTCTTAGTCTTACACAACTTCTGTAATTCATTATACATGGAAGCCGTGTCACTTCTAAATTTATGCGCCTCATCAACAATAATCAAATCATATAACTCTGGATTCTTAATCTTATGGAGACTACCGTTAGTTATAATTTTAAAATTATCCAACTTAAACTCTGTAAGAGTATCCTCCCAATTATCTTTCATAGCTGGAGGCACTATCACCAATATGTGAGAACGATGAGTTGGGAAGCCATTAGAAAAGAAAAATTTCTTTGCAATAAGAGCAGACACAATAGTTTTTCCCAAACCAACAACATCGGAAAGGAAAAAGCCATTGTACTTCATCATTTTTGCATATCCATCATTAACCGCATCTATTTGATACGACAATTTTTTATACCCCGTAGGTAAATCGGATACAGAGTTAGGATCAAAATCAATACTTTTACCAAAATATTCTAATAAAAATTTTAAATATACCTCATAAGGAGTAAAGTTTGGATTAAGATACGAATCAGTTTTAATCTTGTCTATATGGCTTATATCTATCTCTACAGACTCCTCCCATAGTTTTTCAAATGTTTCTGTAGCAAAGCGTATATCGTCATCATAACGTAACTCTACATTAAACTCAAAATTCTTTTCAAGTCCAGCTTCTGTTAGATTACTAGAACCTGTTATAACAGATCCATACCCATGAGGATGATACATCTCTTCTCTGAATATATATAACTTAGCATGAATATTTTGCTTTGGATGAATACGCATTGTTATTCTACTAGTCATAATATCCTCTATAAATTGATACATCCCATCCTCAACCTCCTTATCATATTTGGCTTCTTGTATATTACGTTTTATTTCATTAAAAAACTCTTCTTGAGACTGTTCGGAATTAGGATTAAATAATAATCCTTGCTGATTTGCTTGATATGTGAGTTTATCTACATTGATACCAACCAATATGCGAATCTGAGGAGTTTGTTGTATAAACTTCCTAATACGGAAATATCCTGACGCTCGAAAATATCCTACAAGAGCATCAAAAAAATGTACTTTTTTATATTTAAATACCCCTTCTATTTTTTCAAGAAGAGTATTTTCTTTTTCATTTGTAAAAAAGTTTGTTCCCATAGTATTATTTACACAATTAAAACTCAAATAAACCCATCTTTTATCGTGTCAACATAAATTTCACACTTACACCAACGTTGGTATTCGACATTGGATATGATGTTGATATGTATGGACGATTGGTTTGATGGTCGCAGAAGAATCGGAAATTAAGTTTCGAACTAAACACATACTCTGCCATAAACTTAATAGTCAAAGTTTTATTGCCCGATGTAGCCTGTGTATCTTCAATCGAATCCATCTTACGCAACAAAGTAGATATATCTTTGAAAGAGAAATCAAGACGTAATGTTAAATCGTTTTTCACCTTCTTGGCTGTCTCTTTAAGTTTCAATATCATATCGAAATCTTTCAACACATAACCAACACCTACAACCCACTCACTACTTGATGCTTCAAGTAATTGATTTGATGCGATATTCAATGTAAGATTACGTTGTTGTTTGTATTCTAACTTAGCAGTCATCGAATTTTTCATCGCCATATCAATAGAAAGAAGTGGATTAAGATTTTCAGTGATATTCACACTTGCTATATCGTACGCCGATGATGGAATAGGATTGCCTGATGCCACATCACGCACGAAACCAAGTCCATCTTCATTCTCTACATAATTCGAGAATGATGAATAAGAACCAACATTATAAGTACATTGATAAGCATGTTTCAACGTAATAGATTTGAAATATTTATCAACACCCTTAATCTTACCCAAACCATCATACGAAATGGTCCAGTTTGGCATCATACTCAAGAAATCAGGGAATATATTCAACGTCTGTTTGCTGATATCACGATTTGAATATGCTGCCATAAATGCTGGTATCAATACATCAGCAGAGTTCATATTGTATGTACCATTTTCACTATCATATCGCTTACCTGCCAACGAAGCATCTTCCATAAATCCTTTAGTTGGATAGGTAGTGCCTGCATAACGTTGTTGCAATACTTCTGCCACGTATGCACGATTTTCGAGGAATTGATCAAATGCACGACTATGATAATTATTCTCAGCTTTACCTTTACCCCAAAATGCCGAGCCAAGCATACAATATGTCATTCGGAATGTACCATTAAACGTTGTAGGCATACCTTCAAACATGTATTGTATCATTGATTGGTCGGTTGTAACTCGTTTTGAATTCAACTCTATCTTCAATCCTGCAATTGGTTCAAGCGACAATTTACCATCAAAATCAGTTGAAAAATTATATGTCGATGGATTAATTACTGAATCATTCATCACCAACCAACCATTCTCTATCGCTTTGTCAAGATAGCTTTCACGTGGCACACCAAATGAGAAATCAAGACCTGGTGTCATTACATCATTGGTCATTGTTTGACCAAACAACATACCTCCATGATTAAATCCAGGTAATACTAAGGAACTTGATTCTTTATACGATATTTGCAATCTACGCACCAACATCAAGAATCTAACAGAAAAATCTGCAACCTTCTTCGCTGGCTTTTCTATATTCGGATTGCGAGTTTCCATCGCAATTTTCAAATTCTTAATATCAACTTTACTGCTAAGTTCTATATTATTCTTATCAAGAACTTTATATTTCACTTTTACAGGTTTACCCGAAGCATCAGTAAATATAATATCAAAATTATCACTATTCAATCGGTGTGTCACTTTAAGTACCGCTGAATCAGTCAAATTGACTGTTTGTGTATATTTTTTAGGCGTAAATTTAGATTGACGACGATTAGTTTTTCTTGATGTAAATTTCTGATTTATCTTTTTCAAATATTTCGATTTATTATACAATGTCTCGAAATTCATTTGACCATCTGCCTGCCACATAGCAAGGTTAGAAATAGTATTACCCAATGTCATTCCATCGGCATACTCGACACCTGTATCCCAATTATATGTTGCACTATACTGAGCCTTCGCTGTAATGAAATCTAAACCTGGAAATTTATTAATTGGTAAATCCCACGATGCTGTGAACACTTGTTGATAATCCAACGGACGACCACCATGAGCCAAACTTTGAGCCACTGTATCTCGCCAATTTTCATATTCATCTGGGAAGAATTTTTTGTTAACTGGTGAATATTGGGTCTCATCAAAACGTGAATTTGTCGCTGTCTTCAATGAAAATTTCAACGATTTAGATAAATCATATTTGAAATCGAAACTACGACTCCAAGTGAAATCTTTTGTAAAAGACAACAACGAATTTTTAGGGTCATAATAATCCACATACATCGCTCCGGTCAAATCTCGCAATTGAGTCTCTGAATAACGACGACTCATATTAATATTCAATGCTATAAGCGATGGTTCATAATTGATATTAAAGTCTTTTATTATCTTCCAATTCTTCAATTTATCATTATTCTTGAATGGCTCCCATGCACGAGGCGAAGTAGAGAAATTATAGTTAAACTGCCCTGTATATGATTTATTACTATTACGTTCTACCTCTGGATCAAGATCTTGCGTTTGAGTATATGCTGCCGATACCGAGAAGTTCGCTGGGTCATACACTTTAGGTGTTTTACTCTTAATGTCAACCTTCATATTCGTAACATTGAAACTTTCAGTTATATTTTTCGTAGCCGAAAGTGTCAACAACGAATCTCGTTCCTCTTTTGTTTCCAAAGCATCTAACGCATCTTCAAGCAAAATATCCTCATCCAACGGATTATATTTAGGTTTGCTATTCTCCACTCCATAACTATAATACACGGGTATTCGCACATTTGCTTTATCTGGGAAGAATCGACCAAAATCGAATTGTGCAGCAAAGTTCACTAAGTAGTAATCATCCAATCTACGCTCTTGCAATGTCTCTTCAATACCACCAAAACCTGCAGTCTCATAACGTCCAGCCACACTGACCGAACCCACATCCGAAAGATTTACAGCCAAATTAGCCAATGCTGCCCAGCCACCATCTTCATCATAGTCGGTCAAACGCAACTCATTGACCCACACTTCTACATTTTTAGACGTACGCGATTGGTTACGTACACCTATCAACATTGTCTGCACATCACCAAGGTTAGGATTACCTACCACAGTTACCTTATTTTGAGGTTTTTCTGGATCATATTCCGAGAACGGAGTGGACATTGTTCCATTTGTATTCTTAATACGACGATTACGATTAGTCTTCACTTGAGTCAACAAATCCAACGGAAAATCAATCATATTTTCTTCTGGCCATACCTTCTCACGCTCTGTAATATTATAATGTCCCGCTGGAGTCAACTTCAATGGCACTTCATATTCATAATAGTTTTGTGTATGGTCGCTACCCAAACGAATAAACACTGTCGTCTCATAATCTTGAAGATTTGAGTCGTCACCAATTATCTGCTCTGCATGCACAAACATCTGAATACGACGATACATACGCATATCGTAAACTATATTTTTATACACAGCTCGTGCATCTCCCGGTGCCAAATCCAACACTTTCATCAACATAGCTTGTTCATTTTGTTGAGTCAATTGAGGCTGACTTGGGTCTGTTTGACGACTTACGCCTGGAGGCAATACATAGTTAACTGGCTCTTTATTATCATTTTCCTCGATATTCACTGATGTCACATCTATCGATGCTATCGATGTAGGAGGATTATCGATTGCAAACAAATCTTTGTTGTATCCACGCCATTCGCCACGCACCAATTCCAACGTACCAAAACGCAAATGCATATCTTCTTTGAAATTAGTCATAAACATACGCATGAATCGTATGCTCTTGAAGTCACGAATCGAACCAATGCGTTTTTCATAATCACGCACAGGTATTTTGAATTGATACCAAGTAACTTTACTCAACTGCCCATTTGCTAATGTAACCTCTGTCTCTATCTTATTAACAATGTTATTCTTACCAACTTCCATATCGTTCTTGCGCAACGACACTCGATATTGATAATATTTTTCATACTCGTTAAGCGTATTATCTTGGTTAATATCCTCTGCATTAGGCACTGTTGTCGCAGATGTCGAATATCTCTCATCGCTCAAATCCGATGCTGGTGAGTTTCCTTCTGGACCATTATATCTCTTATAACGCTCCAAAATTGTCAACTCTTCATCATCATAATCTGAACCACGATAGTGATGATAGTTATCACTTGCAGGGTCATTCAATGCTGAGAATTTATCTTTCATCAACTCATCTATTGCCGATTGCGACAATACTCCTTTCAAATCTTCTACAAATTGTTTATAGGTACTAAACTCAAACTCATCTTCTGTACGCAAACCATTATAACCAACATCTTGATATTGACGCGCATTCAAATCCCCATCAAATGCCAACACCGTAGATTGAATACGTGGTACACGCCCCCATACCGTACGATCAGTTGCTGTCGAATCTCCATTATTTGGTAATCCATTTTCAAAAAACTTCTTACCATCTTTCAATATATCCTCACTAATATCTCCTAAGTTGAAATACAAATCACCACCCTCATGTGCACCTATTGTATCATAAACAAATGGGTCCATCATCCAAAATTCCAAGTACTCAATATTAGCAGTTTCAAAATCCGATGTCTCAATCTTACGCATCATACCACCCCATCTCTTCTCTGGATTCAACAACTCACCAGTCAATGGATTAACATTCAAATCCAAATTATATGGTCCACGTTCGGTAGGATAAAAACTTACGTTCAATACAGGCAAATATGACGATTGTCCTAATATTGCATCTCGATTAGGGAACAACTCTTGCTCTTTCACTTCACGAGTTAAGTGGTTACTTTGCAAATCTTTATTTCTACGAATATGCTCTGGAGTTTGCGAATTCGAACGATTAAAAACAGTGTTATCTACTGAGAACCAACTAAACAAAGCACGATTCATGCCATATTCAGTATTATTAGTTTTAGTTGCTTCTGGAAACAAAGCTCCTGCCGTAGGATCCGATGGCGTTGATGCTAAATGCCAATAGTAAGGATAACGCAAATCTATTGTTGTCTCAGTGCTCTCAAAATCATCAAGATAAGCATAACCTGGATTATTATCTACCTTCTTATGACCTGGTATCATGTGAGCAAACTCAGCATTAAAGACTACATTCGATGGTGCTGTTGCATTGATTCCTGGTATCGCATCTATTCCTTTTGTCAACCAAGCCACATCGCCTCTATATGCAGCATTCAAGCCCCACAAAGTATTTGCTATTGGTTCTGACCCCATCTCTGTTTTCACAACCAAAGGCATTTCACTAAGGTGCATAATCGTACCACCTATAGAAAAATCTTTCGTGAAGGCATACTCTGCATGCGCCCCTACCAATGTCTTTCTCTGCATGTTAAACATGCTTTGACTCTCCAACTGCACATCAATATTATTGCCCGACGACAATATTGCCTGATTCAATATCGTCACTGTTCCCATCGTGTAATCAACTGTATAGTCCACATTTTCAGTCAATGTCTGACCTCCTGCTGTTACTACAACCGAACCTCGTGGCACGTTCATTGCGTTCAATCTAATTACGCTTCCCGAACTTGCCTGATATTTACCAGCCAAACGGAATTTATTCTTCTCTGTCAACTCTTGAGCCACTATCTTAGTGGAGTCATACAACTCTTGGAAACAATATTTATCTGCTACAACATCATTTCCTATCATTTTTCTCAAATGTTCACCAAATGGCTCTACTACAGGGAATATCACACGACCCGTAGAAGCATAAACAGTATAACCTTCCACGAAATCAAATTGTCCATCTGGTACTGGCTCATTTCTTGAATCCAAACGGTCCAAGTTCATCACTTTCACAAGCAACTGATTCTTTATCGCCCCCTCTGGTATATAATTCACATAAACACCGCTCGAATCATTCTTATATTGAATATTTAATTTAAATTTCTCTTTTTGTACCTGATTACCACCAAGATAATAGACGTTTTTCATCATCAAATCCCACAATGCTGTCTGTGGCGAAGTTGCTGTTCCTTTCAACAATTTCACAATTAATGCCTTTGGTGCATCTATACCATCAGTCGAAAATTCACCAACTTGATAAGTCTTACCATTATATGTATATTCAAATGCTACCGCCAACACCTCATCATTATTCAACGCCTGACGCAACGAAATAAAACCTAACTGACTATTTAACGTATATTCCGATGACTCCAATCTACGTGCACTCTCTATCTTCTCATAATCTTGTCCCCCATAAATATCATACATGTTATATGCTGCATCCAATGTCGAATTACACAATTGTATATCACGCACGCCATCCAATGTCTTCACCTCATCATACAACGAGTTTGCTGCATTATCTGGCTGCATCACATAACCATTTGACACCCAATAATTATTATCAATCCTCACGCCCTCTGCCAAATCCATAAATGCCACAATATTACGCGCTTGTTCAAAGTTACCACGTTTGTTTGTTACCCAAACTTCACATCGCGTAATTGTTACACCCGACATTATATGTGGCAATTTCGACATATTCTGATCGTATGTATCACGGAAATAATGTGCCAAAAAGAAGTGTTTATTCTCATCATAGTTATCAATCTCCACCTCAAAATCCATCAATTGCGACCCACCTTTCGAGTTCACATGTTTTGTCTCTGATTGTTGTTGCGATGCAACTGCCGTAATACTCAACTTTCCAAATTGCAACTCTGTCTTCAAACCAAACAATGCAGAGTTACCTTTTATCAACGAAGAGTTGAGTGGCAAACTCACATTACCCAAATCTATACTCTTAATTATCTCATCTTCTTTACCTTGATAGTTCAATTTCAACAATTGTTGGTCAAAATCAAACGTAGCCTCAGTATTATAATTCATCGTGAATCCAATCTTATCACCCACCGTTGCATTCACACTCAACTGAATATTTTCATCAAAATCAAATGTCGTAGTCTTTCTCAATCGCTCTGCCAACGAATAATTTTGCACGTTATTATGCTTAATACCAAATGTCAATTCTGCCGAACCTTGTGTCTTAACTTGCACTCCACCAGGCCCAAACAACTTCTCTGCTGGACCAAGCGAAAATTTCATATCCGTAATATTAAACTTATCTTCATAGTTTTCAGCCGCTTTCTTATTCTTCTCTGCCCAATACTGCCCCATCGCCTTTCTGAGTGACATCTGCTTATACTCATCAGGCGTCAACGTAAATGCCGAAACCAACTCCTCATCGCCCATCATAGTGCGTACAATATAATTTCCCGTCTCCGTATCATACTCTATCTTAGTCTCAACATTCGATGGATCCTTCAAATCCATTGGAGCATCCTCACTAACTCCACCATTCACTCCTAACTCCTCACTCCTCACTCCTAACTGTTTTACACGCATCGCCGATTCTGGCGCAGGCACAGGGTCATACATATAATCCGTATGAGCCTCAACATTATAGTAAGGCACCTCATCATCCGTTACAACATCTTGTCCAATAGCCCACAATGGCTCAATCACCCCAAGCACCAACCCGAAGCAAAACAACAAAACAACTATCTTCTGAAAATAATTCACGATAATTAAAATTAATAATTAAAAATTTATTCCTCTACTTTCTGATATTTATAACCAAGACGATAGAGTTCGCAACTTGCACCTATACGGAACATAACTTTTGTAGTACGAGCAAAAACATGAAATGCCATTTCGCTTTGTGGTTCAATCTCTTCATGACGGATTTGAGCCAAAGCAGTTTGCGAAAGCGAACGCATAAGGTTTTCGAAACCCTGCGCTGTCTTACTATCAAGCAAATAACCCATCACGCCTTCGATGATATACTCATCCATCTCGTCAAAACCACGAGGGTCGCGCAATGAAGCATATACATCTTCGCGACGCAATACTTCATCCCAATCTTTATCCCAAAGGTGAGCAAGTGCCATACCAATATAGCCTGCCCACGCAATTGCAACTGTTGGATACTGAGCAATTTCGGGCACTGCATCAACCATATATTGCGGTGCAATCTTATGCCACATCTCCTCCAAATCTTCAGTATGATACAACTGCTCTGCCCCACAACGTAAGTCATGCGCTTGACGAAGAAGTTTTTGTGTAAGTTCTTCTTCGTATTTTTGTAAATAATCCTTATCTAATTCACAATTCATAATTCACAATTTTTTCACCTAAAGGTTCAAAGACCTCCGGTTCATAATTAGCCATTCGGTATTAACACTTAAAAATAAATAAAATCTATTCATAATTATGCATTATGAATTATGCATTAATTCTGGCAATGTATTTGCCGATAATGTCGAATTCAAGATTTACAATTGTGCCTACTTTGATTTGGCAGAAGTTTGTGTGCTCCAATGTATAAGGGATGATTGCCACTTCGAAACTATTGTCGGTTGGAGTGCAAACTGTCAAAGATACACCATTCACTGTAACCGAACCTTTATCGACAGTAAGATAACCACGACGACGCATCTCTTCTGTTGTTTCGTATTCAAAATGGAAATAGTGACTACCCTCAGCCTCACGCACTTCAGTGCAACGTGCTGTTTGGTCAACATGTCCTTGCACGATGTGTCCATCAAGACGACCATTCATCAACATCGAACGCTCTACATTAACCATAGAACCTACTTCGAGAAGTCCAAGATTAGAACGCTCAAGTGTCTCTTTTATTGCTGTAACTGTATATTCATCGCCTTTAATATCTACGACAGTAAGACACACACCATTATGTGCAACAGATTGATCTATTTTGAGTTCGTTAGTAAACGAACAACGCATTGTAATATGAAGATTTTCTTCTTCTTTACGAAGACCTGTCACAACTGCAGGTTCTTCTACTATACCTGAAAACATTATTTTAAAGTTTAGTGTTTAGAGATTAGAGTTTAGAGATAATAGACATAAGACACGAGACACGAGACTTTTAAGTCTCACATCTCGTGTCTGACATCTCGTGTCTAAGGACTTTTATTTCAAGAAAGAGTAATCGCGTGAATAACGGAGGTGTTGTTCAGCGTAACCTTCTGTATAATCAATTGAAAGACCTGTGAATTTACCGTTTTCGTCGAACGAAGCAGTATAAACAGGGTTTACGAAACCGTTGTAAGGATAGAGGTTGAGAGCTTCATAACGAGCAAGAACTTGAGCGTGAAGTTCTGGGTCGATAGTGATAGCATATTTTTCTACCATAGCTTTAGCAGCCTCGAAGTCGCCTGTAGATTTGATGCGTTGGATTTCACGCAACAAGTCGCCGAACAAGCCACGGAGAGCTTCGTAATCGTTTACTACTACGAAATATTTGCCATCGCGTTCTTTAACTTCTACTACGCCATTGCCTTTTTCAATCACCCATTTAGAAATCAATTGACGGTTACGCATGTGAGTTTGTTCGATGTTATCGCCAAGTTTGATACGTGTAGTTTGAGTCATCAAACCATTTTGGATGTAAGCGTAATATTGAGCTTTATAAGCATCCATATTAGGAAGGATACCGAGGTCAACCATTTTTTGGTCAGCAACATAATACAAACCAAACAAGTCAGCACGAGTTTCTTCGATTACAGCACCGTATGCACCGAGAGCATCAGGGTCAACGCCTGGAGCCAATTTACCAGAACCATGACCAAGACATTCGTGAAGATCAGTGTGAAGGTTATCTGTCATCAATTTATATTGGTTAAGCAATGCAACTTCTTCTGCACCCCAAGTAAACTCTTCTGTGAAACCGCTACCTTTAGTTGAAGCAGCACGACCTTCAGAGATATTGTCGATAGTTACAGATTTAGAACCGTGTACGGCGCGAATCCAGTTTGAGTTAGGCAAGTTGATACCAAGAGGAGGAGTTGGATAACAATCACCACCACACATTGCAGCTACAATAACTTTAGCAGATACACCTTTCACCTCTTCTTTTTTGAATTGAGGGTCGATTGGAGAGTTGTCTTCGAACCATTGAGCATTGTCAGAGATTTTCTTTGTACGTTCAGTTGCTTCGAGAGATTTGAAGTTAATCAATGCTTCCCAAGAAGATTTATAACCAAGAGGGTCGCCATAACTTTCAGTGTAGCAACATACATAGTCGATAAGAGATTCTGTATCTTTTACCCAAAGTTTTGCATATTCGTCGAAATCTTTGAGGTCGCCTGTGCGATAGAATTCAATCATTTTTTCCAAAGCAGCGTGTTGAGCTTCAGTTTCAGTCACTGTAAGTGCTTTTTCCAACCAATAAACAATTTTTTCCATTGCATCGCTATAAAGACCACCGATTTTGTAAGTATCTTCATAGAGAACACCATCTTCGCCTTTCACCAATTTAGAGTTCATACCGAACATGATTGGCTCAGCATCGTTAGGGTCTTTCATTGCGTTATAAAAATCTTCAGCCTCTTTTTGAGATACGCCTTGATAATAGTTAGACGAAGAAGTAGCGAGCAAATCCACACCAGCTGCTTGGTTTTTGTGAAGTGGAGCCACTGTTGGGTCGAACAAATAACCATTCATCATAGCAAGAAGTTCAGCAGCTGATTGACCCTCTTTAAGAGGAAGTACTTCAGGAGCCAAAGCACCGAATGCTTCTTCGAACCAAGGTTGTGAGAATTCAGGAACGAATTTTGCGCCTGAATAGTGGTGGTGAATACCGTTTGACACCCATGCACGTTTCAAATAGATTTCGAATGCTTTGAAATCGTCAGTAGTTTTGTCAATATCAGAAGTATAAACAGCTTCTAATACGCGACGAATTTGGAGATGATCTTTACCATTTTGATCCCAAATGATATCGCGACCACAAAGTGCTGCTTCTGATAGATAGTAAAGCAACTCTTGTTGTTGGAGAGTCAACGATTCGATACCAGTTACACGGTAACGCATGATTTGCATATCAGCAAATGCATCTACTACAAAATCAAACTCCTCAGCATTAGGAGTATAAAGGTTTGTGGTTTGTTTTTTACCACAACTTGCAAATAACGCAATGGTCATAGCAATAAAGAATAATTTTTTCATTTTTCAGTTGATTTATAATTGATTATTACGTTTCCTATTCCTTGTTCCTTGCTCCCTATTCCCTGCTCCCTATTAACGTGCAAAGATACAAAAAATTATTGAATTAACACACCATTTCAGCACATAATAATTGTTAATTCAATAACTTTATTTTTAAATAAAAAGTCCCACAAATAAACACAAAAATAAATTTGTGAAATTTGTGGGACTATAATATGAATTATCGTTAGAAAAAAAAACTGTAAGAAATAAACAATTCTTATTCTCTGTTCCCTGTTCCCTATTCCTTAATTTCAACCCCCTCCCCCTGCGGGTACTCCCCCTAAAACAGGGGGAGAATATGTGCGCCCACAAAATTTTGCACGTTACATAAAAATTTAGCAACCCCGATATTGTCCCCCTGTTTTAAATAATGCTACAAGAGTTTGGCAACCCCGATATTGTCCCCCTGTCTTAGGGGGACGAGCCCAACGGGCGGAGGGGGTTAATCCTTATTCCCTGCTCCTTACTCCCTGCTCCTTACTCCTTACTCCCTGCTCCCTATTTAACCGCAAAGTTAACGATTACATTTCATTCAACATACATTTTACTTATGCATTTTCCATAAAAAAAAGAGTGATTAACCCACTTGCTAATCACTCTTTTTTAATATTCAACTTAAACTCAATCCACTCTCAAAAACTTACCACTCTTATCGAATTCGAGGTCAAGATCGTTACTCAACTTAACATCATACCCCATCATATCACGCTCAATCTCTACAACGTATGCCTTCGCAAACTTCTTTGTAACATAATCCAAGACCGCCTTTGGCAATACACTATCAGGCACTCTGCCTCGATTACAATCCACACTCTCCCATTCGCCACTACGATTAAATTCAATCTTAACATCTCCCTCCAAAACGACATCATACGATGTAATAACACCCATATCACGTTCAGCCTTAGCATAAAGAATATCAACATTTGCAAAATGCTCGTCAATAAACATTTGAGCCTTTTCTGGCAACTCTTCACGAGTAATCATCTTGTCATTGTCTGCCAACATAGGCATCACAGCCATAATTGACACTACTAATAATAAAAACATTTTCTTCATAACAATTTCAATTTAACTTTAGAGTTAGTCAATATACTTAAAATCACCATCTTTGTTGAATACCAATTCAACATCATTGTTCAATTCAATTTTATAATTATACCTTTTATTCTCGATTTTAACAATGTAGTTATTAGCATATTTCGACTCTACATATTCCAAAATCTTATTTGGTACAATTCCAGTAGGCACTTCATTAGGTTCACAATCCACTTCGGTCCAATCACCAGATTTATCAAACTCAAGTTTGACGCCACAACTCAACACCACATCATAACTCACTGTGCCTAATTCACGGTCTTTGTCGATAGCAACAATATTACAACCAGGAAAATAATCAGCAATAAACATAGTTGTCTTTGTAGGTAAATCGCCAGTTTCAACCATCTTGTCATGATAATCACACGATGCCAAACCAATAACCATTGGCAATAACATCAAAAACATAAACTTTTTCATAATTCTTAAATTTTCAATTAATAGATTTGTTTGTTTAAATCTTTAGACTACAAACTCCATACCAAAGTTTAATCAGCCCCCCAAAAAAATAAAAAAGACAAAATAACAAAAGAACATAAATTAAATTTTTGTCATTTTGTTATTCTGTCTTCTAAAAAACGACGAATAGAAACAAATAAAATCTTACATCTCGTTTTTATTTTACAAATTTCTTCAACACTTTTTCCAATTTCTGAGCATAATAACGATAGCCCAAATCGGTATAATGGATACCATCAACCGTACCTTCGTTGTCGTAACCAAACAAGCCCTCAGTTGTTACATAATACAAATCTTTCATGCCATCCTTCTTCAACTGCTTGTAGTTTTTGAGCCAAGCTTCGTTCTTTTTAGGCAAATAATCTTTGAAGAATGTGTCGTATTTGGCATACGTATAAGTGTGACCTTCGACCATCACGATTGGCACTTCGGGACGCAAACGACGCAATTCACTGACGAATGCGTATGTCAATGTGTCGCACATCATCTCGGTGCAATTAGGCACTGGGTCAAGCACATAGCACGCAACATTAGGAATTTGAGCCATAGCGCGAGCGATGCACATATCCATTTTGCCTTCGCCACTAAAACCAAGATTAATTACCTCACAATCCAAATCTCGTTGAATAATATTAGTACCAGCCATACCGGTGCGAGTAGCGCAACCGCCTTGAAGCACACTTGTGCCGTACATCACGATGCGTTTATCTTTACGAGGACTATCTACTTGAGGTTTGGTCAACGTTGCCGTACTATCAACTGCCACAAACATCTCTGTAACACCATCATACAATGGAAGATAGATGATAAATTCGTGCATTGTGCCATCAAAATTATCAACAAACACTTTTTCGCACTCTTTTGTCTCTTTATCTTTGACCATTGGGCGACAAGTGTTTACATACTCCCATTTGCCTTTTTCGTTACGAATATAAAGGTCGGCTCCTTTTGTGCCTGTGTCTGCCATGTGATACATATGGAAATTTTTGAGCAAACGATAACGCACACCAACACGTTTAGAATCAGTTGCAAAACGTATTGCCACACCAGCACTACATAACCCCCTATCCCACAAATCTGGACGAATAGAATCTTGCAAGTATTTAGGCAAACGCGAGTAAGGCGTTTCGGTATCAAAAAAGCCTTTATTTATCATTCTAAACTCCAACGCATCTACATAACGCAAAGGTTGTTCTTCTTTCTTCTCTTGTGCATTTAGGCTAATGCACAATGCACAATGCACAATGCACAATAATATCAATATTATCTTTTTCATAAATCTTATTGAAGTTTTTAACAGAGTTAGAGATTAGAGGTTAGAGGTTAGAGGTTAATAGCTTACTCCTTACTCCTTACTCCTTACTCCCTACTCCTTACTCCCTATTCCTTATTCCTTTTTAAAAGCACTTTCTCAATCGCCTCTTTGAGCTGTTCTTTTGGCAAAGCACCTTGTGCTATTTGTGGATTTTCGCCAATTGGACAAAACAATAAAGTTGGAATTGAACGAATACCAAACACTGCTGCCAATTCCTGCTCTTTATCGGTATCTACCTTGTAGATATAAATCTCACCTGCATACTCTTTTGCTAATTCATCCATAATAGGAGCCAAGCGTTTACATGGTCCACACCATGTTGTATAAAAATCCACAATACAAGGTTTATCACCAAGATACTTCCACTCTGTTGGATTTGCCTCATAATTAGCCACTTTCTTAATAAACTCAGCCTTAGTGATAGAAACTGCTTTTACTTCTGTTTGAGCACTCACTCCAACGTACAATGCACAATGCACAATGCACAATAATATTAACAATACTTTTTTCATATAATTGATAGTTATTATAGGTTAATGGTTAATGCCGAACGGCAATTCTCAATTCTCAACTCTCAATTCTCAATTCTCAATTCCTATTTCACTTCCTCATAATCAACATATTCACCCTCATTGTCAGCAATAATTTTCTCGCCTCGCTGACGGCGTTCATTTATCTCCTCTCGTATCTCCTCCTCTATCGGATTATCCGATTCATCATAATCATATCGTGGTCGTTGTTGCTGATACTGCTCTTGCTGTGGCTTACGACCAAACACATTGCGTGTGGCATTTCGCACCCGAAACACCAAATTAAGTATAAACACCAACACAAATAGCGTTGGTATCAACAACATCATTAATAAAAATACTAATAAACCCATTTTTAAGTTGAAAGTTGAAAGTTGAAAATTGAAAATTGAAAACCCCTCCGCCCTATGGGCACCTCCCCTAAAACAGGGGAGGAATATTGCACACACATAAATTTAATACTTACACCTTACTCCTTTATCCCTATTCCTTTCTCCCTATTCCTTGTTCCCTATTTACGTTCTATTTCACGCAAATTTTCCATATTCTTCTTGCGAAGGAAACCATATATATCTTCAAGGTGTTCAGTCACTTTTCCTCCTCCAAATTCATATACTTTCTTCACCAATCCATCAAGAAAATCTCTATCATGCGATACCACAATAAGCGTGCCATCAAAATTTTGCAATGCCTGTTTCAACACATCTTTTGTCTTGATATCAAGGTGATTAGTAGGCTCATCAAGAATCAAGAAATTCAATGGTTGCAACAACAATTTTATCATTGCAAGTCGCTGACGTTCACCACCCGACAATACTTTCACTTTCTTCTCCGAATCCTCTTTATTGAACATAAATGCGCCAAGAATATTGCGGATTTGAGTACGAATATCGCCTTCTGCTATTTCATCAATAGTCTGGAATACTGTCAATTCTTCATCTAATCCTGCCGCTTCGTCTTGTGCAAAGTAGCCAACTCTGACATTATGTCCTAACAACAATTCGCCCTCATGCTCAATCTCTTGCATAATACATTTCACCATTGTCGATTTACCCTCACCATTCTTACCCACAAACGCAACTTTCTCGCCACGCTCGATAGTGAAATTCGCACCCGAAAATACTCTATGCTCGCCGTATGCTTTACCCACATTATGCGCCGCCACAGGATAGTTACCGCTACGAGGCGCAGGTGGGAATTTCAATCTCAACGACGAAGTATCAACCTCATCAACCTCAATAATCTCAAGTTTTTCGAGCATATTCACACGGCTTTGCACTTGGTGTGTCTTCGAATACGTACCCTTGAATCGTTCGATAAACTCCTTAGTTTCAGCAATCATCTTCTGTTGGTCTTCATACTGACGTTGTTGTTGCTGACGGCGTTCTTCTCTCAACTGCAAATAGTGAGAATATGTGGCCTTATAGTCGTATATACGGCCCATCGTCACCTCGATTGTGCGGTTTGTGATATTATCCACGAATGCCTTGTCGTGCGATATAACCACCACAGCCTTACCTTGATTAATAAGCCACTGTTCGAGCCACTGAATCGACTCTATATCAAGGTGGTTAGTTGGCTCATCGAGCAATATCAAATCTGGTTTACGCAAAAGCATCTTGGCTAATTCGATACGCATACGCCAACCGCCACTAAAGTCCGATGTCTTACGCGTAAAGTCCTTACGCTCAAAACCTAACCCCAACAATGTCTTCTCTATATCGGCATCGTAATTCACCTCTTCAATGCTATAAAATCTCTCGCTCAACGCACTAACCTCTTCTATCAATGCCATATACTCTTCGCTTTCATAGTCAGTACGCGTCTCCAACTCTTTATTTATCTCATTGATACGAGCCTCCATATTATTGATTTCGGCAAATGCAGTCGCAGCCTCCTCAAATACGGTCTTATCATCCTTAACCATCAAGTGCTGTGGCAAATAGGCTATTATCGTACCCTCTGGTGCCGATACTTTTCCGCGAGTTGCTTCACGCACACCTGCAAGTATCTTCAACAAAGTAGATTTACCTGCTCCGTTCTTACCCATCAAGGCAATACGGTCATTCTCGTTGATAATGAAAGATATGTCTTTAAATAATGTAGTACCGCCAAATTCGACGGTTAGTGCATCTGCTGAAATCATTTTTTTAGACTTTTAGTAACTAGTAGCGAGTAGCAAGATCTTAATATATATCAAAGATTCTCGTTACTCACTACTCGCTACTCGTTACTATTATAAATTAATAAAGTACCTCTGATGTAAGTGCAGGCAATGTGATTGTCAATTTGTTGCCTTCTAATTTATACTCTTTGCCGAACAATGCTGTGTAGCCCGATGCATTCAATGCTGTTACATCGAGTTCGAGTGTTTGTTCTTCTGTGCTGTTGTTGATGCACACTACTACGCTCTTATCGAAATATTTACGTGCGTAAGCAAATGTTTGTTCGCCTACATGTAGTTGAATATAATCGCCATACACCAATGCCATATTGCCACGACGCAAGTGGTTCAACGCTGCCACTTTTCCAAACAATGCCTCTTCTCTATTGTTCCAACCTTCAAAACGCATCATTCTACGGCAGTCTGGGTCGTTACCTCCTGTCATACCGATTTCGTCGCCATAATAAATCACTGGCACACCTGGTATTGTAAGGTTAAATGTATGCAAAAGAGCCAATTTATCGTATGCCACCGAGTCTGTGATACCCACTTCGCGAGTCCAACCTGCTGCTTTTGCATCTTCGCCTACTTTGATGTCGCCCGATGCCAATGCCATGAATCGTGGTTTGTCGTGGTTACCTGACACATAACCCATCAAGTTGTGCGCGCCATACACTTTAAGGCTCGAGTTCAACACGTTGCTCAAGCGTTGCATTGTACCGCCACTCACGCCATTGAATGCCGATGTTGCCTCGTCGAACACGTTGAAGTCAAACTGACCATCAAGCATACCGCTATTCACGTAGCTTGCCATCAACTCAGGCGAACCATACGATTCTCCGATTTGGTAGAAGTTACCCTCTGGACGAGTCAATTTCATTCTGTGTGTCAATTCTCTCCAATATTCTTCATTCACGTGTTTACATGCGTCATGACGGAAACCATCTACGCCAAATTCTTTCAACCAATACACTGCTGAGTCAACCATAATATCCACTACCACAGGATTTCCCATATCCAATGTTGGCATAAACACGTCAAACCAAGTAGTCAAACGGTGCTCATCCCACAACTCTGTATTCATACGTCCGTCTGGCAAATACAATGGTGTTGCATATTCTGGATGACGTTGATACAATGGGTGGTCTTTGTGCACGTGGTTTGCCACATAGTCAAGCAAGATATTGATTTGGTGATCGTGAGCATCTGCTACCAACTCTTTCAATTCGTCGTTAGAACCAAAACGGCAATCTACTTGCGATGAAGAAATTGGCCAATAGCCGTGATAACCCGCAAATTTAGTATTTGCCAATGCGTTGTAACCATAAGGCTCAAATGGGTTTTGGTTAAGTGGAGACAACCACAATGTGTTAGCACCTAATTTATTAAAATAATTTTCATCAATCACTTGTTTGATACCAGCCAAGTCGCCACCATGATAGTCAGCTTTTGGATGTACATCAGGACGATTCATTGGACGGTTGTTATCTTTGTTACCATCGCGGAAACGGTCAACAAGCATAAAGTAGATGATTTGAGCATATTTATCGCTACGGTCAAGTGCTGTTGCATCTGTCACGATTTTACCATTTTGAAGTGGTACGAGGATTTCATTCGAAATACCAAATTCGTTTGATGCCCATACACGAATAACCGATTTTGCATATTCTGCTGCCTCTGCAGGCACTTTCACTATGATTTTACCATCAGCAAAAGTTACAAAACGTTCGTCAAGAGCCACATTGTTCCAATATGCCCAAACGCGTTCTGCGCCCACTGCCGACACTGTGAATTTACCACAACCCAACTCGTCTGTCAACAATTTAGGGAATTTCGCCTCATTACCATTCACTTGCATGATAGAGTTGAATTTACCGAAACCGTTATCTACTTTATTAGGGTTTGTATCGTCGTGATTTTGCTCGCCGTCAATCAACAATTGATAGAGGTATGTACCTGGACTGAGCAACATTGTCACCTCATACAATCCCTCTTCGTTCAATGTCAAATCTGGTGTTAATGCAGGCACCCAGTTGTTCATCTGACCTGCAATTTGGATACGACCAATCTCACGACCATTTGGATTATAAGTAAAAGTATAGTTCAATTTATCGCTTTTACGCACTGGCACAGCGTATGGTTTGCCCTCTACCCACAAATAGATAGTTGTCATAGGGTGCATCTCTTCGCCACAATAGAAATCAAGCGTAAGTTTATCTTCGCTCAACGCCACTGCAAGAGCAGGATTTTCAGATGTAACAGAATCCACACGCAAAGGATCAACAATAAAGTCACGTGTCAACACTTTTGTAGGACCTACATTTACCAACGTAAGCGAGTTAGCACCTACACAAACTGATTTGTCAGGTTGATAACCAACCTCTGGTGCTTTACAACAAGCCACTAACGTAACTGCTGCAATCAACGAAAAAAAGATTTTTTTCATACTTATATAATTTTTAATTAATTAATCATATACTCTAAATCTCCAACTACCATCTGCCGACAATTAACTTGCAAAGATACAAAAAAAATCTAACATACACAACCCCTCTAAAATACAATCCACACCTAAAAACAAATCGGCAAGACTCATAAAAGCCTCACCGATTTCTAAAATATTACTTATCATTTATTCCTTACTCCCTATTTAAAAACAGGACGAACTGAGAGCCCATATTTGCGATAGTTTCTACTCACTTCTACCAAATTCATTCCAAACTCCAGGCAATAGGCTTGGCTACTAGAATCAACCAAACTCAACCAGTATAAACCATACTCCTCATTCTCTTGGAGATTCCCATCCATAGTACCTGCTGCGGGCAAAAAGATTGAATTACCATTAGAACCTGTTACATTATAGCCGTCAACACCATTTAGTGTACCCAATGTCCATGTGCAATTGTTTATAAGTTCATCAAATTCCTCCTTTGTCGGCATACGCCATGAGCCACCCCAATTAACAGTTGCAGCATCATCTTCTGGGTCAAGTATAGTTTTATTATCACTACTTGTATATTTTGTGCTATGATGTTTATAAGAATCCCAATCGTACTTCGCTTTTGTCTCAACCTCGCCCCATGCAAAATAATCACCATACTCTTCTGGCGAATTTGCTCCTACGTTGCATGTTGCCCATTTCACCGATAAGCCAAGGTCAACATACTCGTGACTAGCATTCAAATTCTTCTCTTCTTCAAAATATGCGGTATAAGCTACGTCTTCCGCAACCGTAATCACTCGTGGATTATCAGTATTTCCATCGTTCCACTCTTTAAATTTATACCCTGAATTTGACGTTGCTTCAATAGTCACCTGACTACCTTCATCATACGTTCCTCCTCCAGAAACTGTCCCTTGTGCATTATCATTTGAATATACAGAAATTGTATATCTTTCCTTTGACAAACTTTCACCTACATAAACCGGACGAACAGACTGCCCGGTAGTACGAAATTCATTGCCACTATCTACAGCAGAAGAAATAAAAAATATGTGACTAGCGAGCGTTGCGTTATTAGTCTCGGTGTCAAGCGAACTTGACCAATAGTGACCGTACCTCTCACTAACAAAACTACTTGTGACCATGCGACCTGCAGCAGGCAAGAAAATTGAGTTACCATTAGGTCCTGTTACTTTATATCCACCTACTCCATTTAGTGTGATCCATTCCCATTCGCAATTATTTTTCAACTCATCTTGCTCTGCCTTGGTTGGCATACGCCAATTACCTCCCCAATTTGCTGTCGCAGCATCATCTTCTGGGTCAAGTACTATTTTATTATCCACGATACCATAATAACTATCGGTGCTATATTTTGTCATAGCATCCCAATTTGAACCATACTTATATGTACTCCAATAATATATTGCTTTTGTCTCAACCTCACCCCACGCAAAATAATCGCCAAATTCTTCTGGTTTTGTCGCACCAACATTACATGTAGCCCATTTCACTGACAATCCTAAATCTACCCATTCATATCCATTCTCCATTCCAGATGTTTCAGAATTATCTGTATTTCCCGAAGAAATATAAATAGTATCATGCACATAAACTGTTTTATGCACCTCTCTAACAACTATTCGTGGTATAAGCAAATGAATAGTATCTGCCTCTTCACTTTCATACAAAAACAAACTATCTGCAACTGCATCTTGAATCAACTCGCCATTAGCCCAAACCACCGTATTATTCTGAGCAAAACCAACTAAACAAATTACCACTAAAGTAATTATTGCAAATATCTTTTTCATAATTATATACTTTTTAAATTAACAAATTTGTACATCAAAAAACATCAATATAAAACAACTATTTTTCTATTCAGACATCACATGAACAAGACGAACAGAATGACCAAACCAACGAGAACGTCCGTTCTCTGCAGGATACTGCTCTTTTTCCTTAAATACATAATAATGAGCATAATCACCGCCATCACACGAACCAGTCCAATAATAAGCTATAAAACCTATATTTGCAACTGACTCGCCACTACGATAACCTGCTACAGGCAAAAAGACTGCTCCAAATGCCTCTAATTTTTTCCACTCTTCAAAAGTATATTTGTTTGTTTCCCAACCAAGAATTGTAGTTGTAAAAGCAATATCACTAGGCAAATTACATCCGTCTGGTAATAAAATCATACCTTCTATAGAGTCTATCATAGCTTGAGCATATAAATTAGCAGCATTTTCGCGACCATTAAACAAATAATTCCATTCATCAGCTGAAAGCACACGCCACAAACCAGATTGATTACCTCCACTTAAAATAGCATTATACCCCCAATCATAATTAGTACCCACAATATCTTTTGCTTCGAATTTCAAAGGATAGTGTTGTGGATTGGTACTTGTAAGCGCAGGAGAAAAATCGCCATAACCCGATGTAGCCCAACCAAAAAGATCTACTACATCATAAACACTATCAATTTTGCCATTCACTTTATATACCATATCATATTGCTCATCGGCAAAACTCCACGTATTAGTAGAAACTTGATACTTAAGATTGCCTTGTGAAAAACAAACTTGCTTATCTGCTGATATTGAGAACAATCCTGCTATAGCTCCATCTGGATACACTACAGAAGGATTATTTGGGTTATTTGGATCTTCAACATTCTCAGTATAGATTGTATCATGCACATAAACAGTATCATAGACTACTTTTACAATTGTACGTGGCAAAATCAGATGAAATGTATCAATCTCATTCATTTCGCCATAAGTCAAACTATCGATTGTCTCTATAGGTGTACCATAAAGCAATTGTCCATTATTCCATACAATTTGATTAGTCTGCGCCATTGTAAACAAACTAAATGTAGCAATAGCCAATAATAAAAAGAGCTTTTTCATAATATCATACATTTTAATTATTTATAATTCATTCAATCAAAAAACCTTAGACAATATCGTATTTATCGTTTAATAACATTAAAAACTCTATTGCCTGAAACAAGAACATAAGTACCAGCCGAATAGTCTGACATATCAATAGACACACTGCCATCATTAAGTTGAACAATTTCCAACAAACGACCATCAACAGAATATAGTCTAACACAATCACCATCGGCATTCTCAACATACAATACATCGGAAGTCGGATTAGGATACGCCACTACCGACATAGATTCATCAACCATCTCAACTTCTACTGGATCCTCTGGTCCAACTTCATCAGAATAGCGTACGTGTTGCACTTCACTAAATGGTGTACGATAAACAACGCTACCATCATTATCATATACAATCAAATAATCGCCACTATAAACCACCTTACCCACTTTAGTAAGAGCCGTTACAGATTGAGCACCCGACAAAGGTTTCACCACCAACGACATATCAGCACATAAACTACCGAAACCCAAAATGGCAAAAGATAATAAAAGTAATACTTTTTTCATATTATACCTCCTTTTTTTAATAATTATTCCATAAAAAAACAAAAACAGAACCGATTGATAGAAAAATTTCCACCAAATCAATTCTGCATATCTATACTACAAAAATACGTGAAATCCCTTTATTTGTAGAGAGAGAGAGAGAGAGAGAGAGAGAGAGTAATCATTACTATATATTTAAATTACAAAAAAATCG
>JBGVPL010000032.1:0-37783 GCA_045126975.1 Candidatus Aphodosoma sp. | reverse complement strand
TCTTTGCTTGTATTTGATTTTCTGGATTTTACTTCACTTCCTCGAAGTCTGCATCCTGGATGTCATCGTTCTTGTTTCCCTGAGGACCTGCTTGTTGTCCGCCTTGGAAACCTGCGTCGGGACCGGGCTGACCACCTGTTTGTTGGTACATTTGGGCGCTGGCAGCTTGGAAAGCCTTGTTCAGTTCTTCGATAGCAGCGTCGATGGCAGCAATGTCTTGTGCCTTGTGTGCTTCCTTCAATTTTCCGAGAGCGGCTTCGATGGCGGGCTTGTGCTCAGCGGGGAGTTTGTCGCCCAACTCTTCCAATTGCTTTTCTGTTTGGAAAATCATAGAGTCGGCTTGGTTGATTTTGTCTACGCGCTCGCGCTCCTTCTTGTCGGCTTCGGCGTTGGCTTCTGCCTCTGCTTTCATGCGGTCGATTTCCTCTTGGCTGAGACCCGAAGAAGCTTCGATGCGGATGGTCTGTTCCTTACCTGTTGCCTTGTCCTTTGCTGATACTTTGAGGATACCGTTGGCGTCGATGTCGAAGGTTACTTCAATCTGGGGAACACCGCGGCGGGCGGGTGCAATGCCGGCGAGGTTGAAGCGACCGATGCTCTTGTTGTCGCGAGCAAATTGGCGCTCACCTTGAAGTACGTGGATGGTTACTTCGGGCTGATTGTCTTCGGCAGTAGAGAACACTTGGCTCTTCTTGCAAGGAATGGTAGTGTTGGCATCGATAAGTTTGGTCATTACGCCGCCGAGGGTTTCGATACCCATAGACAGAGGAGTAACGTCGAGCAATACGATGTCGCCCACACCGCTTTCCTTGTTGAGGATAGCGCCTTGGATAGAAGCACCTATGGCTACTACTTCGTCGGGGTTTACGCCCTTAGAGGGGGCCTTGCCGAAGAAGTTTTCTACCAACTGCTGAACGGCGGGGATACGAGTTGAACCACCTACGAGGATAACTTCGTCAATATCTGATTTGCTGAAACCTGCATGTTTCAATGCGTTTTCGCATGGAGGGAGACAAGCTTGAATCAAGCGGTCAGCCAATTTTTCGAATTGAGCGCGAGTAAGAGTTTTCACCAAATGTTTTGGCACACCACCCACTGGCATGATATATGGCAAATTGATTTCAGTAGAAGTTGTACTTGAAAGTTCGATTTTAGCTTTCTCAGCAGCTTCTTTAAGACGTTGCATCGCCATAGGATCTTTGCGAAGGTCAGCACCCTCTTCTCTCAAGAATTCGTCAGCCAACCAGTCGATGATTACGTGGTCGAAGTCATCACCACCAAGGTGAGTATCACCATTAGTAGATTTCACTTCAAATACACCATCACCAAGTTCGAGGATAGAGATATCGAATGTACCACCACCAAGATCGAATACAGCGATTTTCATATCTTTATTAGCTTTGTCAAGACCATAAGCAAGAGCCGCTGCAGTTGGTTCGTTCACAATACGACGAACTGTAAGACCTGCGATTTCACCAGCTTCTTTAGTAGCTTGACGTTGAGCATCAGAGAAGTAAGCAGGCACTGTGATAACAGCTTCTGTAACCTCTTGACCAAGATAGTCTTCAGCAGTTTTCTTCATTTTTTGAAGTACCATTGCCGAGATTTCTTGTGGAGTATAAAGACGACCATCGATGTCAACACGTGGAGTGTTGTTGTCGCCTTTAGCCACTTTATAAGGCATACGTTCGATTTCTTTAGAAACGCGATCGTAAGTTTCACCCATGAAACGTTTGATAGAATATACAGTTTTATTAGGGTTTGTCACTGCTTGACGTTTTGCAGGGTCACCAATTTTGCGTTCACCACCATCGATGAATGCCACGATTGAAGGAGTTGTACGTTTACCTTCTGAGTTTGCAACTACTACAGGTTCGTTGCCTTCCATTACTGCCACGCACGAGTTAGTTGTGCCGAGGTCAATACCAATAATTTTTCCCATAATTCTTTATTTTATTTTTTTATTAATATTCATTTTTGTTTACCGGAAAATCCGAATTTACCAGACCACTTCGTTTGTCCAGTCGCTTATATATCTTCAAAGTGCGTGCCAAAGAGAAAAATTATAAATTTTTTATCTTTTTTATGCCATTTATGACAATGTGGCAGATATTACACACAAAAATATATAAAAATAGTGCCTATATTGACTATAGGCACCACTTTTTCTACAAATACAAATTACTATTTCAATTTAATAATATAGATTGGCTCATAATTAGGTAACAAATATGGATGCAAAGCCCAAATCAAGTCTTTTAGCACCAAATCTGGTCGTGCCACTGCACTCTCCCAAAAGTCATTAGCCCCATCAGGCAACGTGCGAGCATAAAAACCAAATACACGCCCCTCACGTGCTGCACGAAACAATCCGTGTCGCTCATCCATCTGCATAAGTGCTGACATTGAAGTGGTTGGAGCATTGAGCCACACATCTACGTCATGAAAATTACCAAGCACAGTCTCGAAATTCAATGCCAACGAGGCATTGGTTGAACTATCGTTCTTATAGAAATAATCCGCTCCGGCATCGGCAAACAATCGACCCATATACGACTCGCCAGAAGGCATATACCACGTGCCTTTGAAGTTGCCACCCGCCATCACAGTAGGCTTATTTTCAACCGATTGAGCGATAGCAACAGCCTCAAGATAGTCAGCCTCGATGCCAGCAAATATCGAATCTGCCAACTGCTCTTTATTATAAAATGCCGCCATAAACTTAATCCATTCGGCACGTGCCAACACCGACTGCTCGGTCCATTCGTTGTTAAACACAAGTTTTACTCCACTCTGTTGCAAACGTTTAGCCTGCTCATCTTGCTGATTATACGACGCCGCAATATAAATATCAGGTCGCAAATGCACCAATTGTTCGAGATTGACATTATGCGCATCGCCAAGCGATTGGATTTTGCCATCTGCATAACGCTTACGAATATCGTCATTATATATAAGGTGTGGAGTACATACACCCGCAACGGAATTTATTTCACCCAACAAATTCAAAAACTCCACATGCGTACAACTCGAAATCGCAATATTCTCAACCGGCACTACCACCTTCAACCCATCATTAGGCGTTTCAACCTCTTTATTCCCAACAAGATAATAAATCTGTTGCATCTCACCCTCTTTCCACGGATTATAAACTACCACTATTTTATAGTTATCTCCATAGAAAACATCGAAACCTTTGGCATAACGCACATCCAACTTTTCCCCTTCACGCACAAGAACCTCACCCTTCGGCGTTTTAGCCCCACAAGCACAAAACAATACAATAATCAAAAAATAAAATAGATTTTTCATAATCATAATTTTTTGCAAAGATACAAAAAATTATCCACAATTCATTTTTTTTTCGTATCTTTGCATTTATGAAACAACACATATACATAATAGCAATACTTTGCCTTTCGCTCTTTGCATGTAAAAGAGAGAAACGCCATGCCGACCTCTCAGGCATTGATTTCGATATAAAAATCGAACGTTTTGATAGTGCCTTTTGGAGTCTTGACACAACACAAATGGCGCAAGAATTTGCCCAATTGTCATCTCAGTACCCTGACATTACGCCTATTTACACCGAAAATGTAGTGCGATTTGGACATCCCGACTCAGCAATCACCCACGACACATACAAATTATTTCGCGCAAATAAAGAGGTAAGCGAATTATACGAAGATGCGTTGAATATATACACCGATATGAGTGATATTGAGAAAGATTTGACTACTGCATTCCGCCGCACAAAATATTTCTTACCTCAGTTCCCTACTCCTCAAGTATATTGCCACGTATCAGGACTAAACCAAAGCCTCATTGTCGGCGAAAAGTTTATATCACTCAGCATCGACAACTATTTAGGTTCCGACTATCCTCTGTACGAAAAAATCGGCATATACAAATACCAACGCCCCAATATGCGTCGTGAGAAAGTAGCACCAGACTATATAACCGCCTGGATATCATCAGAAATTTCAAGCAGTCTTGCCGATAACTTACTCTCCGACATGATTCGCCACGGCAAAATACTATACATCGTATCGGTATTGATGCCCGAAACACCCGAACATATAATTATGGGTTATTCAGAAGCACAATGGGATTGGGTAAAGGAAAATGAAGCCAACATGTGGAACACACTGGTTGCATCAAGAGATTTGTATGCAACGAGCATGATGATAAAAAATCAATACATCGGTGAAGGACCTTTCACAAAACCATTTACACAAGAATCACCAGGTCGTGCAGGAGCTTGGCTCGGTTGGCAAATCGTAGAAAGTTACATGCGTAGCAACCCTCAAATCTCAATCCAACAACTTCTACAACAACCTGATGCTCAAATGATATTGAATAACTCAAACTATAGACCGTGAAGAATTGAGAATTGAGAACCGAAGGTCTTTGAGCCTTTGGCGAAAAAATTGAAAGTAAATTCACTAATAACTACTAACTAACCACTAATAACTATTAAAGTGCCAAATACCAATCCATTAGAACTACTAAATGTCTATATCAAAGAGCATAAACTCCGACACACTTACGAACGTGAGCGTGTCTTGGAGTATATTCTGACGATTGATGGGCATTTCACCGTGCAATCGGTCCACGAGCAAATGAATGCCGAACAGCCTATTGCACGCGGTTCAATATACAATATTTTAGAACTATTTGAAAAAGTGGGAATCATCGTGCGCCACCCCTTCCCAGGCAACGAAGCGCAATACGAAACCACCGCACGAGCCAACACCCACCACCACCGCATCTGCATATCATGCGGTGCAATAAAGGAATTTTCAGACCAAAAATTCACCCGAGCAATCAAAAACCGAACATTCTCCACCTTCGAAAAACGGTTCCACTCGATATATCTATACGGTTTGTGCAAAAAATGCCAACCCAAAACCAAAAAGACAAAAAAATAATCTAACAACCACCGTCACTCGACAAAAATGCGTATATACGCAAAAAAAAGCTAATAACAAAAAAGGCTGTCAGCAACTTCGCTTACAGCCTCTTTCATTTATAATTTTAATCATTCTTATTCTTTCGTTTGGTGTATGTGAAATAACGAGCAGCTCGGTGAGGAACGCCAACTTCGGTTTCGGCAAGAGCAGAGATACCCTCGAGTTGCATCATGCGCTTTTGAAAATTACGCACATCGCTCTTCTTTTGATAAATCGTATCATGCAAATTACGCAACTGAGTCATCGTGAACTTTTTAGGCAGAAGTTCAAACATAAGTTGTGGCTCATATTTGAGTTCTAAACGAATACTCTCCAATGCTGCCGAAATAATATCTTTATGGTCAAAAGCCAAATGCTCATGACGATAATCCTCTATGTTAAGCCAAACTACCTGCCCCTTCTGACTTGTCGATTGCTGTTTCACCCGATTATTTATCTTAATAAGAGCCACATAGCCTACCGTAACCAAACGACTAATATTCAATCGTTTCACCTTCTCCATCCATGGTTCATCGGCATAACTACTACGATTAGGGCTACCAAATGCCTTAAACTGATGCAAATAGATATTTGACAAACCTGTATATTCCTCTAAAATACGATATGCCGCACTATCAAGGTCCTCATTAGGCAAAATAATACTTCCTGGCAATTTACGATTATTAAAACCTTCTAACTCTTCGACAGGTACTTCATCATTACGCTGAACTAACAACACTTTCAAGCGACTTCCATCAAATCCAAAAACCACACAATCGACAGAAATTTCAGGTTTATAAGTTTCCAAAATACTCATTTTTTCAAAGCGTTTTATATTTTGTGGCAAAGATAATACTAATTTTATAAACAACAAAATTATTATCAAATTTTTAATCAAAAAAAATAAAATATTTTTTTACATAAAAGTGCATTAAACAAAAAAAATATATTATCTTTGTGGTTGAATTAGTGCGTACAAACAAAATCGAAATATGAATCAAGCAATCATTAACTATTTATCTAAATATCAATACAAATCACTCAACATAAAAGCTGCTTTTTTCGACATGGATGGTGTGCTATTCAACTCAATGCCCTACCATGCCGAGGCATGGAAACGCACGATGAATGCTCATGGAATCCCATTCGAACTACATGATGCATACGTTTGTGAAGGCAGAACAGGGGCAAGCGTAATAAACGAGGTCTTCCTAAAACACAAAGGTCGCGAGGCTACAGAAGAAGAAATTCAATTGATGTACAAAGAAAAAAGCGATTGTTTCAACTCAATTTCTAAAATAGAACGCATCCCCGATATTCACCCACTGCTTGAACAACTAAAAATCGACGGTGTTGACATCTACATAGTTACAGGCTCAGGACAAGAATCATTGTTAGACCGATTAGAAAAATGGTTTCCTGGCATATTTTGTAAAGAAAAAATGGTAACCGCTTTCGACGTAAAAAAAGGTAAACCCGACCCTGAGCCATACCTCATAGCTTTAAGAAAATCAGGTGTAAAACCAAATGAAGCATTCGTTGTCGAAAATGCACCATTAGGCGTACGCTCAAGTGTGACTGCTGGTCTATTTACTTTTGCTGTAAACACAGGCATACTAACAACCACAGAGTTGGAATGCGAAATCAATAATAGCGGCATAGTATTGCCCGACATGAAAGCTGTTAAAGAATTCTACGAAAAAGAACTAAAACAATGAGAATAAAACTAACCATCTTTTTTCTTCTATTTACGTTATTAAATTTTGCAAACGATTCTACAAAACAAGCATTCGTAGAAAAACTTGCAAATACCAACCATACAGCCAATGCCGATGGCGAACGAATAGAAAAAGAAAAAATGAGTGCTGTTGATTACGTGCCTGAAATTCATGGTACGGTGAGAGCTAAATACGAATATTCTCCTCAATTGAATGCAAGTCGCTTCCAAGTGCGCAATGCTCGTTTTTCGGTTACAGGTAACGTACACCAAATGGTAGCCTACAAAGCCGAAGTTGAATTATCGGACAGAGGACAAACTCGAATTCTTGATGCTTACGTGAGAGTTATGCCTGTGAAAGGATTAGCATTGACATTAGGACAGGTGAAAATGCCTTTCTCTACCGACAACCTACGCTCACCACACAATGTATTATTTGCCAATTCAGCATTCATTGCAGGTAAATTTGCTAACCTTCGCGACGTAGGTTTTACTGCTGGATATAATGCAAAAGAATATGTACCAATCGAAGCTATTGTAGGTGTATATAATGGCAATGGGCTATACGACCAAAAAGTATGGAAACAAAGTTTCAATTACTCAGCCCGATTGATATTCAATACTTGCAAATACTTTGCTTTCGACCTCAACTGGCAATCAGTAAAATCGGATTACTCTAGAATGAATTCTTATGACGTCGGTATGCGTGCCGATTTCTATGGAGTACATCTCGAAGCAGAGGGGTTATATAAGACATATAAAAAAGGTGAATGTTTGCACCAACCATCGTATGGTTTTACAGGTATAGCCTACTACGATATTATGCTGCCAAAAGTATTCCACCATTTAAGAATATTAGGCAGATACGATATGATGTCGGACGACTACGAATGTAAAGAAGCCATAGTGGGAGATATGGGAATGCGAGTATGCGAAATTTCAACTCCCGCTCGTCAACGCGTTACAGCAGGCGTAACCCTCAGTCTTGCCGACCCAATCTTAGCTGAATTAAGAATCAATTATGAAAAATACTTCCACAAAGATTGGAGCACAATAAGTGCCGATGACAACGACAAACTAGTAATCGAAATTGTAGCAAGATTTTAAGTAAAAGATCATTAGTAACGAGTAGCGAGTAGCGAGACTCAAAACAACAAAATAAAAATAATGTCATTCCTCACTCCTCATTCCTAATTCCTCATTAAATCAATTAACTAATCATTAATAACTAATAACTAATCATTAACGTTATGTACAACGATTTTCAAAAGCATCTCACAGCCGAGCTCGATGCTATTAAAGAAGCCGGCCTCTATAAAAGCGAACGTTTGATTTGCTCTCCTCAAAGTGCAGAAATCACTGTTGCAGGCAAACAAGTATTGAACTTCTGTGCTAACAACTATCTCGGTTTGGCTAACCACCCAGCTCTTATCGAAGCTGCTAAAAAAGCTATGGACGAACGTGGCTACGGTATGTCATCAGTACGTTTCATCTGCGGTACTCAAGATCGTCACAAAGACCTCGAACAAGCTATCGCTAACTTCTTCGGCACTGAAGATACTATCCTCTATGCTGCATGTTTCGACGCTAACGGTGGTGTATTCGAACCTCTTTTGACAGCTGAAGATGCTATCATCTCTGATGCTTTGAACCATGCTTCTATCATCGACGGTGTACGTCTTTGTAAAGCACAACGCTTCCGTTATGCTAACGCTGATATGGAAGACCTCGAAAAACAACTCCAAGCAGCAGCTAACTGCCGTTTCAAACTCATCGTTACTGATGGTGTATTCTCAATGGACGGTAACGTTTGCCCACTTGACAAAATCTACGAATTGGCAAACAAATACAACGCTATGATTATGGTTGACGAATCACACTCTGCAGGTGTTGTAGGCGCAACTGGTCGTGGTGTTACAGAATTACACAACCTCCGTGGTCAAGTAGAAATCATCACTGGTACACTCGGTAAAGCATTCGGTGGTGCAGTAGGTGGCTTCACTACAGGTAAAAAAGAAATCATCGACCTTCTCCGTCAACGTTCACGTCCTTACCTCTTCTCTAACTCATTGCCTCCAATGGTAGTAGCTGCAGGTATCAAAATGTTCCAAATGATGGAAGAAACTAACGAATTGCAAGACAAACTTCACGCAAATACTGACTACTTCCGTGAAAAAATGCTTGCTGCTGGTTTCGATATCAAACCTACTCAATCAGCTATCTGCGCTGTAATGCTTTACGATGCTAAATTGTCACAACAAATGGCTGCTCGCCTCCAAGAAGAAGGTATCTATGTAACAGGTTTCTTCTATCCTGTTGTTCCTAAAAACGAAGCTCGTATCCGCGTTCAATTGTCAGCTGCTCACGAACAAGAACACCTCGACAAAGCTATCGCTGCATTTACTAAAATCGGTAAGGAACTCGGCGTGATTAAATAATTTTTTTAGTAACAAGTATATTAGTAGCGAGTAACGAGAGCCTTTCGGCAATTGACTCGCTACTAAATATCTAAATAAAAAACGAAGCGAAGCCGAGTAACATCTTGCTACTCGCTACTCGCTACTCATTACTAAATATCAAAAATATGAAAGCTTTAGTAAAAAAAGAAGCAACTAAAGGTATTTGGATGGAAGATGTTCCAATGCCAAAAGTTGGTGTAAATGATGTTCTCATCAAAATCAAAAAAACTGCTATTTGCGGTACAGACCTTCATATATATAAATGGGACGAATGGAGCCAAAAAACAATCAAAACTCCAATGACAATCGGTCACGAATACGTAGGTATTGTTGCTGAAGTTGGCGCAGGCGTTCGTAACATCAAAGTTGGCGACCGCGTAACTGGCGAAGGTCACATCGCTTGTGGTCACTGCCGTAACTGTCGCCGTGGTAAAGAACATATCTGCGAAAACAGCATCGGTGTTGGCGTTAACCGCGATGGTGCTTTTGCTGAATATCTCTGCATTCCTGAATCTAACGTAGTGAAACTCGACGACCGTATCTCTGACGATATGGCTGCTATCATGGACCCATTCGGTAATGCTACTCACACTGCATTATCATTCCCTTTGTTAGGCGAAGACGTTCTCATCACAGGTGCTGGTCTTATCGGTACTATGGCTACTGCTATCGCACGCTTTGCTGGTGCTAAAAACGTAGTAGTTACTGACTTGAACGACTATCGTCTCGACATCGCTAAAAAAATGGGTGCTACAATGACTGTTAATGCCGCTAAAGGCGAAACAGTTGCTGGTGCTATGGAAAAACTCGGCATCCGTGGTTTCGACGTAGGTCTCGAAATGTCAGGTTCGCCTATCGCTTTCCGCGACATGGTTGCTAACATGTACAATGGCTCAAAAATCGCACAACTTGGTATCCTTCCTCCTACAACTACAGTAGATTGGAGCGACATTATCTTCAAATCTCTCACTATCAAAGGTATCTATGGTCGTGAAATGTGGGAAACTTGGTATCAAATGCAACAAATGCTTGTTTCTGGTCTTGACCTTACTCCAGTTATCACTCACCACTTCAAAGTTGATGATTTCCAAAAAGGTTTCGATGTAATGGAATCTGGTATCTGTGGTAAAGTTATCCTTGATTGGGAATAATAAAGCATAAAAATTCCTAATATTAAATAAACATTGCTATCTTTATATTTTTTTAAGTATAAAGATAGCAATTTTTTTGTAACTTTGCGCCACATTTATAAAAACGACAAAACTAATGGCAAAAAAACTAATTTATACCACAATAATCCTAATTATCAGCGCAATATCAATATCTGCTCAATGGTGCTCTCTTGGAGTAAAAGCTGGATATAGTTCTATTTTAGAACAACAACAATCATACAAAGAAATTTTCAATGCAACAAATAACCTCCAAAATGGTGGTCATGTTGGATTCTATATGCGCTTAGGTCGTACTTGGTATGTTCAACCAGAAGTTTTATATAATTACTACAACTACAAAACTACTATCAACAACACAAACAATCAATATAATATACACACAATTGACGTTCCTGTACTATTAGGTGTACATTTAGTAAACACCAAAATGTTCAAAATGAGATTGATGGCAGGACCGAAATTTAATTTTAACATAGGCGACCTAAACGATAACAATATTACTTTTGAAACATTTACAAAAGAAGCACGAAATACACGTTTAGCTCTTGATTGTGGTTTAGGTTTCGACATTTGGCGAATTACACTTGATGTACGATATAATTTAATGCAAGACATATTCAAAATACAAAATACAGAAGGTGAAGTTTTAAATAAAAAACCATCCCAAATAATACAAGCATCAGTAGGCTTTCGTTTAGTTGGCGACAATAAAAAGAAAAAAAGTTATAAAAGATAAGAGGTGCAAAATTTTGCACCTCTTATCTTTTATTTATACCTATTATTTTTACGCTCCGACTTATATTTCAACACAACTTTTTGCTTTGTCTCAGCCTTACCTTGATTCCAACCATTCTTTGGATAATCAAGTTTTACATGCGTTGTATCTGACTGATATGCCCCATTGCGCCAACCATCTACATCTTGAGAAATAAGATAGACCTCATTATGTGGCCAACCCTGATAACCAATCTGAAATGTCCCATCTTTTGCTGTTGTCGTAACACCCAACGAATTTCTTTTCATATCTTGCACCTCAACCTCAATCTTACGCACAGGCTTTGATTTAAGATTCTCCACTCGCCCTGAAATTTGAAATTCACCCGACGGAACTCCATACATACACATAACTTGCTTAATCGATGATACTCCAAAACAAGCAAAAATTGAAGCTAATAAAAAATTAAATACACGTAAAATTCTATTTTTCATTATTTTTCTATAATTTTTATAATATAATCTGGTCCAACAAGAGGTTTTTGAAAATTAATAATTACCCCATTCTTAGTTTTTTCATACTGAATTTTAGTTTCATCAGACAAAGCAGTAATAGACTTAACCTTAAAATCAAGAGGCAAATATAGTGACGTTAAATTTTAGTCCAATATATGCACATACAAAACATCTCCTTTACGAGTTGTTACGCCCCAAGATTGAGGCTTAATATCACCTGCTTTTGTACCATATATTGCCTCTCCATTAACACGCAACCACTCTCCCATCCCTTTAAGACGTTCAAGCGCAACTATAGGAAGTTCACCACTCGGTTGAGGTCCAATATTAAGCAATAAATTAGCCCCCATACCTGATGTTTTAACCAACAAACGTATTAAATCATCAAGAGATTTATAATTTTGATCTGCAACCTTATATCCCCACATACCATTCATTGTTTGACACGTTTCAAGAGGTAAATTACTTATATCCATATCACCAGAATATCCCGCTTTATTTTCTCCTGGTACATCACGCTCAAATATCTGAATATCTTCTCCTTGATGAACATTAACATGATGATTATTACCAATTAAACATGATGGTTGCAATCTATGAATCAAATCATACTGATAGTCTAACTGCCAATCAAAAGGCACTGTATCCATATCATGATCCCAAAAACCATCGAACCAAATAGCTCCAATTTTGCCATAATTAGTCAATAACTCAGTGAGTTGATTATTCATAAAATTATAATATGAAGTCCAATCAGCTTTTGCAGGATCACGATATTGGGTTCGAGCTGTGCGACCTTGAGGATAATCTTCTCGTGTCCAATCAATATGAGAATAATACAAATTAAGCATTATACCCTGTTTATGACATTCGTCCGCTAATTGCGCAATTACATCTTTATTATATGGCGTTGCATCAACTATATTATAATCTGAATATGCTGTATTCCACATCGAAAAACCATCATGATGACGAGATGTAAATGTTATATATTTTGCCCCTGAATCTTTAATTGCAGCAACCCACTCCGATACATCAAATTGAGCTGGATAAAAACCTGCAGCAGCCTTAGCATACTCCTGTGGATTAAGTTTTGCATTATGAAGATACCATTCACCCTGACCAAACATACTATAAATTCCCCAATGGATGAATATACCAAATTTCATATCAGAAAATTCTTTTCTTGCTTTTAAATTTTCAACCGTTGGCACATACTGTTGTGCCGACAAAGAAATAAAAAATACAAGTAATACAAAAAACAAATATATCTTCTTCATAAGTAACTTTTAATACAATTCAATCCATTCCCAACGATTCCCTTGATAATCAAGAAAACGTTCAAGGTCTGTTCGTTTAATAATCAAAGATGCTGTATTTTCACATGGGTGATATGAAACTCGCTCTGCTTGTTGCAAATTACGGTCAACAAACACGATAACATGATGCTCCACATCATTAATAAGTCCAAATGGGGTAACCGACCCAGGCTTAACGCCCAAATAACGCATCAAACGTTCAGGCGAAGCAAACGACAATTTTCCCTGATGCAATTGTTGTTCAATAGCATGAATATTCATTTCGGCATCGCAATCAAGCAACACCAAATAGTGCTGATTTCCCTTATGATTACGGAAAAACAGGTTTTTACAGTGTCGTGCATCATGCCCTGCCCAATACTGTTTTGCAATTTCAATTGTTGGAGCTTCGGGATGCTCGATATACTGATACTCAATACCTAATTGATTAAGAAGCTCATAAAGTTTTGGATCACCATTCATAATAAATTGAGAGTTGAAAATTTAGAGTTGAGAATTTAGAATTGCCATTCGGCACTAACATTCAAAACATTAAATTATTAATTACGTTTTTTTGTTTTTATTTTATACGAAAGTAAAATATGAACATCAGTCTTATGAGGTTTATCTATTTGGTCATGTGATGAACTAATAACCTCTCTATCCGAATAAATTGTTTGTGCTATGCGCAATGCCGCTGTAAGTCCAAACTTAAACTTATAATCTGCCATCACATACCACCTAAATGCCGAACCATAAAGTGCTGGTGTATAACCCGACATAGGCACATCCGACTCATACAAATAGAATCTATTGGCCCACGTTGGCGCTCCATAAAGTGACATCCGTGCCTTCAATCGCAATGGCACTTGCTTGACATCATACGCCACATCTTGATAAAACAACCACCCAAACGTAGGCTTTGTAAATTCACCTAAAATCCTCTCTTGCGCCACATTCGCTTGTGCGCCTGTCACAAACCTACAACCACTTGCCGCATACGAAAATTTCAGATACAACTGCCCCACTCTGTCTGTCGATGATTGCGAAATATGCCAATCCTCCTCCCTATACCACGCAGGTCGCACCTTATATCGCAACGAAGCATAAACTATTTTATCTGAAGCAAACAGACCCTGAAATTGTCCTCGCAATTCATATCCAACTTGCGTAGCCGACATTGTTGTTGATGCCCACAATGGTTTATATACATCTGCCAAAAACGACAAATTCTTAGCCCTACCCACAGGCACCTGCATCGCAAAACTTGCCCCATGCTCTCCATTTACCCCCGATAACGACGATGCCGAATTTGCCCAAAATGCATGATAATGTGGAGAAAAATAACGATGATTCAACACAAATTGCAATTCCCCCATCGGACGAATCAACAACGTATTGGTCGTAGCTACCGAAACACCTTGTGCAATAGCAGTTTCTCCCGAAAACCACACTTTACTTCTATGAAATCCATAATCCACCGACACTCCCCACTGAGTTCTACCCTCAAAATCTGTGGCCGACCAATCGCCACTTCCAATCACTGCAGGCAACGAAAAAAATCCACCATACGCAGTCAATCCTACATTAAAAAATCGTTGAGTGTAACTACCATTCACCCCCACGGTATGCAACCCCAATGTACCACGCTTCGCTATCTCACTCTCCGTCCGATGATACCCCGATGTTGAATACGTGTACCAACATCCACCCGTCGTATCCGTATCAAGCGACGTATATCCATAAAATGGCGTTACCGAAAATTTATCTATTTGAACAGAAGCCGCTGCTCCAACAAGTGTTGGCAATTCCGAAACTCCACTATAACCACTCACTCCATACTGTCCTCCCGACCTACTCATCACTTGC
This sequence comes from Candidatus Aphodosoma sp., assembly GCA_045126975.1. GTDB lineage: Bacteria > Bacteroidota > Bacteroidia > Bacteroidales > Paludibacteraceae > Aphodosoma. The sequence goes on along the minus strand of JBGVPL010000032.1, from coordinate 23,086 downwards.
GACAATCTGCTCCCATACGCCTGTTGCCCAAATAACAATCCCTTTCCAAACCCTACACGATACGCCCCAACTACCGCACGACTTAAAACTCCCAAATTCGACGCCTCCACATAACCTCGATAAAGGTCAAAACCACGACCACCATGCGAAAACCAAGGTTCCCCAGCATCCGATTCTGCCGTCAATCCTACCCGAAAATTATTACCCGCCTCAAAATCATACCGCCCAAATAATCTAAACGGACTACCTAAATAATGCCCCGTCTGATACCCTTTGCGCGACTCCAATGTAACATCCGAGCGCAACACCACCTCATGCGACAAATATCTAAACGCATCTGTCCAACGCGTAGTATCCATATCCTCTCCAACGTACAAAACCGATGGCAGCAACAACAGCAAAGGCGACTCTATATCATGCACCAATTTCAATTCTGCCAACGAACGCACCGGACCATAATAATCAGCATAAAACAACAACTCCTCAATCTGCTCGCCACTCACAAATACCAAATCTTCCAATTGCTGCCGCGTTGCCCTATTCCAATCAATCGGATTATCATACGCCCTCCGCAACCGCAACTCCAAATCCTGCACATCAAGCCCCTCCCCCTCATCATCTTCTCCTAAATAATTCAATACCAAATTATAAAATTGTTCGAACGTAAATTGTTGTGCCGAAATCGCTATTGCCGACATCCAAAACATCAGCAGACAAAAGATAAAACGCCCAAAGTCATATTTTCGTATCTTCATGTCTTTTAAAATCTATAAGACAAATTCGACAACAACGACATCCCAATCCGGAAATCAGCCTCCGCCATCAAATCAAACCTAAATCCAGCAAAAGCAATCCCCACTCCCAACGACGGAATCACATAATCTGCTCCATGCGCCCCCGCCCTCACAAGCAATTCTGGCATAATCCTATACTCCATACCCACAGCCCAATCAACACCTTGATTAAGCACATACCCCACCTCGACCAACACATCCAAATCTTCAATAAAAGTATAATTACATCCCACATGCATCATCACAGGCAATCGCCGAGCCACATCGTTATAATCTATCTGCGTAAACGAAGGATTAAACATTCGAAAACCCAACACACACTGCTCCGTCACATCTACCTGCAATCCCACTTGCGCCGTAAACGCATGACGATACCCCACATCATCAAGCAAAAACATATTAAAATAATCAAACTCAACACCAAATGAAACAATACCAAACCTCCGAGCTACTGTCAATGCCGCCATCATTTCATGATAATCTGCATATCCAAAAAAATTAAACGATGTACCAACATTAAAATACTTAGTCGGTACCGCCACCGACAAATACTCATCCGACAACTCTGCCGCAAAATACCTATTCTCATACCCCACCGACACCGCCACTCTCTCCTCACGCGACAAAATAGCAGGATTCGAAAAAGCTAACCACCGCTCCGTAAACACCACATCAGCCCCCGCTGGTGCTACCCCCGAAGGCAAAATTTCCTGTACCTGAGCCGAAACTCGACTCAAATACAGGAAATTCAAAATCAATATAAATATTATTTTTTTCAATCCACTTTAATCCAATTAGAGACGACAGTAATAATATTCTGACGAGCAATATCTGGCTGCATAGCCTCTTCAATCGAAATCGAACGAGATGATACTTGCAAACATTCCGATACTCCAGCTCGAATAATTGCCTCTTTATTTTCAATATATCCAGCAATAGCCAAAACAGGAACACCAGCTTGATTTGAGCGACGAAGCAATCCTGTCAACGCTTTTCCCATCAACGATTGCGAATCTATCGTACCTTCCCCCGTAACCACTAAATCTGCATCATCTACCAAATTATCAAAATCAAGAATATCAAGAATACAGTCAATACCCGAACGAAGTTTCGCATTCAACAATACCGCAAACGCACCACCAAAACCACCAGCAGCACCCATACAAGGTTGATTTTCAATCGTCACACCACAGCAACGACGCCAAACATGACTAATGTGACGCAAACCAGCATCAAGTATTTTCACCTCTTCTTCATTAGCACCTTTTTGAGGTCCATAAACCATTGCTGCTCCTTGTGGACCAAATAAAGGATTTTGCACATCACAAGCCACAGTCAACTCAACATCAGCCATTTTGCGTTTAAGCGAAGTCAAATCAAGGTGTGTAACATCTTGAAGCATTGCACCTGTAATTGGAGTTTTAATCACACGACCTTGCGAATTATAACAACGCAATCCCAACGCCTGCATAGCACCAAGCCCAGCATCATTAGTCGCACTTCCTCCGATTCCAACCAAAAATTTACGATAACCTAAATCCAATGCAGCTTGCATCATAACTCCCACACCGTATGTAGTAGTATTCATCGGATTACGCTCTTCTTCCGACAACAAAGTAAGACCTGCAGCTGTCGCCATTTCAATAATAGCACAACGACCAACTGCACCAAATTGCACTTTAATAGGACGCATCAATGGATCAAACGCATCAATTGTATGATAACGACCACCAAGATGATTAACCAAAACGTCTGTTAATCCCTCACCTCCATCACTCAACGGCAACGAAACTATTTCACACTCAGGCACTACATCATTAAATGCCTTTGTCACCGCCTCGGCAACCTCTGCTGCCGACAAAGAACCCTTAAACGAATCTACTGCTATAACTACCTTTTTCATATATCGTTTTTTATTAAAATTCAAAACCACCTCTTACTCCCTACTCACTGCTCCTTACTCCCCCTAACGCACTGCAAAGTTACAAAAAAAATCACAATTAAACACATATTATAAATATATAAAACACACATTTCAAGTGTATATTTAAGAAATTTAAGAAATATTTCCTTGCTCAAAACAATAAAAAATCGTAACTTTGCATAATTATGATAGATACTACACTATTCCAAAATAAAAAAATAGCATTTCAAACACTTGGTTGCAAACTCAACTTTGCCGAAACATCTGCACTTGGACGTCAACTCCGAGAGATTGGATTCGTTCCGTGCAAGGCTGGCGAAGAGGCAGATGTGGTGATTATCAATACTTGCTCGGTAACTGACACTGCCGACAAAAAAGGTCGTCAGATGATTCACCGAATGATAAAAAAACACCCTCACGCCTATATAGTTGTAACTGGATGTTATGCTCAACTCAAACCAGAAGAAATAGCAAATATAGAGGGAGTTGATTTAGTACTCGGGGCTAACGAAAAAGTAGTACTCCCCGATTTTCTAAAAAACATCGAAAGCAAACACGCATTCAAAGTAGAGACGCAATACATTGCGTCTCCCAAAAATTCACAAGCCGAATACCACGTTGTTCGCACAGCCCAAATCCGCAACTTCCGCCCTGAATGTAGTGCCGACGACCGCACTCGCCACTTCCTCAAAGTACAAGACGGATGCGACTACTACTGCACCTACTGCACCATTCCATTCGCTCGTGGTCGCAGTCGCAATGCCTCAATAGCCGAAACAATCGAAGTGGCAAAAAAAGCCATTGCAGAAGGTGCTAAAGAGATAGTATTGACAGGCGTAAACACAGGCGATTTCGGACGTAGTACTAACGAAACTTTCTTCGACCTAATAAAAGCCCTCGATGCAATTGATGCCGATGTAAGATACCGCATTTCAAGCATCGAGCCAAATCTATTGACCGACGAAATAATCGATTTTGTTGCAACTTCACATCACTTTGCTCCGCATTTCCACATACCACTACAAAGCGGAAGTGACGAGCTACTAAAATTAATGCACCGCAAATACGACACTGCACTCTTTGCTTACAAAATCAACAAAATTAAGCAAGTAATGCCAAATGCATTTATTGGAGTTGATGTAATGGTAGGCGTACGAGGTGAAACACCAGAACTCTTCGAGGAATGCAAACGATTTATCGAAAGCCTTGATATCAGTCAATTGCACGTATTCACCTACTCTGAACGGGCTGGCACAAAAGCGCTTAACATCACTCCAATTGTGCCGATGAACGAACGCCGTCGCCGCAACGAAATACTCCAACAAGTGTCAGATGCAAAACTCACTGCATTCTACAATAGCCAACAAGGCAAAGAAGCCACAGTGCTTTGGGAAGACTCAAAAAAAGGCGACTGCATGCATGGTTTCACAGAAAATTACGTAAAAGTAGAATGCAAATACGACAAAACCAAAGTAAACACATTTGAGAAGTTGAAAATTGAAATTTAAAAGTTGAAAAATCCATTCGGCATATAACTTTCAAATTTCAAGTTTCAAATTTCAAATTTCAAATCAAAAATATTATGGGAAAAGAAGTAATACCTACAGGAATTGGGCACAACATCATAGCTCAAGGCACCAAAATTGTGGGAACAATCACCACAAATAGCGACATCCGCATCGATGGCGAATTAGAAGGCGATTTAGTTTGTAAAGGCAAAATAGTAGTAGGCCAACAAGGCAACATCAAAGGCAACGTCGACTGTGCCAATGCCGAAGTAATGGGCAACATCAATGGCAAAATGACCGTTACTGGTACCCTCTCACTCAAAGCCACTTCAAAAATTTGGGGACAAATCAAAACCAAAATCCTCAGTATTGAACCAGAAGCACAATTCACTGGTTCATGCGAAATGGGTAACGCCAACAACGCCACTACCCAACCTGCAAAATAATGCCATACAAAACACATACCCCTCAAATAAACCACAAAGCATCGCTCATTGAGTTGAGCGATGCTTTTTTATCCCTAAAATAAGAAAAACTACCTAAATCAAAAAATCTCCCTCGCCCCTAGGGTCGAACAAATTAAACGGCTTTAAGAAACATATAATTTATTTTTACCAAACGCCTATACAAATAAATGTTTTTTCTTGGGGAAATGGGGATTTTCTACACTTAAAGTTTTGGGGAAACAGGGAATTTCGACACTAAAAATCTTGGGGATTTAGATAAAACATTAAATATCAACAAAATAAAACCGCAACAACAAAAACACCTATTTTATTTGGAAAATAAGCAAAAAAAACGTATTTTTGCACTCTATAAACAGAAAACAAAACAACGATGAAAACACCTATTTTTAAGCGCAAATTATATGACAAAATGCTTGAATGGAAACAGACAAGCAAAGGTCAGACTGCACTTTTGATAGAAGGAGCTCGCCGTGTAGGCAAATCAACATTAACCACTAATTTTGCTCAACAAGAATACAAAACATCAATAATCATCGATTTCAACAATGCCCCACAACACATAATATCGTTATTCGATGACTATTCTAACCTAGATTTTCTTTTTCTCAATCTACAAGCACATTATAAAGTGCAACTAATCGAACGCCAATCAGTAATTATTTTTGATGAAGTACAACAATGTCCACGAGCACGCCAAGCAATTAAATACTTAGTCGCAGATGGAAGATATGATTACATCGAAACAGGCTCATTAATTCGTCTACACAAGAATACAAAAGAAATTACAATACCAAGCGAAGAACATCACATCACGCTCTACCCTCTTGATTATGAAGAATTTCGTTGGGCATTAAACGATACTATCACAATGAATCTAATACGCCAACAATACAACATTCGCAAAGGATTTGGAGCCGCACACCGAAGTTTAATGCGCGATTTAAGATTGTATATGTTGATTGGAGGCATGCCACAAGCAGTAAAAACATATCTCGAAACCAATAATCTATCACAAGTAGATGCAATCAAACGAGAAATCATCACACTATATGCCGAAGATTTTCGTAAAATCGACACCACAGGACGAATATCTAAACTATTTATGGCAATCCCCTCACAACTTAGCAAAAACACATCACGTTATATCGCATCAAGTATTATAGGCGACATAAAATCTGAGCGATTAGATGAGATGTTAGCTCAAATGGAAGATAGCCAAGTGATCAATTTTGCTTATCATGCAGACGACCCAAACATCGGAATGTCACTATCAACCAACTATCAACGCTATAAAATGTTTGTATGCGACACAGGATTATTCGTAACACTTGCATTTTGGGACAAATCCTACACCGAAAATATCATATACACACAACTTCTTTCCGACAAACTATCAGCAAATTTAGGATACATATACGAAAACCTAGTTGCTCAAATGCTTCAAACCGCAGGCAACAAACTATTTTACTACACCTTTCCTAAAGATGATAAACACAACTACGAAATAGACTTTTTATTATCTCGTGGCAAAAAAATATGTCCGATAGAAGTAAAATCAAGCAACTACCGCACACACCCATCAATAGACACATTTACCCAAAAATTCAGCAATCGCATAAGTGAATCCTATATTCTTCACACTAAAGACACCGAACACAAAGGTTCACTACAATGTCTACCAATCTACATGACTCCACTTTTATAAAACCACAAAGCATCGCCCAACCCAATGAGCGATGCTTTTTTTCTTTTTTATCTATAATTCGCGCACTACAAAAAACACATAAAAAATATTGCTATTCCAAAAATTTATCGTATCCTCACATGCGCATTGTAGGGTAAATCAACAAGCGCAAAAGTGCGCATTATACAACACAAATATTATAACATACTGATATGATTATATTTAAAAGAAAATTACCACATTACTATATCACTCGAACGATTTCAAACAAAATTTCATGAGCGCATAGGTGGTTGTTATGTAATCCATCCCAAAAACCTAAAACAAGAAAACTCAATCACATACATCCCTGCATACATGACTTTTTGTCTATAGCAAAACATTCAAATTCCTACAAATAGTTTCATAAAACTACAAAAGCATCGCCCAACCAATGAGCGATGCTTTTTTTATTCAAATAGCCATTAAAAATAGTTATATTTCCTTTGTCTCTATTGACAAACTAACATTTAATTAAAAAAACTACTTATTTTATTTGAAATATGTCTTTTCCTATATTTATCTATCAATCTTTTAAATTTATCATTATCTCTAATGCTATCAAAATCTGTATCAACATCTATATGATGAAATGCTTTATATCCATTTTGCAAGGCTTTTTCTAAATATTTCAAAGCATTATCAATATCACCTAACGTAGAATAAGCACAAGCAATATTATAAGGATCTAAATCACCACCTCGTTCACTTTTCACCAATTTATCAACCTCTTCCTTATTTTCTGTATATGCAAATGCTAATAATTTTACATCTAACCACACACTATCAAGTGACAATACATAATCAAAATCTTTTTCTGCCATAACAATGTTTCCTAATAATTTATACATCGCACCACGACGCAAATAAGCATAATCACCTGCATCTTCTTCTATTTGTAAAGTATAATAGGTTATAGCATCATTATATTCATCTTGCTCCTCTGCAATAGATGCACGAGTACTATATGCATAAGACAATAATTCAGGTTTCTTATATTGTGACATTACTAATTCATAATCAGCAATAGCTTCTTCATAATAACCATTATCGGCAAAAGCATTTGCTCTCATCAAATAAACAAAGCCATCAGGTTCTAATTCAAGCGATTTAGAATAGTCTTTTAGTGCATTATTATATTCATAAACATTCGCAAAACAATATCCTCGTTGTTTATAAAAATATGCGGTACACTCACCTATCCCATAAAAATTTTCTATATAATCTAAATCTGCTATTGCTTTACGATATTCTTCTTTGTATTCGTATAAATCAATACGAAAAGAACGATATGTTACGTCATCTGGATTCTCTGCTATTTTTTGTGATAAAATTTGCATTACATAATCCGATTCATTATAAAAATAATACCAAAACAACTCTCTATCAGAGAATTCAGAAAAACCAACATTATCTATTATAAAAAACATATCATCAATAGAGGATGTATATCTTCCACAAGTAGAATGGATACGAGAACGAGTATAATACGAATTAATATAATTAGGATCATATTTAATAGCCTTATTAACTAATTCAAAAGCTTTTATCGTATCATTTTGTGACATCAAAAAACGAGCATAATTATCCATATATTCAGCTTTATACGGACTAAGTTCTATACTTTTCAAATAATCTTTCTCTGCTTTTCCTATTTCTTTAACTAAAGCATAACAATGTGCTCTTTCTGTATAATAATCAGACGATTGCTTATTCAATTTAATTGCAGATGAAAAATCTGCAATAGCCTTATCATACTCTTCTAAACTATATTTAAAAATTCCCGCCCGTGTTGCATAAATTTTATCTTTAGAATATTGTCCTTTTTTAGGAGCATACTCAATTGCCTTTGTTGCATATTCTATTGCTTCTCCATACATCTCTGTTGAAGCTAAAATTATAGTTTTCAAAACTAAAGCCTCAACATTTTTCGGTTCAGAATTTAAAACTACATCAACATGCCCCATTGCAGCTTCATAATTTAATGTATCCAACGCAGCATGAGCTCTTTCGAGCCTTGTTTGTGCAAAAACAACATTACAACACAAACAAACAAATAAAATAATTGATAACTTTTTCATAATCTTACATTTTAAAAATACGACGACCATTGAATAGATACACCTATAGTAAACATTCCATCATAACGCATAAAGAAATCTGATGAAGCCCAATCCCCCCAATGCCAACGATAACCTAATTCTGCATTAAACCAAACCCATTTATCATAATCCCACCAATCATAATCCCACATTAATGTATTTATAGTTGGTCCTGCTCCAAAATAAAATGTTCCTTCATAACCAGTTGGTATCAAGAAATTAACACTCGGATTATATGCAACAAAATCTCTTCCACTAACAAAATCATACCCTAAACTCATTTCATATAGTTTAAGTTGAAACCAACCAAAACGTAATCTTAATAAAGAAACACCTAATTCATAGCCAGTACATAATGATGTATTAAAACCAAGCCAAGTAATTTCAATATTATCTTGATTTTGAATATACTTTTGATATGCAGTCAAATTACTATTATACGATGTAGTTTTTTTAGTTTTGCTTGTACTACTTGTTCTTGCTGAAGTATTAGCCCCTTGCTCCATTGTTACTTTAACTTCTTTTGATCCATCTTTTGTTATGACCTTAAAAAAGTCTTTACGACTCTCATTATAAGAATTAGAATGGATATAAATAGTTAATTGATTTCCCGAACGCGAAACTGAATACATAGATCCAGTAGGATACAACAATTCCCACTCAGTATTGCTTGTTACAGTTAAATATCGAATTGAACCACTATACGAAGAATAAATATATGTAGATGACACAGACAAAGACTTACTGTCTGAATAAGATGATATTGACGATGTATTTGATGATGCCGAAACATTTGCTTTTTGAGAAATAGAAACCGAAATCGTTTTACCATCGCTATTTTGTATTTTAATCATACCATTACGTTTAACCGAATAACTGTTAGCTTTTGCTGTAACATAAACATAATCATCACTCTTACTATAAGTTAACCAACTAACATCTGTTTCAACAGAAAAACTACTTGACGATGTAATAGTCAATGCTTTTGTACCTCCATTTGCCTCAAACTCTAAATACAATGGAGATGATGTCAATTGAGCAGATGTTAATTTTTTTTGTTGCCGTATAGCAATAGACACTGATTTTCCATCATAATTAGTAATTTTAATAGAACCATCTCTCACCGAAGAATTAAAATTCTCATCAATAGTAATATCAATTGAATAATCATTTTTTCTATATTTTATCCAATAATTATTAGTTGAAACATTAAAACCACTTGATGAGGAAACAGAAATCGTTTTTGTCCCACCTTTAGCACTAAAATTCAAACTAATTGGCGATACAGATAAATAAACTGAAGTATAATTCGAAGCACTTTGTGTTGTTTTAGTTCTATTTAATTTTTCATCACACAATTGTATCCAATCATTCACAGAACCATAACTTTCCCCACATTCACGTTTCACATATTCAAAACCCTCTTTTGCTTTTTGATAATTACCATTATTATAATTCTGTTTAGCTTCAGATAAGAATTCAGAACAAATATTATCAGCGAACAAATTAATACTAATACCAAATATACAAATTAACAAAATAGCTATTCTATTCATAATTTTTTTAAATTAATTAGAAAAAGTAAAACCTATTGTTTTTTGTTCAGAAGAGGTTAACCATTTTTCATCAGTAGAATCATAAATACCAATATTCACTTGCAATGGTACATCTTTACAGCCAGACTCCATATGTAACTCAGAATAAGGGAAAAATATTGTCCAATCTTTCCATCGTGTACTTTCATAAGTTGCATTGTCTGTATCATAAATTCCAACATTACCATCACTAAAAATTTTATAACTTCCGTTATAATCTTTTAATTTATTCCCATTCTTATAAGAAAAATAAATCGCAACTCCCACTTTATGATTTAAAGCATAATGCACAGCAACATTAATGTGTATTCTCATCCCTTTTACACCATTCTCATATACATTATGATCTATCCAAGCATTATCTATCACAGCATAAGAATTAGAACTATGCGAAACCTTACCACTCTGTTTCAATGTGATTTTTTTTACAATCTTTCCATCTGTAGTTTTTACATTGAAAAAATCCTCCCGTGCATTTGTCGAAGTATTCGCTGTAATCTTAACTGTTAAAGTATTACCATTTCTTGTAACTGAATACATATTTCCTGTTGGATGTTCTATTTGCCACGAAGTGTTCGATGTTACTGTTACATATTTTGTCGTTGCCGATGCCGAACATGAAATCAAAGAAGTACTAACTTCCAATGAATTTGATACCGATTTTCCAGATTGAGTTAATGTAATTTTTTTTACAATCTTACCATCTGTAGTTTTTACATTAAAATAATCAGTACGAGACTCTGTTGAAGTTGTAGAATAAATAGTAACAGTCAAACTATTCCCATTGCGAGTTACAGAATACATATTCGAAGATGGATATTCAACTTGCCATGTTGTATTTGAGGTTACTGTTATATATTGAGTAGTACCACTTGCCGAACATGAAATAAAAGATTTACTTACCGATAATGTAGGTGTTAATGCTGCATCACACTTATTTATCCAATTAGTAACATCTCCATAATATGCTCCACACTCATTTTTTACATAAAGAAAACATTCCTTAGCTTTTTGATAATTACCATTATTGTAGAGTTGCTTACCTTCTGCTAAAAAATCCGCACAAATATCGGCAAAAAGTAACATTGGCAAACACAATAATATACCAAACAAGAGTATTCTGTGTTTTTTCATAACTTATAATTTTTGATTAATTGCAGTTATTTTATTTAATTTTGTCCTATACTTTTCTGTAGTTGAATGACCTACTGGCATTTTTTGAATTTTATTGTATAAAGTATTATATGCATTATATGTTTTATTTTTTAAATCTGCCTTTTTCTGTTCATAAACATGAGTCCCTTGAAAACAAAGATTCCTTTCACACGATTGAATTTCAATGAGCCAACTATATGCACTTTCGAAGCCCTCAACATTATCGAAACTTGCTTGTTGCAATATATTATCAAAAGTACTAACAGCAGTAGTATGCTCATTTCTTGCTATTCTTCGACACTCCTCCTTCCTATTTTGTTCTACTGCAAACCAAATAACACCACCAATAACCAAAATAACTATCAACGCTGCAGCCAAAAAATTATGAGTAGAGTTATCTCGAGCTTCAGGTGTTCCAATAACTAATTCTGGTTTCTTTGTGTCATTTTGTTCCTCTAATTTTTCCCAAATATTTTTATTATCATCATTATTTGTTGATCCAGAATAAACAGTTTCATTCAACTTGTTTACTTCTTCTTGAATAGGTTCTTTTACAACAACTCTTTTGGGTCGAGAATTTGGTTTTTCGGCCCAAAGTGCTATTTGCGCAGCAGTTGGACGTTCCCATGTTTCTAACGACAACATACGTTCTACCAAATACTGCAATTCATCAGAATAATTTCCTTTAATATAAGGTACTTCTGCTCCACTTTTTTGCATTCCTCCGCCCAAATCACCAAAAGGGACATTACCTGTCATTAATTCAAATATAGTTGCACCTAACGACCAAATATCACTTGCCTTGATTGGTGCTGGTTCTCGAGAAAAACGTTCTGGAGCCATATAAGCTGTTGTACCACCAGACACATTACCCATCATACTTTTACGCAATGTACTACGAGCTTTAGTTGAAATCCCAAAATCAGAAATCAAACAACGTCCATTGTTATCAATAAGAATGTTATCTGGTTTTATATCTTGATGTATGACATCTTGTGAATGCAAATAATCAAGTCCCGAAGCCACATCTGCTAAAAGGCTCCAAATATCTGATTCTGACATTTTACCTATACGACGAAGACACGAACCCTCTGAACAATAGGGCATTATAAGATATGGCATATTATTATCAACATCAAAATGTTGAGGTTTCAACAATGCACTATGATTCAATGCCCATGTACGACGAATTTCTTCACTAAAAGTTTTCACGCCATCATCATCCATACCACTGCCTGGGGCATATACTTTAAGTGCTATATCAATCGAAGTAAAAGTATCTTGTGCTAACCATACTTCTGAAAAACCACCACGACCAAGTAGTTTCTTTAATTGATATCTATTATGAAATAGTTGATTTTCTGTTAATCGCATATTAAATTTAGTTTACAAATTATATAGTAATAGTTTCTTCTTACTTTGATGTATCTCTTTTTTCTTCTAGTTCAACCTCTGCTTCCTCTGTTAATCCATCTAGCTTTTCTTCCTCCGATATTGTAGATATTTTTCCAAAAGTTTCATTTAACTTGTTTGTATCAACTTTGGATTCTTGTTTTTTTTGCCCCTCGGGTTTAGTTTTATTTTCAGTATTTCCTTCTTTTACATCCTCATCCCTTCCATCAGAAACACCAACTTCACCAATATTTTCATCAACGATAGACTCATTCTCCACACCAGAATTATCCACTTCTTCGTCAGCCGTAAACACCATCTCTACTTTATTCCATAATTCTACAATTTTCGCTCTTTTAACATAGACAAAGGTCAATGATGCACCTAAAAACAAACAAAGTATGGCTAAGACAAAAACCGTTATTGGCTTAAACCCTTTGTTTGTTTCAGCAACCATAACCTCTTCCTTTTCGTCAACAATCGTTGCCGCCCCAGAAACGACTTGTGCAAGAACAACTGTCGTATTATCAGTCCAACCCACTTGACGAGAACCTTCCCATAAAGCATCACGACACTCGTTCATCGAAGTTTGATTATTCTTAATAAAATACTCAATTTCATTGTCTCGCAATACCCCACAAAGACCATCACTACACAACAAAATAATATCCTCATTATGTAAATCAAACTCTGCAACATCAGGCTTAGCCACCATATTATTATCTCCAAGACTTCGAGTAATAATATTATTATGTGGATGGTCAAATGCCAATTCAGCAGACAACTTACCAGCATCAACCAATTCTTGAACATATGAATGGTCATGCGAAAGTTGTATTAATCCTGTTTTAGAATTATAACAATAAGCACGACTATCGCCACACCAACCTACATAGACTTTACCATTAATCAACCAAGCCAAAACAATGGTACTACCCATACCGCGTTTTGATTCATCATTTTTACCCTCTTGCTTGATTTGTTCATCGGCATAAATAATTGATTTTTTAATATAATCCTTAATTGATGCTGACGAGTCTATGACATCCTCTGTGAGGTGTTCTGCAGAGAAATACTCTTTTATAGATTGCACAGCTATTTCTGATGCCACTTCACCGGCATTCATTCCCCCCATACCATCACAAACTAATAATAACGAACCTTTTTCTCCTAAAGAAAATTCTTTATCTGCCGTAAAACCCCATTCATTATCAGCAAGATTTTCATCTACTTGATAATTATCCTCATTATTTGGACGACCTGCCGCTTCACAACGAGCGGCAAGCCTAATTCTTATATCTTTTTTCATACTCATATTTTATTTAATTGCTGAAATAGGAACAACAAAACCAGTAGAACGACCTGCCCCAGCAGATACAATACCAACTACAGTATAACTTGAACCATCGGCATTAGCGCAGAAAACTGGCCCCCCAGAACTACCTTGTTCGTATGTAGTTTCAGTTGTTAAAATTACACCATTATTCAATCCCTTATCAGAAGTTGTTGCACTACTAAATTGAGGGCGAATTTCAGATTCTGAATTTGCTCCTAAACCAAGAGGAAATCCCAATACACTTAATTTTGCTCCACGTGGAAGTTTTTCAGACAATGCTGGGGCAACGTGTAACCCTTTTACTCTACCTGTATTATAATACGCATAATCGGTATCATTCAATCCTGCTAATCTTATTTTTACTCCATCTACAATTCTAACATCATCCTTACCCCTATTACACTTAAATTGAGATGATTTAAACGAAATAACATCTCCTGATGAAGAATAAGCCTTAAAATAAGCGACCACAGTTCCGCCGTTTGAATCAATCACATTTGACATTTGCAACAATTCTGTCTCTGGTGCAAAAAACCAAGGTTCAATAACATGACGAGCTGTGATAAATCGACCACGTTGATCTATAAAACCAGTTCCGCTCCATCCGCCTTCTACCTCTTTTGTTTGACCTTCAAAAGTTATGACTATACGTTCTGCCCAAATAAAATAGACATAAGGAACACATGCTTCAAGATCTTTTTCTCCTTCAACTAACTCTTCCGAAACTTTAACCTTAAAATCCTTTGCTTTTTTTACTTCTCCGCTAAGTTTTCCTACCAATTTAGAAATAGAATCATTTTTTGCAATCAATCTTGCCATATCTGCCTGAGCAATAGAATCATTTTGCTCTTGTGCTTTTTTCATATCATCAATTTGAGCAATCAAATCTGTATTTGTTTGAATACCGCTCCAAATAGCATAACTACCACCACCTAATGACAACAACAATACAACAGCCAAAACCGCAACTGCTGTTTTATACGGACGAAGAGCTTGCTGAGCAAACAAATTCATACGAGCCGTAAGATTTATACTCTTAACAGTCGATTTTTCACCTGAAGGAATAATAAAACCTAATTTTGGTCCATTTACCGACAATTGAATTTCATCACCATTTTGTAAATACCATTCATTTTTAACTGGATGCCCATTCAGAAAAGTTGTATTCGTCTTTGACAATTGTATCAATTTCCAGTTATCCCCATCACGAACAATCGCCGCATGACGACGTGATACCGTAGTAAACGACTCATCAAAACGAACTTGACATTTATCATCACGTCCTAATTCAATTTGATCTACAATAATTTGTTGCGATTCTCCCGCTTTATGATATTTAGAAGAAACTTTATGCTCAAGTATGAAGTATTTTTTACCTGAAGCATTAAATAATGACCCCATACCAGCTCCTATCGAACCAGCAAATGAGCGTTTATAAGTGTTTTGTGTTGGTTGTGACATAATATAATAAATTTTATTTTAAACATTTTACATAGCAGAAGCAAATCCTATTATAAAACAAAGGACAAAGACAACAACAAAATAAATTACAGCTCCTTTTGTCCATGACTTTTGTCTTGCGTCAAATTCCTCTGCTGTCATTCTATCTTTACAATTTTCCCAAGCCCATCTACTTCCGTTAAAACCTAAAACAAAAACCATAACAAAATTAACGTATGGAATCAAACATAACAAAGAAATCCATACACTATGACAAACTTCCCAAATCCAACTTAACAGAAATGCCCCCCAATTAAACTTATTTAAACACTTTGGTGTAGCTTGTTGTTGATGAACAGGTTGTTGATATTGAGCTTGTGGTTGAGGAGTAACCACATGTTGTTGACCAAAATCTTGCATTGTGTGAGCATTTTGTTGCGAAATTCGTTGCGTTTCTCGACCTAATCCTAAGCACCGACGCACTTGGTTCATATCCAATTGATATGACCGAGATAAAAATATCGCATCATGCATTTGTATTTCAAATTGAGTTTGATGAACTAAATGTCCATTTACATAACTACCATTAGAACTATGATCTTTAAAAATAATTCTACCATTATCTTCAATTATAGTTGCATGATTTGTACTTACAGTATTATAACTCGAATCTACAACTATATCAGAATTTGTATTACGTCCTATTGTTATTTGTTTCATGTTTTTTAAGTATTAAATTCTTTAATATGCCTCCATTCTTAGTTTAGTATCTCCTATAGAAATGATATCCCCGACAGATAAAAAATAACCATTAGTTGAAACTTCTTTAGCATTAACATAAGTCCCATTCAATGATTTTTTCCAAGTACGAGATTCTTGAGCATCCCACTGTCCATCACGAATAAACCAAACATTACTTATTACATCAAATTCTAACGTACAATGACGACGAGAGATATAACGACTTTGATTTTCGCAAATTGGCAATGTATTATTTACAGAATAGTCTTTACGCCCCATTGTAATAATAGAAGACTTCGACTGAAATTGTGTCAAATCATACACTCTTCCATATTCTTCCCCTTGCATAACTTTTAATCTATAACCTTTAACATACTGAGGTTTCACTAATTCTGTTTCATCAATATGCTTTTGATTATGCGATATATGAGGCAATAAAGCCAATACATCATCAACGGATTGTAAACGTTGTTTGAAATCTGGCACTAAACAACCCTCTATCACAGGTAAAAACATTGTTCCATAGGTCGACATTCTCAAGGCCGAACGATTCCATTTTCCCTCTTTACCATTTTTGATATACATTACAAGATCATTTTGGTCATTTAATGTGCCAAATGGTAAAACACCTGTAAGCAATTGATACATTACGACTCCGAATGAAAAAATATCAGTAGTAGGTAAAACTGTAGCTTCACCAGCGCGAGGCATAACTTGCTCTGGTGGCATATATGCATATGTGCCAAATATTTGTTGTGGTTTACCTAAAATATTTCGTTCAGTCATACGCTTATTGCGGTCTCCAGAAATACCAAAATCAGTCAATGCAGCTGTTCCATCTGCTTTTAACAAAACATTTTCTGGTTTTAAATCACGATGAACTTTTCCACATTGATGCAAAGCCTTTAATCCCAACAAAATTTGTTGCCCTACAAGATTCCAATCTGTACTACGCGAACAAGAAGACAAATCTCCTTTAGGACAAAATTCCATTAGGATATAAGGATTCCCATCAACAAAACCACGATCAATAGAATGCACAAGATAAGGACTTTTTATTTGCCCTGTTTGAAACTCCATTTCAAAACGATCACATAATTGTTGACGAATTTCTGGTGCAACCTCCCAAAGTTTTAAAAGTTTTAAAGCATAAATATCACGTGTACCTTTTGTTACTTTAAATACTTTACCAAAAGCACCTTCACCTAAAACTTTTGTGACTGTATATTTTCGGTCAATAACATCGCCAACCGAAAAATCGCAACGATTTGCTATTGCCATAACGCAAATTATTTTTCGATAGTAAACACAAATTGACGATTACCCATCAAAATTATATCACCATCTTTAAGTTGAGTCTTTTCATTAACATGAATAAAAGTCGTTTTTTGAGAACTACAATCCTCAATATGCCAATTACCACTTTCATCACAAGACAATTGAGCTTGACATTGAGATGTTATAGTTGGATTTTCCGCTTCCAAATTTGCTCTATTCAAATTATGTACTTCCCCCTCCTTAAAAGATATTGCTTCCAATTTTTCTTCTGTTGGAGCTGTAATAGGAGTTAATTTACATTGTTTTTTTGCAGGAACATTTATCCATGGATTAATAGTTCCAGTACCAACTGGATTAACATTTTGTCTTGGCATAGGATTGTGTTTTTCTTCTATACTATTGTTTTGTTGTAATTCATATTTACAATTAGGACAAACCAATGCACCTTGTCGCAATGGATACCCACATTTAGGACATTCATTCTCTTTTGCTGTTGCAGGAGTATTCATTCCTCCAAAAACATCAGCCTCAAATACTGTTGATTTCAAACTATCTGCAACTACATTTGTTGCAATTGGTTCAACACGATGTTGCAGCGCTCCAGACAAAGGAGTTCCACATTTTTCACATTTTGAATTACTGTCGGGATTTTCCCAACCACAATTATTGCATCTCATATTTTTATTTTATTAAATTAATAACTACTTGGAATAGAATAAACCCAACGCATATCACTATAATCTACATATATTTGAGACCCTCTCGAATAATCATCATAAACTCTTAATCTAATCTGACAACGACGCCCTTCTGCATCAACACAATCATAATGATATGACTTCGACTCATAATCCTCTTCCTCTTTTGTTTGTGTAATTACATCATATTCTTGAGTTTCTTGACTATATATAGTAATACGATCTCTATCAACATCAATAACAATCAAAACATTACAATCTTCCCATGCACTCCAGTCTCCCCAATTTCCTGAATACTCATTTCTCTCTTGATATGCAATACCCGAAGTTCTTAACTTTGTCACTTCTGCAAATGCACTAAAACAAAACAAACATGCAATAATAAAAAGAATTAATTTTTTCATAACAACAAATATTAATGATTAAACAATAAATTTTAATTCACATTATTGATTTTTATTCCATACCAAAAAAATCCGTCAGGTTCTACATGCTCTACAATATTTAAACTATGAATCCCAGATGGCACTTTAGGAAACAATAATACAATACGATTACAAACACCCTTTTCTACAGTATATCGCTGATTCAAATCTTTTTCTTCAACAATCAAACCACTTTCATCACAAACATAAAGACCTAATATTTTTGCATAAAATTCCGAATCATCTGAAATAGTCGTATTAGAATCAAAGCTAACCCAACCTTCATCATAATATGAATAATAATCTAAACCAACGAAAGTATAAGAGTCAGTGATAACAACACTTGTTATCCTTGTTTTACAAAAAGAACCATTATAAGGACGTACAACATACGGATTATATGTACAATATGGATTCGTTTCTAAATTCTGTATATAATAATATACTCCAGAATGTATATTTATCATATCAAAATGTTTTACGGATGGATATATCTCTGTAAAAGAAAATGTTTCTTTATTATACAAACGCACCTTTTCTTTTTCAAAACCTATCGAACTCCACAAAATATAGAATTTTTCTTTAGTTTTTGATGATTCAATAAACTCAGTGCGACTCGAACAAAGCCATGTCCCATTGGTTTTAGGAGTAGCTTCTTTCTTTACAATTGTACAATCATCCCTAAATTCAACAGAAACGACTCTCCAAATAAAATTTTCATCCTCCATAATTGCATCTGAAACAGGAACATCAATTCCAAAAGCAAAAAGAGAAACTAATAAAAACAAAAAAGATGAAAAAACTCTCATAATTAAATTTACATTAAAATCAAGTTACAAAAAAAGCGTGAAACTTCGTCTATTACTCGTTTCACACCTTAAGGCCTTCGCATTGCCCAATCACGTTAAACGAGCAATGCAGAAGTCCACGCCGATATATTGTTACAACTGCTTATCCTAATAGAAATTTCTATTTTTACAAGTTTTTTTACCGTTTTAATCAATATTAAAACAGCAATGAAACATCAATAAAAATCTAATTTTTCTACTTTGGATGCAATATTGGCTATATACAATACACCCATGAACATCTACCATTGCTTTGTACTCAACGTGACTTTATAGAAGTTGCGAAGTTCTAAGGTGTCGAATATCAAAGCGTTATAGTAAACGCTATTATAATATATGTCTGCCAATCCCACCCATAATGAAGGCAGACACCCCAGCGTGGAATCGGCAACGACAAATGTAATATTTATTCTTAATAAAACAAAATTTTTGTTGATTATTTTTTTATGTTTTTGAGCATAAAAAAGGACGCCCTATTATAAGCGTCCAAAAAATATTTATTCTGTTTCTTGTTGCAACTGAAATATAAGTTTCTGTTGTTCTATTTCTTGTTTAAGTTGTTCTACCGAAGGTAAATATGTTAAATATTTTGCTTGAAATAATCGATCATTATCTTGCAGAACAGAGTATCTTGCCATATCTTCACTGGTTTCTGCACAAAGAATAAGCCCTATCGTCGGGTTATCCCCTTCTGTACGTTTTAACTTATCATACATCCTAACATACATATCCATTTGCCCTACATCTTGATGACTTATTTTTGCTGTTTTAAGATCAATAAGCAAAAAACATTTAAGTATATAATTATAAAACACAAGGTCAATATAATAATCTCCCATATCCGTGTGAATATGTTGTTGTCGAGCCACAAAGGCATAACCTTTACCCAATTCCATCACAAATTTCTGAATATGAGTTATGATACTCGCCTCCAATTTGCTCTCCGAAAAATCGCTATTCGATACAAGTCCAAGAAATTCAGCAACTACTGGATTTTTTATAAACTCCAATCTGTCTTTTTGAAACTCGGATGTAAGTTGCTTCATTTCATCAACCACTGGCTGTTTGTTCTGCGATTGCAACAATCTATAATAATACTGCGACGCTATATTTCTATCGAGCGTACGAACACTCCAACCTTCATTAATTGCTTCTTGAAGATACCATTCACGAGCTTGCTCATCTGCCACTCGCAATAAGGTACGATAATGAGTCCAAGTTAATAAAATAGATTTTCCACTCACTGCGTGGAAAATGTTTGGAAAGAACTTATAAAATTGAACAAATTGATACAAATTACTCTTTGTGAAACCTTTACCATACTCAGAAGTCAAATACTCTGCAAGGTTAATCACTATCTCTTTTCCATATTCAGCGCGATTTTCTCCCTTCAATTCTTCATCTGCAATACGCTTTCCCAATAGCCAATTACGCTGTATCATAGCCACATTCACTGCTTGATATGCATGTTTTCTTGTTTGCTCTACAATCAAACGCACATCATGAAAAATATCAGTTGTATTATTTAATTTTATAACTTCCATAGTTCTCTTCTTTAATTTCTTTGCAAAGTTACTAAAAAACGATGAAAAAACCAATTATAGGCTATCAAAGCGTTATAGTAAACACCATTTTTTATATGTCTGCCAATCCCACCCTTTTAAGACAGACGCCCCCAGCATGGAATCGGCAACGGCAAATGTAATATTTATTTCTTAATAAAACAAAATTTCGGTTGATTATTTTTTTATGTTTTTAAGCATAAAAAAAATTCCGTCACTTAAGTAAACGGAATCTTTCATATTTATTAATCTTTCAAACATGCTAATGGTACAACCTTGACACCATCATTTCTCGTATAGGCTATTTCTCCTCCTGTTATCACTATTAATAGATCTGGCTCACGCAATTTTATTTGCTCAGATGTTTCATTATATTTTTGAACCAATGATTTTAGCGTCAACAAATGTTTCGCACCTTCCTCTATATCTCTACTTCCTAATTTACACTCTATCAATGCATATCTACCATCATCTAAATGCAATACAGCATCTGCCTCTAATCCGTATTTATCATTATAATATGATAATCTTCCACCTAATCCTTGTGAATAAACTCTCAAATCACGCAATACCATACATTCAAAAATAAATCCAAATGTTTTTAAGTCCAATTCCAATAATTGTGGAGAAAGTCCTAATGCAGCTACTGCAATCGATGGATCTACAAAACAACGCTTCTTCCCCGAACGAATCGCTGTAGCCGAACGAATTGATGGATTCCATGCCTCTATATCCTCTATTACAAACAATTTCTCTAATGCCGACACATAATCATCAAATGTAACCATCGTTATAGATTCACTCTCTGCTATCATGTCTTTAAGCATATTTGTTTTCTTTGCTAAAGTACACAAATTTCGTGCATAAGACTTCATTATTTGACGTGCCAATAAAGGATTACGCTTTGTCCCATCAACTTTTGAAATATCTTCATCGCATACTATATTGACATAATCTTTCGCTATCAACAACTTTGCTTTTTCACTTTTCACATCCAAAGATGCGGGCCAACCTCCTCTACAAGCAGCGAATATTAATTGCTCAATTGTCATTTTCGACTCTATTCCATCGATATCTAAACTATCATTATCAAACAATTCACTTAATGAAATTTTACCATTAGATTCTAATGATTCATATAAACTCATCGGATACATCGACATCCTTGATATACGACCTGTACCTGTATGCATTATCTCAGAATCTTCTATAACAGTAGAGCCTGTCAATATAAATTGTCCTCTCTCTCGTCTTTCATCTACTGCATTACGCACTGCATCCCACAAAACAGGAGCCACTTGCCATTCATCAATCAAACGAGGAGTTTCACCTTTTAACAAAATCGAGGATTTTGTTCGCGCTGTTGCCAAATATGCCTCTCTCTTATCGGGATCTTGCATCTTCAAAACACTCTTTGCGTATTGCTCTGCGGTTGTTGTTTTTCCACACCACTTCGGTCCTTTTATCTGTACTGCCCCAAAAGCTTCTAATCTTAATTCTAATAGCTTATCAGCTACACGTTTTAAATATTCCATAAAACTCTATTCTATTAATAATTACGATGCAAAGATAATACATTTTTTTGAAATCGCAAAATACACTTTGTGTTTTTGATGTGTTTTACTTTGTGTTTTTGATGTATTTTACTTTATGTTTTTGATGTGTTTTACTTTATGTTTTTGAGCATAAAAAAGGACCTCCAGAATAAGCGTTCCTAAAAAATATTTACTCAGTTTCTTCCTATTTGCCACTCACAATAAGGTACGATAATGAGTCCAAATAAGAAAATAAGATTTTGTACTCACTGAGTCCAAAATGTTAGGAAATGCTTTATAAAACTTAACACATTTATACAACGAACTGAAATCAAAACCCTTACCATATTCTGCAGTCAAAAATTCTGATAGATTTTTTACTATCTCTTTTCCGTATTCAGCACGATTCTCCCCCTTCAATTCTTCATCTGCAATACGCTTTCCCAATAGCCAATTACGTTGTATCATAGCCACATTCACTGCTTGATATGCATGTTTTCTTGTTTGCTCTACAATCAAACGCACATCATGAAAAATATCAGTTGTATTATTTAATTTTATAA
>JBGVPL010000031.1:0-3167 GCA_045126975.1 Candidatus Aphodosoma sp. | reverse complement strand
TATATCGCTCATCATCTCCATTGGATAATTTCAATACTTTGCGATATTCGTCGGCATCTTCTCTAAAAACACTTCGATAAACTTTATCATTATACATTAAGTACTTTATGTTGCCCAAGTCGACATAATCACGAAGTGCAAGCACAAGTTCTTTGTGATAATCTCTATTATTTAGTAGATTAAAAACAAAATCCTCGTCGCGTTGATTAATGTATTTTGTATTACCACCTGTGCGTTTATTAATAGTGTCAATTACAATATCAAGGACAAGGCTTCTTACTTCGCGTGCTCTATCACTCTTACTCAACAACATAGCAATGTTGATAAATGCACGAAAGTTAAATATTCCTAATTGTGGCGTTTTGTTCGGGAAGTTAACTTCCTGAACATCCGATCCCACAACTGCTAACTTGAAGATTTTTAGGCGATTGCCTTTTATAACGTCGTAGCCGTTTGAGCGCAGCTCTTGATCATTCTGTAATAGACAACTATTAATAGATCTCTCACTAACCTCAAAAAATGATGCTAACTGTTGTTTGGTAAATTTGAGTTCTCCTTCGAAAAGGACACCTCGCAAACCAACCGCCTTTTGTGCCTCTTCAAGGGCATATTTATTGTTTAGTACATTCTGGCGTGCAATCTCAGATGTTGTTAAATCCTTCATATATCGTATATGATGTTTTATTTTTCAAAGGTAAGCATTTTTTTGATAATGAAATACATACTTGCCCAAAATATGTTAACATTGTATTTGTTTTCTGTTTTTAACAATGGTGCTTAGTACAATTAATCTACGAAATAGTATATTATCTATCATCGAGAATCTTAGGAACGAGAGCTAGTGGAGATTCACATTGAGCCTCAAGGCGTAGCGAGATTGAGTTATACTGCGCCAGATTATTCAATTAGCATCAATACAAAAGTACAATTGCTCAAATAAAAGTGAGCTTAAAAGTAAGCATAAAGATGAGCTTAAAGGTGAGCTTAAAACTTTGCGAATTATTTTGGACTTAATGATAGAAAATCCAGAGATTACTACAATGGCGTTAGTTGAAAGAAGTGGCAAATCTCGAAGTACGGTTCAAAAGAGTATCAGGATACTAAGAAACGAGCATTGTATTGACAGGGTTGGTGGTAAGAAGTATGGACGATGGATAGTCCTGATGTAGTATTAAAGATATAAAAAGCAGAGGGCTTGCCTCTGCTTTTGTATTTCACTCCCACCAAATGTTCTAGTTCATTTTGCCGTTTTCCACCAAATTTTCAAATCTGATACGAACCATTTTAAGAGATGGCTTACATTTTTTTCAGGTGAATAAATATTAGTTACATACACTTTCTTCAACAAAAGTGGCAATATTAGGCGTATATTTTGTTTTAGCCACTCAAGTGTTTGCCTCTTCAATTGACCTTAATTTATACCTGAACTCCTGTTCAGAGAAGCAATAACCAGTTTTGTTTGCAAAATCGTTTCGTCTTTATTTGTGTATAGGTTTGATACATTGAGTGTTGCAAGTGTTTCTGCTGTACATCTTCCAAAGATGACGTTTAACAAAGAGATCTGCATTCTTATTGAAATTAACGACTAACATTAAAAAATTAACGAAAAGATTTGCATAATAAAAAATTGTCACTACCTTTGCATAACGATAAACGATAATTTATTAATGAAATAATACTATAACCATTAAAAATCGTTATATTATGAAAATCACAAAATCAACCCAACGACGTGTCGTTACAATCTTTGTTTTAGTGTGTTTGTTGTTCCTACCCGATTTGGTACTTTCGGTTGTGCGAGTTGTTTTCGACGAGGACTGGCGTTCGACTAATAACATTACGTTGGTCGGCACAATGAATGTTAGTCGTCCGAGTTATATGCTCGACGAGGGCAAACAGAGTTTCTATGCTCCTACCGTTATCCGCGAGGCTACTGCCGACGAGCCTGCGATTGTTGTTGAGCCATCACAATATATAATCTACGCTACCGAGGGCGACTTCAAAGTAGACTCTACGATGGCTGATGTGCGCATGGCGCTGCTCTATGTTTTGATGGTCGCAACAATCACTCTTATCGGCTTGATCTTGGCTGTAGTATATCAGGCGATTCGTGGCTTCCGCACAGGCGAATTTTTTACTCGTGCATCGGTCGTTATGCTCCGCGTGATGGCTGTGGCCTACTGCGTCCGTAGCTTGATTATGACGAATATTGGAGCATTGGAGAGTAGTGTTGCGAGCGAATTTTGTGGTGCGCTACAACCTGACGGCTTGGGCGGCGCATACGTGTTGAATACTGAGTCGATAGTTGTGCCATTGGTATTACTTATCGTTGCCGAGTTGATGAATATTGCTCGTATGTTGAACGAGGAGGAGTGTGCAACCCTATAAAAGTGTATAGTTATGATCGTTACTAATTTAGATGTTATGCTCGCACGACGCAAAATGTCGTTGCAGGAACTCTCGGAGCGCATTGATATTTCGGTTGTAAATCTCTCGAAACTCAAAACAGGTAAGGTGCGTGCGATACGCTTTTCCACGCTCGATGCCATCTGTCGTGCGCTTGATTGCCAAGTGGGTGACATTCTCGAATATCGTCCAGATGTCCCCGAGCCACAAGAGTAAAGATACAATATAGGTCGTCATTTTGACGGCCTATTTTTTATAAGCGGAGAATCCAAATTGCTGCGATTTGTCTCGGATTGCAGAATACTCTAAATATTTCCGATAACAGATCTATTTACAACTATTATGGAACAAATAGGGTTATAATAGTTCAATTTGCAACTATTATGCAGTAATAATTTATAAGGTTTGTAACTCCGAATTTTCGGTTGAGGGTGAAATAGGGCGAAAGAATATTGCGTAACGATGATAAACGGTGACAAACGACTTAATCACTAAACACAAAAAAAGCACTCATTTTGAGCGCTTTATACTAAAATGATTTATCATCGTTTATCATTGGTGTGCAAATTTACTTGCCGATGCAGAATGTTAAAGTTATTGATAATAAGAGCCTTACAGATTTGTGGGTAAAATAAGGGAATCAATTGAGCCTTGCAATTGTGACTAATGGCGACTTCTCGCTTTTGCCGCTCGGCGCCCTAATTCTGACACAAAGATAGTAATTTTTCATAGAAAATACGAGTTAAATTATAGATAAATAA
>JBGVPL010000030.1:0-30049 GCA_045126975.1 Candidatus Aphodosoma sp. | reverse complement strand
TTTTAACTATAAAATAACCAACAATGAAGACGATTATTAAACTTTTGTGCATACCATGCATATTTTGTCTTATGTCTTTTCAATATAATTGGGATTCTGAAGATTATGAATTTACTTATGTTTTAGATAATTTTCAAGATTCATATATAATTTGTAATGTAATTTGTTCTATGGAACATACAATTAAACCTGAACATATAGAAATAATTATTCAAGATTGTGTAGAAGAATTAAAGAAACATTATGATATGACTATGTGGCTTTCTGACCGAAATTATATTGCAAAAGGACATTTAGAATCTGAAATTTATGAAAAAGTAAAAAAACAATATCCAAATCTTAAATTTAAAATAGACAGAATAAGTTTTTTATCTATTTTTATTTGATTTTATAAATAATCGTTAAACTTTACTTCGGAATATACCAATTATGTAAACCCACATGTAAACCAATAAGCAAAGATAACATAATGCAAAATTATGACTGCTTGTAAGGTGCCATATCTCAGTTGGTTGCCATCAGAAGCTTGCTTCTGATGGGCGTAGCAGCCAAAGGACTGAAAATCCTTGTGTCCCCGGTTCGATTCCTGGTGGCACCACAAAAGAAGACGCAATCAAATTTTGATTGCGTCTTTTTTATTAAAACATTTGTTTACTTAAAAAATAATTTATACCTTTGTTTTGTAAAAAACAACAAATTTACAAATAACTTTATTAATAAAAATTGAAAGATGAATTTAATTTAATTAAGTTTGCCTAATAATTATGTATTGTTTTATTTGATATAAATAATAAATATTTGTATGACAGAAACTAACCGTATAGAATATAAAAGAGAATTGACTCCAGAACTTGATATTGAGAAGGAGGTTGTAGCATTCCTTAACTATAAGGAGGGTGGATACATTTATATAGGCATTGATAAAGATGGTTCAGTTATAGGAGTTAGTGATGTAGATGATTGTATGCTTCGTTTGAAAGACCGCATTAAGCATAACATTTCTCCGTCCGCTATGGGACTTTTTGATATTGCCGAGGAGCAAAAGGATGGGCAAAGTATTATCAAGGTTACGGTAGCGAGTGGTATAGAGAAGCCATATTTCAAAACAAAGTATGGAATGACTCCACGAGGTGCATATATGCGTGTTGCAACATCTGCAGAGCCTATGCCGCAAGAGCAGATTGATCGTCTGTTTGCTATGCGTACACGCAATTCGATAGGTCGTATCGTTTCTAATCTTCAGGATTTGAGTTTTGAGCAATTGCGTATTTACTATGATGAGCGAGGCAAGAGACTAAATGATAATTTTAAGCGAACATTGGAGCTATTGACAGATGAGGGTAAATATAATTATGTAGCGTATCTATTAGCTGATGAAAATGGTAATTCAATCAAGGTGGCGAAATATTCAAGCCTCGACCGTTGTGATTTGGTAGAGAATAATGAGTATGGATATTGCTCCCTCATTAAAGCGACAAAAAGTGTTTTGTCAAAATTAGATATTGAAAATAAAACGGCAGCGACTATAACTCCTATGGAACGTATTGAAACTCCATTGTGGAATAAGGTAGCTTTGCGCGAAGCTGTCATCAATGCAATAGTACATAATGACTATTCATTTGAAGTACCACCAAAGTTTGAAATATTCCCCGACAGACTTGAAATTACATCGGCTGGTCGTTTACCCGAATCTCTTACAAGGAAGGAGTTCTTCAATGGTATCTCAATCCCACGCAATAAGGAGTTGATGCGTATCTATCGTGATGTTGAGTTGGTAGAGTCATTAGGCTCTGGTATTCCTCGTATTTTGAGAGCATACGGTGAAGATTGCTTCAAGTTTACGGATAATTTTATTCGCATAACTTTACCTATAAGTGTGCAAGATGGCACCCAGTCGGCACCTAGTCGGCACCCAGTCGGCACCCAGTCAATTCCTGATGTTGAAAACCTCGATAAGCTAATTGCTTTCTGTGCAGAAGCTCGTTCTTTTGGTGAAATGTTAGCATTTATGGCTCTTGCCGATAGAACTAAATTTAGGAGAAAATACATTCATCCTCTTTTGGAGGCAGGAATCTTAGAGCAGACGATGCCCGATAAACCAAATAGTAGAAATCAAAAATACCAGTTGACGGATAAAGGATTTAATTTTTTAGATTCTCGAGAACATAAAAATTAATGTTGAGGTGGTCAAGAAACATAAGTGAAAATATTTGTAGAATTATCCAGATAGGAGAACTATATAATATTCAGCTTTCTGGTTAAAATGTTCTTAATACGGTTATAAAGAGTTTTTTTACAAAATAATTATTCTATTGCATTAATAATTATAGAATCTTAAATACAAATATGTGGTTAAGAAGAGAATGTATAGTTTACCTTGATTATATGAAAAAGCGAGGTGATAGCATTTACGATGTTTATATTGATTTTCGCTTAAAAAATGATTTGTTGCTTTTTCTGCGGTCAAATGATAATAATAGAGACTTTGGAGAAGTAAATACATATATAAAACTATGTAATGTTAAAACAAATAAGCGATTACGATCAGGATGTTATTATAAGCTTAATCTTGCATTGATCAATGAATTACAATTTATTCAGAATGAAGAGTCTTTATTTATTGGGCGAACCTATGATTGTGAGAGAATGCCATGGCCAAATTTTGAAGAAGAAGAATTGTTGCAATCACATGAACCATTAGATCCAGCAGAGCTTTTGCATAATAGTAATCCTAATGAACTAGTTATACAAGATTTATCGGGTATAGATTTAACTTTAAATGTACGTGATGTTAATCAAGCAAATTGGAATGAGGTATTAGAGAATGATAATATCAAATTAGTTTATGATTTGGGCGCACCATTAGATGCTAGTAAGTATAAAGTACAAACAATATTTGATGCTAGAAAGAATATTTTAGAAAGAGATAAGCCAATCTTAATAATATCGCATTGGGATATGGACCATATTCATTGTTTACGATATATGGATTTACAAACAATAAGTGATTGTTTTAGTAAATTTATATGTATTGATGCAATGAAATCATTGACATCTGATAAGATTTATAATAATGTTTGTGAAGCATTGGGGGTAGAGAATGTATATTGTATACAACCCGCTGATCGAACCAATGGCATTTCTATGCATTTATGGAAAAGAGTTGGAAATATATCTATTTATAATGGAGAAAAAAGTTCTAATATAAATTATTGCGGATTATGCATGTTTGTTAAGGGTATGCAAAGTAGTGTAAACTTTACAGGAGATATAAGATTAATACAAGCAAAAAATATTTATGATCAAGAATTACAGCAAAACATAGAAACTCATAATCATATTCTGATAGCTCCGCATCATGGAGGTGGAAATGACCCTAAATATCGTATATATTCAGGTCCAACGACAGAAGTCATAATTTCAGTTGGAGCATATAACAATTACGGACATCCTGATAGATCTATGCTTTCATATTTAAGGTCAATATGTAATAATATTTATAGGACAGATAATAATGGCGATATTAGTATGAATATCTAAATATTTTAGAAATTTCCGAGAGCTACAATATTCACGTGATATCAAGTAGATCTTGTAGATTTGTTCGTTTTGAGCTGTCAAGTTTTTTAATTATGGTATTTTTTTCAACCTATCATATAATATATAAAAACCCTACATTTTCTGTATTTTATGATAGGTTATGAACAATTTTAGTGATTAGATATGAATAATTCTGTAATAGATGTTGCTTTTATAGCGGCAAAGGTTGCAGCTATAAAAGATGAGAAAGCAAGAATGATTGTTGGTGGTGTTTCGTTGGTATATAATGTAGCGCAAATAGCCCGTTTTCGTTCTATGATTGTAGAGTTGTCTCAGATATGCAATTATATCGTATCTAAAGCTCAGATTATAGGCACTTATACGCTAGATGAGTATAATCTTGCAGTTGAATGTCAACGGCAAATTGAAGAGTGTTATCAGCAGATAGCAAAGCATGGAACAATGACCGTAATTGATGGTATATCTTTGCTGATTGATGCTTTTAACAATCTTAGCAGAAGGTAGAAAGTAGGGTTCCCCGAACTGAGGTGGAGCAAAATTTTAGTGCATTTGCTTGTATTCCAAAATAAAGCACTACCTTTGCAACAAAGTAGGAACTCGACTTGGCGAGACACTGCAGAATGGTGCAGAATTTAGGTGGAGCAATACCGGGAGATTACGTTTGTAGCGATTCTTTAACACGAAGATATAGAGCCATTTAGAAATGTAATTCATTTCTTGGTGGCACCACTAAAGAAAATTAAGCAGTTATCTAATAGAGATGACTGCTTTTTTTGTGTAATATAGTTGTTTTAGGTGGCTTGTATAAACAAGTGTGTAAACCAAAAAATCTACGATTATAGTTACTGATAAAAAAATGGTACTTGCGAAGTTGCAAATTTGCAAAGTCCCCTGAATACACACTAAGAGTGTGTATTTTTTTGTCTTACCCTAAAGCATGGTGCAAGCAAACTGCAAGCAAGAAAACTGCCATTTTAGCTAAAATAAAAGAAATTCTATTTATTTTGTTGAGCATTAAGCGGTTTATGAACTAAAAGTGAATATAACTATTTAACTCATTTATATAATCATTACAGCAATATTGTACCCCTCGATCTGAGTGATGTATTAATTTTGACAAATCGTAACTCTGAGCTTGTTTTATCGCTTCTCGCAATGCTTGAAGTGTATATTGTGCTTGTAATGTTGAATTAAGATTGAATATTTCGCAAATAAAGGAGCTTAAAATAGTTTTTTTATAAAAAAATGTGTACCTTTGCAAGGTGTATTATTTATTAAAAATAGTTATAATTATATGAAAAAGAAAATTTGGATTGGAATACTTGTAGTTATTCTTTTGATTGCAGGTAATGTGTTGTATTGGGTGTTGAGTGACATACAACAAGAGTGTTATCTCAGAGTGAAAAAAGGTGGAGACTTAAATCTATATGAAAAGTGTAGTATGTATTCGATAAATTTGTGTATTTGTGCTTTTGGGTGGCCATTATCACCTGAAGCTACAATACAACAAATTTTGTGTACTGTGCCTACTAAGGACACTGTCGTTTTGCATAGTAGATATTTTGCTAGACATGAGAAGATTAAAGGATTAATGAACAAATATCCTAATGCAACTAAAAATAACCCTGCACTGATAGCATGGAAAGCAGACTATAACGAATTTAAGTTGTGGTCGGCATACACCTTCAAGAATGGTCGTATTGCCTTAGCACTCAATGGTATGTACCTATACAAAGAGGATAGTGAGTGGGTTATATCTTACATTAAAGAATTTGCTTTCCCAAAATTGCCATCTCCAACGATAATTGGTCCGTTCAAATTTCACGAAAGCCTCATTCGTTATATGCAAGACATAGGATGGCTATATGCACCTAATTTTAAGTGGGTGTTAGAGGTTGAAGAGTAATGTGTTAGATATGAAGGCAAAGATAATCAAAACAATACTTGTTTTTCTGTTATTCTTATTTTTCGCGTCGTGGTTTTATCATATTATAATGCTGATGCTGTTGGCTTGCGTGTGGCGTGAGGAGATTAAGAGTTTCAGAATATGGGGATATAAAGTGGTGATTGGGTGTTTGTTAGTGGCTTTGTTTTGCGTACTTCCTCGTTATAGATATGATACTAATGATAGAGTGCGATTGATATACCAAGATAAAAAAGGAAATCCGCAGTTGCCACCATTGACACATTATTTATTCAATGTAGTATTTCCAGAGGAGGAACTCTGCAATATAGGAATATGGACTGCGAGGATTGCGCCTCAGTTGTTGCCTTTGTCGAATAATCTGTTAGAAGATTTTCGACAAGATGATAGAGTTGGTAATATTGGAAAATTTTATCGTCCGTTTGGTCGTTTGAATAGAAGTGGATTGTTTATGATGTCGGGAACGACTGCGCAAGCATTTTACATGCATGGAATAGACGATACGCAATCAGTATATTTGATTGAGCCTAAGCATTATGACGAGTCGAAGGAGTATCCTGTAGTGTTTTTTATGCATGGCTATTTGGGTAATTGGAAGTTATACACAGGATTGTTGAAAGATTTGGAAGATTGTATAGTGGTCTGTGTAGGTACAAAAGATTGGTCGGGAAGATTCACTAAAAAAGATGTTAATAGTTTGTTTACAAAGCAAATACCATTTTTGGAAAGTCTTGGTTATAGGGTAGATGAAGAACAATTGCATATTATGGGATTGTCGAACGGTGGAACTGCAACGAATGAGGCTTATACGAAATTTGCCGATAGATTTAAGACAATTACATTTATTTCGACAAACATCAATCATACCTATCCGATATCGAGTAAAGTGTTGTTGATTGGCGGTGGAAATGATTATTTTGCAAGCTCATTGCCAGTGGCTTATCGTAAGTTTAAAAGTAATGGTACGAAAACCGATATGTTTTGGGATGACGAAGGAACTCACTTTATTATGGTGAATAAGACAGATGAAATTATAGATTTTTTGAATAGGAATATGCAATAAAAAAATATAAACGCTATGAACGATAATCGTCAACAAGATATTTATAAGGTTACAATATGGGGTAGTATTGTAAATTTTATACTGCTGATATTCAAGTTTGTTGCTGGAGTATTAGGACATAGTTCGGCGATGGTTGCCGATGCAATACATTCGTTGTCAGATTTTGCAACAGATATAATTGTGTTGTTTTTTGTGCGCATTTCCAGTAAACCAGCAGATACTACGCATAAATATGGACATGGTAAATTTGAAACCTTAGCTACTGCATTTATTGGATTTGCACTTTTGGCAGTCGGTATTGGAATTTTGATTGAAGGAACTAAGAATATTGTTGCAGTGGTGAGAGGAGAAGTGCTTCAGGCTCCTGGTGTGATTGCTTTGTTGGCAGCCGCAGTTTCGATAATCTCAAAAGAGATACTTTATCAATATACGGTTTATAAAGGTAGAAAGATTAATTCTCAGGCAGTTGTTGCAAATGCTTGGCACCATAGAAGTGATGCATTTTCGTCGATAGGTACACTTGTGGGTATTACAGGAGCAATGTTTTTAGGCGAGAAATGGCGTGTACTTGACCCTGTAGCAGCAGTAATTGTTAGTGTGTTTATTTTAAAAGTAGCTATTGATATTTTACGAAATAGTTTGGAGGAGTTGATGGAACATTCGTTGCCAGATGCTGAAGAAGAAGAGATTAAACAGATTATTCTTTCAACGAATGGGGTAGAGTCGCCACATCACCTTCGTACTCGTCGTATTGGTAATCGTGTGGCAATTGAGGTACATATTCGTATGAATGGTGATATGACATTAACTAAGGCACATCAAATTACGACAGAAGTTGAACAACAATTAAAACTTCGTTTTGGAGAAAACACTCATATTGGAATACATACAGAACCGATAAAATAAAAAGTTCGGTGTAAATAAAAAGACGCAATCAAAAGATTATTTGGTTGCGTCTTTTTTTATATTGATTGATTTTTTATTAGAGTTCGAGGTCGCCGTCAATTACTTCGTGCCAAGGAAGACCGCTTTCGGCTACTTTTTTGAGGAATGGGTCTGGGTTGAATTCTTCTACGTTGAATACGCCTGCGCCTGTCCATTCGCCAGTGAGGAACATGTAGGCACCTGTCATGGCTGGTACACCTGTTGTGTAGCTAACACCTTGAGTACCAGTTTCGCGATAAGCCTCTTGGTGAGAGCAGTTGTTGTAGATGTAGTATGTACGAGGTTTGCCGTCTTTGATACCACGGATGCGGCAACCGATAGAAGTGTAGCCTGTGTAGTTTTCGCCAAGTTCTTCAGGTGCAGGGAGCACAGCTTTGAGGAATTGGAGAGGGACGATTTTTTGACCGTTGTAGTCGATTTCGTCGATACGAGCCATACCGATGTTTTGGATTACGCGGAGGTGAGTGAGATATTCTTGTCCGAATGTCATCCAGAAACGAGCACGTTTGATAGTTGGGAAGTTTTTAACGAGCGATTCTAACTCTTCGTGGTAGAGGAGGTATGATTCGCGAGGACCAATTTCTGGGTATGTAATAGGTTGGTGGAATTCGAGTGGACCGGTAGTAACCCATTGTCCGTCTTGCCAATAGCGTCCGTTTTGAGTGATTTCGCGGATATTGATTTCAGGGTTGAAGTTAGTAGCGAAAGCTTTGTGGTGGTCGCCAGCGTTGCAATCGACGATGTCGAGGTAGTGCATTTCGTCGAAGTGGTGTTTAGCAGCGTATGCAGTATATACAGCAGAGCAACCAGGGTCGAAACCGCAACCGAGGATAGCGCAGAGGCCAGCTTCTTTGAAACGGTCGTGGTAAGCCCATTGCCAAGAATATTCGAAGTGAGCTTCGTCTTTAGGCTCGTAGTTGGCAGTATCGAGATAGTTGCAACCAGCTTGAAGACAAGCTTCCATGATAGTTAAGTCTTGATAAGGAAGGGCAACGTTGATAACGATTTTAGGGCCGAAGCTTTTGAAAAGGGCTACGAGGTCTTCTACGTTGTCGGCATCAACTTGAGCAGTTTGAATTTTGACATTGTAGCGTTTGAGGATATCATCGGCAATGCGGTCGCATTTGCTTTTGGTGCGGCTTGCCAACATGATTTCAGTGAAAACGTCGTTGTTTTGAGCAACTTTGTGAGCAACTACGGTGCCAACGCCACCTGCTCCAATAATCAATACTTTAGACATAGTTTTTTATAATGTTTAGAAATTAATGATTAGTGATTAATGATTAGTGTTTAGTGTTGTTCGGTTTTCTATACTCTAAACTCTATACTTTCAACTTTTATGTTGCAAAGTTACAAAAATATTGTTATATTACAAGTGTTTTTGCTTTACTTTTTGAGAGGATGCGATATTTAATAGTTGTAATTTGTTGATAAATAGAATTAAAAAGGAATTAAAGTAGTGATTGAGTTAAAAATATGAATTTAGTAGTGTGAATTATGAATTATTTTTATTAACTTTGTCTTTTGCTGCTTGGTTTATTATATTGATATAATAAATGCCTGATTATTAGATTTATGATATTTTAACAATAGTTGTTATGAGACGATTATTGGTTATTTTGTGCCTTGTTTTTGCTGTAAATAGTGTTTTTGCGGCAAGGTTTTTTACGCAAGTTTTTGATGATGATATAAAAACATTGCAAGTTTTACCGAATGGAGAGCAATTGTCATTACCAGTGATTGACTTTGGTTCGGCAGATGAAATTGTAGTTTCGTTTGATGAATTGAGTTATGAAGCGTCTAATTTTTATTATAAAATAATACATTGTGATGCATATTGGAATAGGTCAAATTTGGCATCGATGGAATATTTGGATGGGTTTGATGGTGGTATGATTGATACGTATGAATATTCAGTGAATACTACGGTAAATTATATACATTATAAGATAACATTTCCGAATGATGATGTGCAGTTGAAATTGTCGGGAAATTATGCTGTGCAGATAGCAAGAGATGGTGATTTTGAGAAAGGAGTGGTGGCTACGGCTTGTTTTTCGTTGGTAGAGCCGATAGTTGAAGTGAATGTAGATGTGAGTGGGCATACAATGAAAGAGTTGAATGGTAGGTATCAGTCGGTGGCATTGGATGTTATGGTTGATGCAGTGGGAGCACAAGATAAAATGCAAGACTTTATTGTGGTTGTGCGTCAGAATAATAGGTGGGATAATATGGCGTATTTGCTTCGTCCTACATACGTAAATGGTGATAAATTGAGATATGAAAATAATGATGCTTTGATATTTGAGGGTGGAAATCAGTATCGTAGTATAGACTTTTCGAGTAGATATACATACGGAGCTGGAATAAATTATGTTGATTTTGACCAAGACATGTATCATGTAGTGCTTGAAGCAGATGCGTCGCGTGCGGGCAATCAAGAGGCATATGCAATGGACGTGCATGGAGCGTATGTCGTGAATTTGCAGAAAAATAATTATTCTGATACAGAGGCAGATTATATGTGGGTACATTTTTATTATCCTGCAAAGACTCCATATTTGGAGGGTAGAATGTACATATTAGGTGATTTAACACAAAATTTAGTTGATGATAAAAGTGAGATGATATATGATTTTTCAGATAAATGTTATATGTGTTCGTTATTGTTGAAACAAGGTGGGTATAATTATGTATATGGATTGAAAGCCAAGAATAAGAATGATTTGAGTGTAATTCAGACAGAGGGAAGTTTTTGGCAAAGCAGAAATAGATATGAAGTTTTTGTCTATTATCGTCCGTTTGGAGCGAGGTATGATAGACTTGTAGGAGCGATGTGTAGGGAATAAGGAATAGGGAATAGGGAATAAGGAATAAAAACAAATATAAAACGAGCGAAGCGAGTCTGTCTTGCTACTTGTTACTTGCTACTAAAAATCTAAAATTATGTTTGATTGGTTTAAAAGTATTGAATTTATTACCGTAATTGATTTTATCGGTACGTTTGCGTTTGCTATTTCGGGTATTCGTTTGGCGAGTGCTAAGAAGTTTGACTGGTTTGGTGCGATTGTTGTGGGTATGGCTACGGCAGTTGGTGGTGGTACGATGCGTGATGTGATGCTTGGAACGACACCTTTCTGGATGCAAAATGGTTTTTATTTGATTGTAACAATCTTTTCGCTGTTATTTGTTGTAATATTTAGTAAGTATCTTGTGCATTTGAACAATACAATATTTATATTCGACGCCATTGGTTTAGGATTGTTTACTGTTGTAGGTGTCGAAAAATCATTAGCTTTTGGTCAACCTATGTGGGTTGCTATCATTATGGGTGCTATTACTGGTGCAGCTGGTGGTATGTTGCGTGATACTTTGATTAATGAAGTACCACTGATATTTAGGTCAGAATTATATGCTATAGCGTGTGTATTAGGTGGTTGTATATATTGGTGTTGTATGCAAATGGGTTTGTCTCCAATACCAACACAAATTATCACTGCTGTGTCGGTGATTATAATACGTGTTATTGCTACTCGTTATCATATAGCATTACCTACATTGAAAGGTGAATATACTGATGGTGCAGAAATGGATATGCATAATACTAAGGAAGTAGATAGTAAGAAGTAAAAATTTTTAATCTATAAGATATGAAAAAAATTGGTTTGTTTTTCTTGTCGATGG
Organism: Candidatus Aphodosoma sp.; assembly: GCA_045126975.1. Lineage (GTDB taxonomy): Bacteria > Bacteroidota > Bacteroidia > Bacteroidales > Paludibacteraceae > Aphodosoma. The sequence continues at coordinate 18,872 of JBGVPL010000030.1, read as the reverse complement.
TAATTGCAGTTGGGCTTATGGCTCAGAATGTGATTACTGGTACGGCTAAGTTGAAAGGCGATGAGCAAGCAGTAGCAGGTGTTACTGTTATATTGGGTTCGTCTAATCAACAAGTAGTTACAAATGAAGATGGTGTGTTTACTTTGTCATCGGAAAATACAGGCTCGGATGTATTGATATTTTCGGGACAAGGGGTTATTAATTATCAACGCATTATCAACGTTCAATCTGGCAGAAATGATGTAGGTGTTATCTATCTTACTATCAATGCTCAATCGGCTGTAGAGGAAGATATGATGCTTACAATCTCGGAAGAGGAATTGGATGCCGAAGGCTCATCGCAAAATGTGAGTGGATTGTTGTCTTCTCAAGGTGATGTGTTTACCTCTAACGCAGGTTATCAATTCTCTTCAATGAGATTCCGTATGCGTGGTTTGGATGGTAAATACAACCAAACATACTTGAATGGCGTGTTGATGAATGATGCCGAACGTGGATGGTTTACATATAGTCAAATTGGTGGTTTGAACGATATGGTTCGTACAAAAGAGACTGTGAACGCAACAGAAGCAAATACATTCTCGTTTGGTAACGTAGGTGGAGCAGTGAATATCAATGCACGAGCTTCGGCTGTTCGTAAAGGCTTTAAAGTGAGTCAAGTAGCATCTAACCGTACATACACTACTCGTACTATGGTGACATACGCCACTGGCTTGATGAATAATGGTTGGGCATTTGCAGTGTCAGGCTCATATCGTTGGGCAAAAGAGGGTTATGTAGCAGGTACGTTCTACGATGCATGGGCATTTGCAGTAGCAGCAGAGAAACGTTTTAATGAAAAACACTCGTTGTCGTTGACAGTAATGGGTGCTCCAACTAATCGTGGTCAACAAGCAGGATCAACACAAGAAGCATACGATTTGACACCGAAAGACAACTTCTTCTTTGTGCGCATACCAGGCAAAGGATATGGCAATAACAACTATAACGCCAACTGGGGTTATCAAAATGGCGTGATGCGTAATGCTAAACAGGTGAAATCGTTTACTCCGATTGCAGTGTTGAGTCACGAATGGAAAATTAATGAAGCATCGAAACTCACTACATCGTTAGGTTATAAATATCAAATGGATGGTCGTACTGCAATGAACTGGTACAAAGCGGCTGACCCACGTCCTGACTACTATCGTAACTTGCCAAATTATCATATTACACTTGGTAATGAAGCAGCAGCAGAGGTCCGTAAACAGTTGTGGATGAACGATGAGTCGTATCGTCAAATCAATTGGGACAAGATGTATCAAACCAACTATTTGGCTAATGCACAAGGCAAATCGGGTCGTTATATGATTGAAAATCGTCGTAATGACCAACAAGTTATAACTCTTAATTCTGTTTTGAATTATAAGTTTAATGAAGCTTGGAGATTGGATGGTGGTTTAGAAGTTCAGATGACAATAGCAAACCACTTCAAATTGGTAGATGACCTACTTGGTGCTGACTACTGGTTGGATATCGACCAATATGGTGAGCGTGATAATCCTGGTAATCCAGATTTTATGCAAAACGACTTAAACAATCCAAATCGCAAAGTATATGTAGGCGATAAGTTTGGTTATAACTACGATATTTATGCGAATAACGCAAAATTGTGGGCACAAGCAACATATTCGGCAAGCAATTTCGATGTTTATTTCGGTGCTCAAGCACACTATTCTAATTTTTGGCGTTATGGACACATGAATAATGGTCGTTCGTCGGTAGATACTATTGCTGGTATGTTTAATGGAAATGTTATTGCAAGATATGCTATTCCTAATAGCTATGGATTAAGCCCAATGCAACATTTTATGACATACGCAGTCAAAGCTGGTATTAACTATCGTATTACAGGACGTCATATTTTAACATTAAATATTGCACATGGAACAAATCCAATTTTGGCTAATAATGCTTATTTTTCACCACGTGTAAAAGCAAGTGTTATTCCAAATATGACTCCAGAGAATTATTTCACTGCTGATTTGAGTTATTTTGTGCGTACTCCAGTGGTTAATGGTCGTGTAACAGTTTATGCTACAGACTTTAAGAATGCATCAGAGTTAAGTTCATTCTATTATGATGAATATAATACATACGTAAACTTTGCGATGTATGATTTCAATAAACGTCATATAGGGGCAGAGTTAGGCTTAGAATTCAATTTAGGTGCAGGAGTTTCGATTGATGCGATTGCTGCAGTTGGTCAAAATGTTTATACTTCTAACCCAACAGCTACAATTACAACAGAAAATGGTTTGCCATTTGACGATTATGGAGTTAACCAAATTGAAGAGACAATCTATGTTAAAGGATTCCATGTAGATGGTACACCAGAGGTTGCGGCAAGTATTGGTATTCACTATTTCCATCCAAAATATTGGTTCTTTGATTTGAATTTGAATTACTTCACAAATTCATATATGGATTTCAATCCATTCCGTCGTACATATACAGCTATTGCTGGATTGGATAGAGTGCCAGATAATATTGAAGATTTAGGCGTTTGTGATAGAGATGGTTGTAAAACTCATATCGATAAGAAAAATGCTAATTTAGATGAATTGCTTGTTGATTATTATTTAGATAATGGCTATACAATCACAGAAGAAGGTCAAATAGAAGATGTTTTATTATTGGATAAAATACGTAGTCAAGAACGCTTGAAAGGTGGATTCTCATTGGATGCTTCTATCGGTAAATCTATTCGTATCAACTATAAATATTATTTGAATATCAATTTGAGTGCAACTAATATTTTGAATAATAGAATGCTTAAGACAGGTGGTTACGAGCAAAGTCGTTTCAGTACTACAAATGAAACTACTAATCGAGCTACATATCTTGATCGTTTCCCATCTAAATATTTTTATGCGTATGGCGCAACAATTTATTTGAATGTAGGTTTCCGTTTCTAATTTCTAAAAAGTATTGATTATGAAAAAGATATTATATTTAATTTTGGTTGTGGCGTGTGTTGTTGCATGTCAAAACAAATATCCGGAGCCAGAATTTAAGGTTCCTGAATATGCTTTAGAAGATAGTCTTGCTGCTGGTTGGAAAATATTGACTATTGAAGAAGTGAAAGCAATTAATAGTTCAGCTACACCTATGCAAATTACTGATAAATATTTGATGATGGGTGTTGTAACTGCTGATGATGAGAGTGGTAATATTTATAAATCACTTTATCTACAAGATGAAACATCTGCAATTTGTTTAGCTCTTGACCAAGTGAATTTGTATAACACAATGCCACGTGGACAACGTGTAGTAGTGGAGTTGAATGGCTTGTGGATTGGTACATACGCTGGTTATCATCAACTTGGCGATAGTACAACTCATGACACATATGGTTTCCAGATGGGACGTTGGGATTGGAGTAAAGAGTATGCGGATCAACACTTTTTCCCAGTTAGTGTCCCTAATACGACTAATATTCCTGCACCTATTGGAATTGATTCAGTAGATGTAATTCTTAATCCAGCACATATTTGTATGCTTGTAACATTGAAAAATGTTACTTTCCCTGAAGCTAATGGAAAACTTACATGGAGTAAGTCAGAGCAAACAATAAATGTTAAAGCTCAATTCGAAGATGGGTCATACGTTTATGTTCGTACAAGTGGTTATAGTAATTTTTATGCAGATGTAGTACCTTCGGAAAAATGTGATTTGACAGGTATATTGTCATATTATAGTTTTACGAGTGGGGTGCCATGGCAATTGTATATTCGTGATAGAGAAGATATTAAAGTAATTGAATAATCATAAAATTAATAGGATATGAAAAAGATTAGTTTTTTTGTTGCATTGTTGGTTGCAATGTTAACATTTGTTTCGTGTGAACAAAGAAGTTTGAAAGATCTTATTGTCTATGAAGAAGAGAATAATGGAGGTGGTGGTGACAATACAACACCAACTACAGGACAAGCTGGTTCTCAAGAAAATCCTTATAGCATTAGTAAAGCTATTGATAAACAAGGCGAAGCTGATAAATGGGTAGAAGGTTATATCGTAGGTGTATATAATTTCGATGCAACTGACAATCAATTTGTATTTGATCCATCAGGTTTTGCAGAAGTGAAATCTAATATTCTTTTAGGAGATGCAGCAGGAGTTCCTGATAAGTATATTGCAGTGCAATTGCTTACAAATGACCTTCGTGGCTTATTGAATCTTATTGATAATCCAAATAATTTGGGTAAAAAAGTTAAAGTGTATGGTTCGCTTGAAAAATATTGCGGTATTAGCGGTATGAAGGGAACTGTTAAGGCTGAAATTGATGGACAGTTAATCGACTGCGAAGTCAAAGCAGGTGAAGCTACTCCTGTAACTATTGCTGAATTTAATAGTAAACCAGTAGATGCTAATGTATGGTATGAATTGACTGGTGTTATTACTGGTACAATTAATGCTGATTATGGTAACTTTGATTTGATGGATGAAACAGGTACAGTTTATGTATATGGTTTGACTGCAACACCTCAATCAGTAAATGATAAATCATACAAATCTCTTGGTCTTGAAGCTGGTGATAAGATTAAGATTCATGGTACTCGTGGCGATTATAATGGTAAAATTGAAGTTTTGAATGCTTATTTTGTAGAATTAGTGCAAAAACAAGCAGGCGAACCTGAAGTAAATATGGGTGACCCTGAATCAGCTACAGCTGCAACAATCGAAGAGTTTTTGTCAAAACCAGTTGATGGAACAGTTTGGTATGAATTGATTGGTACAGTTAAAGAGTTTGCAGTAAAAGATGGTACTACAGATAATGCAATGATTTATGGTAACTTCACGCTTGAAGATGCAACTGGTACAGTTTATGTATATGGATTGACAAAAGAACCAGTAGCAAAAAATGACCAATCATTTGCTTCATTGGGTGTTGAAGTTGGCGATAGAATCAAAATTCGTGGTGTGCGTGCTGAGTATAATGGAGAAGCACAAGTAGGTAAAGCTTATTTGATTGAAGAATTAGAGCCTGAAAAACCACAGATGGAAGGTGCCGAAGGCGAGGGTACAGAGGCATCGCCATATAATGTTCCAGCTGCTTATAACAATCAAGGTACAGAAGAGGCTGTTTGGGTAGAAGGTTATATTGTTGGTTTTGTTGATCATAAAGGTGGTGATATACCTGTATTTACTGCTGAAGGTTGTACAGATAATTCAAATGTTTTGATTGCGAAAGATATTAATGATACAGTGCTTTATATGCCTGTTAGATTATCTTCTAAGGAAATTCGTAATGCTTTGAATTTAAAAAATAATCCAACTAATATGGGTAAAAAAATTAAAGTATATGGTATGCTTCAAGAACTTTTCTTTATGCCTGGTGTTAAGGATGTTACAAAAGCATATCTTGAAGAAACATTGATTCCTGCTGAATAAAATTATAATAATTAACAATAAAATTTTTATATTATGAAAAAGATTTATTTATTTTTAGTAGCGTTATTTGTTACTGTGGGTGCTATGGCGCAAACACCTATTTTTAAAGAGTCATTTGGTGATGTTGGTAATAAAGACAACAAACCATATGTGGATGCATATACTGGTTGGGATAATCCTGAATGTACATTTACTGGTAAAAATGTGTCGATACGTATGACATCTTCATTGCCAACTCATGCGTGGTTTCCTAAAGGTAAAACTGATTCTTTTTTGAAGATTGCAGGTGCTCAAGGAGGTAAAAATCTTACAATCGGTTTTGATTTTGCTGCAAATAAAGGTGGTTTAACTACAGATGAATTGGTTGTTAAAGTTAATGGTGTTAAAGTTAACTTTCCTGCTACTACAGCAGATAAACAAAATGTATTTGTTACTGTAGCTCCAGTTGCTATTGCAGATGCAGAGTTCCTTGATATTGAATTTACTGTAGGTGCTAATGGAATGGCAACTGAAGGTGTACGTATTGATAATATAGTTGTTTATGGAACAGCAGGTGTAGTTGCTGTAGAAGCTCCTGTATTTTCTGTTGCTACTGGTTTGCAACAAAAAGCATTTAATCTTGAATTAACATGTCCTACTTCAGGTGCTGATATCTATTACACTCTCAATGGTGGTGCTGAAACAAAATATACTTCGGCTATCAATATCGCAACAACAACAACAGTTAAAGCTTGGGCTGTGAAAGGTTCAGATAAGAGTCGTGAAGTTGAAGCAACTTATTATTTTACTGAATATGTTGAGAATGCAACAATCGAACAATTCTTAGCAGCTGAAGTTTCTGATTACAAATGGTATAAATTGACTGGTACTATTAAAGAATTTGGTGTTGATAAAAATGGTAGTTCGGATAATGCAAAAATTTATGGTAACTTCTATCTTGAAGATGCAACAGGTGTAGTTTATGTATATGGTTTGACTGCAACTAAAGTTGATAAAAACGATAAATCATTTGCTTCTTTAGGTCTTGAAGTGGGTGATAAAATTACTATTTGGGGTACACGAGATGAGTATAGTTCAGAAGCACAAGTAGGTGGTCCTGCTTATATGGCTGAATTAAATATCGAATACACTGACGTAGCAAATATTCAAGAATTTATTGCTAAAGCTGATTCTACAGGTTATACTCGTATTACAGGTGCTGTTAATGTTACAGTTCAAAATGGTAAACAAGTGTATGTACAAGATGCAACAGGTGCGCTTGTGATTTATGGTGCAACTGCAACATACGAAACTGGTGATGCTTTGACTGGCATTATTGGTAAATATGACAACTATAATGGTACTCCAGAAATGGTTTCTCCAATATTCCCTGAAGAAGTTTCTGCTGGCTCAGTTGAACCAAAATCAGTATTGCTCAAAAATGTAAATGCTGCATTGGTTTCTTATTACGTAAAAGTTGTTGGTGAGGTAGTAGAAGATGTTACATTCGTTACAGATTCAGCTTCTAACATGACATTGCGTGATGCTGCTGGTAATACTATCGTAGCTCGTAATAAATTCAAATTCGCAGCAGAATTCTTCGAAGAAGACCTTATCGAAGTAACTGCAGTGGTTGATTTGTTCAATGGCGAACCTCAATTGGGTGTTATTTCATACGATTGGGCTGATGAATTCCCAGTTGCAGTAGAAAATGTTTATATTAACAATATCTATACTGAAAATGGTTTGGTTGTAGCTGATGGTGAGTTCGCTATTTTCACTATCACAGGTCAAGATGTAACAGCTATGAATGGCCGTCTCGAAAATGGTATTTACATCGTTAAAACAGCAAAATCAGCAGTTAAAGTAGTTGTAAAATAATTAATTATTTATAGTCGATAGTCAACAGTCGACAGTCAACAGTAGGGACGCTCGGCTCGAGCGTCCGATGACCCGAAGGGGCAAAAACGACCGTTGACTGTTGACTGTTGACTTCTTTTGTGAATTATGGCAGCGAATGTAAAGATTGGAGATAAGGTGCGTTATCTCAATTCGGTAGGTGGGGGTGTGGTGACACGCTTTCAGTCGAAAGATATTGTGTTGGTAGAGGAGGAAGATGGTTTCGAAACTCCTTGCCTTGTGTCGCAAGTGGTGGTTGTGCAAGAGACTAATAAGTATAATTTCCCAGTCGAAGATCCAGTAGGAACGCAGCGTGCTGCGTCTTCAACAGGAAGCAAGAAATCAGTAGAGACGCAATATATTGCGTCTCTACAAAATGAGGAAGAAGATGAAATAAAAGAGCCAGAATATACGTGGAATGAGCGTTATGAGACGCCTGATGGCGAGCAGTTGACCATTTACTTGGCTTTTGTTCCGAAGGACGTAAAACAGCTCCAAACTACCGATATGGAGTTGTATGTGGTGAATGATAGTAACTACTACCTCCAGTTTGCGCTCTATTCTGGTGGAGATAAGATGCGTTTGCGTAGTCAAAATTTGGTTGAGCCTCAGACTAAACTCTATCTCGAAACTATCAACAAGATTGGTCTTAACGACCTTGAACAGTTGCGTTTCCAGGGGTTTACCTACAAGCAGATACCTTTTGAGGCGAAGCCTGCACTCGATATCGAATTGAAAATCAACCCTACTAAATTCTATAAGTTACATTCGTTCCGCGAAAACGACTATTTCGATGAAGATGCAATGCTCGTTACTATCGTGAAGAACGATGTGATGGACCTCGGTATGTTGATTGACCCACAGCAGTTGCAAAAGGCTATTTCCGAGAAGAAGGTGCAACAGCAAAAACCACAGTCAAAACCACAAAATCCGAAACCTGCTATCATAGAGGTCGATTTGCATATCAATCAGTTGGTTGATAACACTAACGGTCTTTCGCGTGCCGATATGCTCAACTATCAGTTAGAGAAGTTCAATCAAGTGATGCAAGAAAACCTCAAACGTAAAGGTCAAAAAATTGTCTTTATTCATGGCAAAGGCGAAGGTGTTTTGCGTGTCGAGATTGAGAAGTTATTGAAGAAAAAGTATTATAAATGTACCTATCAAGATGCTTCATTCCAACAATATGGATTTGGAGCTACGCAGGTAACGATACATTAATGAGGAATGAGGAGTTAGGAATTAGGAATTTTTGTGATAAGCGAAAAATGAATGATAATAATTAAATAATGAAAAAAGCGGATTTATAAAAAATCCGCTTTTTTTATTTCTCATTCCTCATTCCTCATTCCTCACTCCTCACTCCTCATTGTTTTTAGTTTTTCCGTTTAGTTTTAGTATATCCGAGGTCGGTGAGTAGGGTGTGGATTTTTTCGCGAAAGTCGCCTTGTATGATTATTTCGCCGTCTTTGGCTGAGCCACCTACGCCACATTTGGTTTTGAGGGTTTTGCCGAGTTCTTTGAGGTCGTCGTCGGTACCTACGAAGCCTGTGATGAGTGTTACTGCCTTACCACCACGATTGCGGCGGTCGAGTTCGATGCGCAAGTTTTGTTTTTGAGGTTCGAGGGTATCCACCTCTTCCACCTCATCCGTTTCGTATTGATAGTCAGGGTTAGTCGAATAGACTACATTTAAGCGAGATTTCCAATCGTTCATATTTAGATGTTTAGTAGCGAGTAGCGAGTAGCAAGACTTTTGGTACTCGGCTTCGCCTTGTTAGTTTTTTAGATGTTTAGTATCGAGGTTATTTCTGTGTATTGATTAATTCCGAATGGCTCTCATTACTCATTACTCGCTACTCGTTACTATTTCAAGAATTTATGTGAGAAATTATACACCAACATCACGTATGTGCGGTGGTTGTTTACGAGGCGGTCGCTTGCGACAGCGAAGTTGGCTTGTGGGGTGCCATACATCACGCCTGTGTATTCGTACTCGATGCCTATAACAAGACCTTTGAACAAGTATTGAATCGATGGTGCGATGCGGAACATTTGGTCGATATTCTGGTAGCCACGCACATACACTTCAGTCAATGCCTCTTTAGCCCCCAAGTTTTTCATATATCCGCCGAGTATCGTAGCACGGATGTTGTGATTTTCGCGAGCAGTATGGTAGGCTGCAGTGAGCCATGTAGATGACTGTGTGAGAGGCGAGTAGAGGCGTGAGTAGCCATCAGCCTTTACGCCACATACTCCGTAGCCCGACATCATGAGCAGGTGAGCAGTATTTTGTCCGTAAATAGATTTTGCCGCTACGGTGAAGTTTTTCGTAGCATATTGAGCAAAGAGTTGAGTTGCGAATGAGCCGACCGACTCTTTCACTTTCACCATTTCGCCGTTATATTCGGCAGTAGTGCGAGGACGGAGCGACATATATTCGCCACCGATGCCCACTTTGAGTCCGTTAGCTGCGTAAGTTGCGCCGACATAGAGTTCAGGCATTCCGCCGAACACTTGGTATTTAGTCGAACTACCATCAGGTCCTGGCGAAGTGTATTGCATTTGATATATAGCCGCTGCCGAGAGGGTTACGGGACCTGTGAAAGCATTGTAGCGGATGAGGGGAGTGCGCGAGAAGGCGTTGAATGGTGCGCCTGTGTTGAGCGATACAATCGAAGGCAACAAGTCGCCCGACATTGGATGCCAAGTCTGACCAGCAATGATTTGGTGGTGTTGCCATTTCACGCCTACGTATGCTTGACGTATGCGGAAAAGGAAGTATGATGTGCCTGCGCCTGCAAAGTCTGTTTCGATTTTAGCATTGAAGCGCACGCCATTGAATTCAGGCGAGTTGAAGTTGAAACCGAGACGCGATACCACAGCAAGCAATCGAGTCGAAGGCACAGCGTTGAGGTCTTCGCCTAACGAGTTAAGTTGTTCATCCATAGGGATGAAGTTGAACAATTCACCCACCGAAGCAAGCGTTTTGCGCGAGTCGTAGGTGAAGTCGTTGCGGATGAAGCCATATACTTCGAATTCGTATGGGTCGCGTTTTTGTTCCACTTTCGTAGTGTCATTAGCAAATGCAGTGACCGAAATCACCAATGCCAATAGTATGAATAAGGATGTTTTTAGTTTGTTTATCATAGATTATTATGTTTTTTTGTCTCACAAAAGTTGTTTTATGATAATCCTAATCAGTGTTATCTGTGCAATCTGTGGGAGTAAAAAATCTGTGGAAGATAAAAATAATTATTTTCTTATCGGCTCACAAGTGAGTTCGATGCCAAGTTTGCGGAAAATTTTGCGGTCCACCTCCGAGAGCATCACAGTGGAGTGGGCTTGGCAACCAGCCAATTGAGGCAAAGCCTCGAGCGTCTTGCGACAGTTGTCGTTGTGCAACGATAATACCGACAAAGCCACCAACACCTCATCAGTGTGTAGGCGAGGATTGCGACCTTGTAGATAGTTGATTTTCGTATGTTGTATAGGCTCAATCATCTCTTGAGGTATCAGTTTCACATCATGGTCGATGCCAGCAAGATATTTCGTAGCATTGAGTAGAAGTGCCGCACTCGACCCAAGCAGAGGCGATGCCTCGGCAGTTATGATATGTCCGTCGCGCAATTCGATAGCAGCCACAGCCATAGCACCAGTGCGCTCTTTGCGTTCGTTGGCAGCCGTAGCGGCAGGGCGGTCGGCTGTCGATATGCCTACTTGTTGGAACAATCGAGCGATGCGATTTACCACCGATTCGCCTATATCGCCATTGGCAAAATTATTCAGTGCGTGGTAGTAGCGGCGTATGATTTCCTGTTTACTTGCCTCGCAACAAGCCGCATCGTCTTCGATGCAGAATCCCACCATGTTCACACCCATATCGGTTGGCGATTTATAAGGATTATGACCATAAATGCCAGTAAACAAAGCATCAAGCACAGGGAAAATCTCCGTATCGCGATTGTAGCTAATAGCCGTTTTGCCGTACGCCTCAAGGTGATAAGGGTCGATGAGGTTTACGTCATTGAGGTCGGCAGTAGCCGCCTCGTAAGCCACGTTCACAGGGTGTTTTAGCGGTAGATTCCACACAGGGAAAGTCTCGAACTTAGCATATCCAGCCTGATTGCCACGCGCATGTTCGTTGTATAATTGGCTGAGGCATACAGCCATTTTTCCGCTACCCGGACCCGGTGCAGTTACCACTACCAATGGGCGAGTAGTTTCGATATAGTCGTTCTTGCCAAAACCCTCTTCCGAGTCGATGAGAGCCACATTGTGAGGGTATCCCTCGATAGTGTAGTGGAAATAGGTAGTAATGCCGAGACGTTCCAAGCGTTGGCGGTACATATTCGCCGAAGTCTGACCGCAATAGTGAGTTATGACCACCGAATTTACCACGAAACCGCGCGACATAAACTCATCGCGCAAGCGCAACACATCCACATCGTACGTAATGCCAAGGTCTTGGCGCACCTTATTTTTTTCGATGTCAGCAGCCGAAATTACGATTACAATTTCCAACGTATCACGCAGTTGAGTGAGCATAGTCAGTTTACTGTCGGGTTGGAAACCAGGCAAAACACGGCTCGCATGAAAGTCGTCGAAAAGTTTACCACCAAGTTCGAGGTATAGTTTGTTACCAAACTGCGCAATGCGCTCTTTGATGTGTTCCGACTGACGTAGGATATACTGTTCGTTGTTAAAAGGTGTGGTCATAAATCTTACTTTTTTAGAAGAGAGAAGAACAGAATTACATAAAAAAATTATGTTCTTCTACTATTATCGTCTTTTTTATGAAATAAAATGCAAATATACAAAAAATATTGTAGATAGGCAATATGTTTTTACTATGAAAAACATCAACAATTTTTGTTTGATAAAAAAATATAAAATATTTTCTTTTTGTCAAAAGTTGTCAAAATAGGGTTGTATCTTTGCGCCCAAAAATTGAGTGAAAATATACTGAAAAAAGTGGATATAAATTTGGAGATTATAAAAAGATTGGTTACCTTTGTGGGTATAAAAAAAGTCCTACATCTTAGGACGCAGGACAAAGAAATCTACGGCTTATAGCCTTATTGTGAAAAGTCTCACATTTTGTATCTTTCAAGCGCAAAGGTACGACAATAATTTGAAATAACAAAATAAATAATAAAAAATATGGGAAAAATTTTAGGATTAGACTTAGGAACTAACTCAATCGGTATTGCAGTTCGTAATGAAGATATTGATGGTAAAATTGTTGACCAATTAGAATATTATTCTTCGGTAGTGTTTAAATCTGGAGTAGGAAAAGAAAAAACGGGTGAATATTCTTTTGCTGCACAACGTACAGAAAAGCGTTCAGTACGCCGTATGTATCAATCTCGTAAATATCGTATATGGGAAACTCTTAGAGTTTTGATGAAATATGGCTATTGTCCGCTTACACAATCGGAATGGGAACAATGGGCTTGTTATGACAAATCAAAAGGATTAAAACGTCAATATCCGGTTGATGCACGTCGTTTTGAACAATGGGTGCGTCTTGATTTTGATAATGATGGAAAACCAGAATATACTACGCCATACGAGTTGCGAGCTATTCTTGCAACTCAACCACTTGATTTATCAATTGAGGAGAATCGTTTTGCTGTAGGTCGTGCGTTATATCACTTTGCACAACGTCGTGGTTTTAAGAGTAGCAAGGGAGATACAATTAAAAATCAAGAAGAAAATAATAATCAAGACGAAGATATAAGTATTGCTTTGAAAAAATCAGAAGAAAAGGCTTCTAAAGCAATTACTAACTATATGCAAGAGAATAGCTTTGCTACAGTTGGCTGTGCTATGGATTCGTTGATTAAAAAAGGTGTTCGCATACGCAATAGTGAATATACACCTGTTCGTCAACAATATGCCGATGAAGTTAAGATTATTTGCGACCAACAAAATCTCCCTATTGAATTCTACAACGAAATTTCAAAAGCTATATTCTATAAACGCCCTTTGAAATCACAAAAAGGTTCAATAGGTAAGTGTACTTTAGAGAAAAATAAATATCGCTGTCCTGTTAGTCATCCCGAATTTGAAATATTCAGAGCATGGTCTTTGATTAATAATATAAAAGTAAACAAAGAACCTCTATATTTGGATGTAAAACGAGATTTGTTTAACGAATTATTTATCGGTAAGGTTAGAGATAATTTTAAATTTGCAGAAATAATCGAATGGTTAAGTAAACGACTATCTTGTAAATTATCTTACAAAGATAAATCAATCAACTATAAAGAAAATACTAACGTCAGTGGTTGTCCTGTTACGGCTCGTCTGCAAAGAATATTAGGTTATGAATGGCAAACTGCTGTAATATATTCACAAGCAGAGCGCAAAGGTAAAGATAAGAAAAAAGGTTTACATCAAATTTCTTTCAATTATCAAGACCTTTGGCATTTATGTTTTTCGAGCGAGAATGTAGAGGATGTTTTAGAGGTTGTCAATAAACGCCAACTTACTTTGTCTGAAGAACAAATAAAGCAATTGGTTAAGCTTTGGAGTGTTATATCTCAAGGTTATGCAATGTTGAGTCTCAAAGCCATTCGTTTGATTAATGTTTTCTTGCAAAAAGGGTATATCTATACTGATGCTGTACTATTGGCTAAATTGCCTGAAATTTTGGGTGAAAAATTATGGTGTGAGTATGGTGATACAATTGAAGGTGCATTGGGTGATATTACACAAGAGAATCGTTTTGAACGTAAAGTACTCAATATAGTTAATTCTTTGATTGCTAAATACAAAGTTTTGGATGAGTCAGAGCAATTTGCTCGATTTAATTACGAATATCTTTTGGATGATGATGACCGTAAAGATGTTGAACGTGCGACTATTGATGCTTATGGAGAAAATAAATGGAAAGAACTTAGCGAATCAGAAAAAGTGTCAATTCTTGGTGCTGTAGAGTCATATTATCAAGAGTTCTTCTGTAATAAAAAGCGTGAATATTTCAAGATTTCTCGTTTACAAGAATCTTTATCACGATGGGTGATGAAATTCTTTGCCGAAAATGATATTCATATCTCTGATGATAAATTCAAACAACTTTATCATCCATCGCAAGTAGAGTTCTATGCTCCTGCCAAAGAGGAAACGTATAAGGCTGAAGATGGTACTTTGATATCGAAACGTTTGCTGCAATCTCCTGTGATAGGTGCATTCAAAAATCCGATGGCGTTGCGTACACTTCATATTTTGCGACAACAGATTAATAAATTGTTGAAAGCCAATATTATTGATGAGGATACTCGCGTGGTAGTTGAAACCGCACGTACGCTTAATGATGCTAATATGCGTTGGGCTATAGAAACGTATCAACGTCAGCGTGAAGAAGAATATAAAGAAATAAGAAAGCGTATTGAGGCAGAATACGTTAATCGAGATATAACTGATGCGGATTTAGAAAAGGTTAAATTATTGCTTGATCAAGCTGATTTTGGTCATCCTGACCATAAAGAATCTCGTGAAGCTAATTTTGCTAAAGGAGAAAGTATTACTTTTTATAATGAATGGATGAAGAAGCGAGTTGAAAAGTATAAATTGTGGCTCGAGCAAGGTTGTCAATGTATCTATACAGGTAGAATAATTAATATTAAAAATCTCTTTTCTGATACGGAATTTGATATTGAACATACTGTTCCTCGTAGTATTAGTTTCGATGATTCTATGGCAAATCTCACTATTTGTGACTCTGATTTTAATAGACGAGTAAAGAAGAATAGAAAACCTACAGAATTAGAGAATTATGATGAAATAAAAGTCCGTATCCAACCATGGATAAATCGTGTAGAGAAACTTAAACAAAATATTGAATACTATAAACATCGTTCGCGTAAAGCACAGACTAAAGATCAAAAAGATAATGCTATTCGTCAACGTCATTTGTGGGAGTTAGAGTTGGATTATTGGGAGAAAAAAGTCAATTCATTTATGATGACGGACATATCTACTGGTTTCCGTAATAGTCAATTAGTTGATACAGGTATTATTACTAAATATGCTTACCATTTCCTTCGTTCTTTATTCTCTGATGTTTCAGTTCAAAAGGGTAGTACAACTGCAGCATTCCGCAAAATTTTGGGTACACAAGCTGAATTTGAGAAAAAAGACCGTAGTAAACATTCTCATCATGCTATTGATGCGACTATACTAACTTTAATACCAAAATCAGCTCTTCGCGATGAAATATTGAAATTTTTTTATGAAAGAGAAGAGGCTAAAAAGTGGACAGAAGATGTAAATCTGTATCAAACTATAGAAAATCAATTGAATATTAAATTAAAATCTTGTCATATAGGAAACATCGATGGATTAGTCTCTACAATTGAATCTAATATTTTGGTTCGTCATATCTCAAAAGACCAAACATTGACGCCAGCTCATCGTCGTGTGAGAGTACGCGGTAAAGTTGTTCGTATGGTAAATAAAGAAGGACAAGAGGTTGAAAAATGGCAAAATGGAGATGTAATTCGTGGTCAGTTGCATCAAGAGTCATGGCTTGGTGCGGTGCGTCAAGCCGAACTAATGCCTAATGGCAAAACATTAAAACGCGATGAAAATGATAAAGTTGTACAATTAGAAAATACCATTTACGTCAAACGTAAAGACCTTAAATATAAAAACAACGATATGGATTCGGGTTTCAAATCTTGGGACGAATTGCGCAAAGAGGCTGTTAATAAGTCTTTGATTGACAAACTTGAAAAACAATATGAAGGCTTATCATTCAAAGAGGCTTGCGAACAAGGCATTTATATGCTTGATAAACATGGTAATAAGGTTAATCGCATTCGCCATATTCGTTGTGTGGTGTCTATCAAAAATCCGCTTCTTGTCAAAAAACAAGCATATATTTCTGATTCTACACCAGAATATAAACAATATTATTATGCTGGGGTTGGTCAAGGTAGTTTGTATTGTGTGTGTCAGTATTATAATGTAGAATTAGGGAAAAAGCATTATGAGCCTATTACTCTTTTTGATATTGCTGAAAATAGAAAACAAGGGAAAGATGATATTGCGCAAGAAATAGAAAACAAGGGAAAAATTTATACTTTAAATAGAATTATTCACAAAGGAGTTATGGCTATAGTATGTCATGGTTTTAATAAAAACGATATTCATTCAATGGCGTCTGATGAGATTTCTAAATATTTGTATGTAATAAAAGATTTTGAATCTGCAGGACCATTGATAAAAATGATTAAACATAATAACGCTCAACCAGATAGTGAATTAGGAAAAGGTGAAAGTGTCAAAGAAGGAGTTTCTCTTCCTGAAAAAATTAGAGGCTCTATATCTAAATTAGAATTATTAATTGAAGGATACGATTTTGAATTAGAAAATGGTAACATTAAATTGAAAAAATAATGATTAAACGCACATTATATTTTGGTAATCCTTCATATCTTAGTTTGAAGCAGAATCAGTTGGTTTTGCGGTTGCCTGAGGTGGAGAAGAATGATACTTTGCCTGAATCGTTTCGCAAAGAGGCTCAGGCTACTATTCCAATCGAAGATATTGGAGTGGTGGTGCTTGACCATCAGCAAATAACCATTACGCAGGGACTTATGGAGGCTTTGCTCGAAAATAATTGTGCGATTATCACTTGCGATAAACAGCGGTTGCCTGTTGGATTGATGCTTCCGTTATGCGGTAATACGACTCAAACAGAGCGTTTTCGTTATCAATTGCAAGCTTCACAACCTTTGCAAAAGCAACTTTGGCAACAAACCATCATAGCTAAAATCGAGAATCAAGCTGCTGTGCTTCGCGATGTGCGTGGACTAAATGTAGTCAATATGCAACGCTGGGCAACCGATGTGCGTAGTGGCGATGCTATGAATCTCGAGGCTCGTGCTGCAGCATATTATTGGAAAGAGGCATTCCCTATGATTGAGGATTTTAAGCGAGATAGAGAGGGGTGTGCGCCTAATAATATCTGAATTATGGTTATGCTATACTGCGTGCTGTGGTGGCTCGAGCATTAGTGGGTAGTGGTTTGTTGCCTACATGGGGTATGCATCATAGGAATAAATATAATGCCTATTGTCTTGCTGACGATGTGATGGAGCCTTATAGACCATTTGTTGATAAATTGGTTATGGCTTTGTATGACAAATATGGGGCGGTAGAGACTCTTGAAAGAGACCATAAAGCAGAATTGCTTAAAATTCCAACGCTTGAAGTTATAATTAATGGTCGGCGTAGTCCGCTTATGGTAGCGGTAGGGTTGACTACCAGTTCATTGCAAAAATGTTATGCAGGTGAAGCTCGTAAAATAGTTTATCCAACTATGTAATGTTGTCAAATATTCTCCCCATGTTTTAGGGGGAGTCCCGAAGGGGAGGGGGTTAATTATTGATATGTCAGATCGTTTTAGTGAATATCGTGTTATGTGGGTTATGGTGTTTTTTGATTTGCCGACCGAAACACGAAAAGAGCGTAAGGCGGCAAGTGAATTTCGAAAACAATTGGTTTCCGATGGATTTAATATGTTTCAGTTTTCAATCTATATTCGGCATTGTCCGAGTGTAGAAAATGCCGAAGTTCACATAAAACGAGTGAAACGCAATCTGCCCGAATATGGCTATGTAGGCATCCTCTGCATCACCGACAAGCAGTTTGGTCAAATGGAGCTATTCGTAGGCTCAAAACCTGAATCGCTTAATCCTCCAGTTCAACAATTAGAGTTGTTTTAGTTCTATTCAAATTTTGTATCTTTGTAATCATAAACAACGCCAAATTGTTTTCCAAATTTCTTTTTTTGGTTGTGAATTGCTGACAATTTTTGTATCTTTGTAATCATAAACAACAGAAAATGCAATCGTTTCATTTTTAAATGATGATTTATTTAATGAAATAAAGGTATTTGTTTATAATTATCCAGCTGTAAAGAAAGAGAATGGTGATGAAATTGAGGTAAGTTTAGGTGATGCTGTAGGCATTTTGGCACTCCCATTAAGAGATATGTACTTAAACGATAATCCAGATATTCTTAGATAAACAATAAAAAGCGTGAAAACTAAAAATTTTCACGCTTTTTCTTTGTACTTTGGAATGTTTGTTGTAACTTTGTGGTCTCAAATAAGCATTGAATGTACACTGGCACTTGCGAACAAGCATAAAACGGAGTCATTTAATGCTTATTTCATTTTGTATTTTATTGGTTGCAGTTGTGAATTGCTGACAATTTTTGTATCTTTGTAATCATAAACAACAAACTACATTGCTATACTTATACTCCGCACGTTGTGAATTGCTGACAATTTTTGTATCTTTGTAATCATAAACAACTTCACTTGGCAATATGTTAGTATAGGTAGTTGTGAATTGCTGACAATTTTTGTATCTTTGTAATCATAAACAACGTATGTCGCACAGGATAAATGTAGGGAATGGTTGTGAATTGCTGACAATTTTCGTATATTTGATGTAGTTTGATTAAGATTCTTTGAGTATCAAACCATTAAGAATAACTTGCATGAGAATGGGCAATGGATAAGAAATTGCTAACTTGTTTT
>JBGVPL010000029.1:0-75311 GCA_045126975.1 Candidatus Aphodosoma sp. | reverse complement strand
CTGGTGGTGAACATGCGCTTCGTAATCCAGTAGAGAATGCAGAAGATGATTTTGAGAAAGGATGGCAAGAACTTCTCGACCGTAATATTTGCGATAAAGACGTTGTTGTGGGTATTGCAGCTTCTGGTACAACTCCTTACGTGATTGGAGCTATGCGCCACGCTCGTGAAAATGGTATTTTGACAGCTTCGGTTTCATGTAATCCAGATACTCCTATTGCAGCAGAGGCGGATATTGCTATTGAGGCGATTGTAGGTCCTGAGTTTGTTACAGGTAGTACACGTTTGAAATCAGGTACAGCTCAAAAACTTATTCTTAATATGATTACAACTACTACTATGATTCAGTTGGGTCGTGTTAAGGGTAACAAGATGGTGAATATGCAACTTTCTAATGCTAAGTTGGTTGACCGTGGTACTCGTATGATTGTTGAAGAACTCGGTTTGCCTTACGACCAAGCAAAAAATCTTCTTCTTATGCATGGAGAGGTGAAAGCTGCTATCGATGCGTATAATAAATAGTCAACGGACAATGGTCAATGGTCGACAGTCAACAGTTGATTAGCCTATTTGTTTAGGAATAAAAATTAATAAAAATAAACAAGGAGGAGTTGAGTCTTGCTACTCGCTACTCGCTACTAAAAGTCTAATTTATGAAAAAATTCTCCTTAATCATCGCAGTGTTGTGTATGATGGTCCAATTGGGATTCGCACAAGCACTGACAGTAACAGGTGTTGTTACATCAAAAGATGATGGGCAACCAGTTATTGGGGCTTCTATCCTTGTGAAGGGCACAACAACGGGTACAATTACCGATTTTGATGGTAATTATACTATTTCTGCTCAAAAAGGTCAAACACTTGTTGTTTCATAC
The DNA here is from genome assembly GCA_045126975.1 of Candidatus Aphodosoma sp. Taxonomy (GTDB): domain Bacteria; phylum Bacteroidota; class Bacteroidia; order Bacteroidales; family Paludibacteraceae; genus Aphodosoma. Next base: position 74,437 of record JBGVPL010000029.1, on the reverse strand, counting down.
GTTGGTATGAAAACACAAGAGATTGTTGTTAAAAACGCAATGCAAAACATCGTTCTTGTTACAGATGCCGAGGTGTTGGAAGAGGTTGTTGTAACAGCGATGGGTGTTACTCAAGAGAAGAAAACACTTAACTTTGCGGTTCAGTCAGTTGATAATGATGCGATTACAAGTGGTAAGTCTTCTAACTTTGTGTCAGCTCTTCAAGGTCAAATCTCAGGTGTTAGCGTAACAAATGCGGGTGGTTCGCCAAATGCAGGGTCTCAAATTATCATTCGTGGTATTTCTTCGATTAATAATTCGCAGAATAATGAACCATTGTTTATTCTTGATGGTATGCCACTTTCGGGCGGTGCTTCAAGTATGAATGATATTAACCCTAACGATATTGAAAATATTACAGTATTGAAAGGTGCTGCAGCATCGGCTCTTTATGGACAAGAGGGTGCTAATGGTGTTATCATGGTGACAACAAAACGCAATAGTTCAGGTAAAGTTACAGTAACTGCTAATGCCAGTCTTCAACTTGATGCGCCTATGCGTCTTATTGAAACGCAAATGATGTATGGACCTGGTGCTCTTGGTTTCTATAAACAACAAACTAATGGTGGTTGGGGTCCAATGCTTGCTGCAGATGCTCCTCGTTACAACAACGTGAAAAATTATTTCCAAAATGGTTTTTATCATAAATATGATATTAACGTAACAGGTGGTAATGATAAATTCCAAGGTTTTGCTTCTGCAAACTTCTCAAATAATGATGGTATCGTGCCTGAAGACTACCTTCAAAAAGTTGGTATTATGTTGAAAGGTACTTACAATATCTCGAAACAAGTATCTGTAACTATGATGGCGAATGTGAATAACAATCAATATCGTGGTGCAGGTTCTATCTCAAGTATCTATTCTTGGCCTATTGATGATGATATCCGTTTGTATGAAAACAATGGTCAGCCTCGTTTCCGTTACGACCAAATGTATGACGAGAAAGCAAGTACGCCACTTTCTCCACTTTGGAGCCGTTATATGGATGAAGGTAAAAACCGTTCACTTCGTACAATGTTGATGGGTAGTATTTCTTATAAACCAGTTAAAGGTCTTGAATTTACAGGTCGTATCAGTTACGACTCTTCTAACTATACATACGATGGCTATTCAGTGCCTCGTTTCGACGACTCTGTGGTTCTTAGCGACGACCTTATTGGTACTCCTGAATATCTCGAAGGTAAAAATAAACCTTATTTGGCAGAAAGTCAATTGAGCAAAATCGACAAAGACCTTCTTGGTAGTTATAGTTATAGCGCATCACGTAGTGGACTTCTCACTGCTAACGTGATGGGTAGCTATCACCTCGAATTGCCAAAAGAGTTTAATATGAACTTTATGGTCGGTGCCGAAGCTCGTATGTACGAATCTTCTTCAAATGCTGTTGCTGGTCGTGATTTCATTATCCCAGGTGTTTATAGTTTTAGTAATGTTAGCGAAAGTATTCTTAACGCTGACAATACAGTTTCTCACCGTCAAAAACGTAATGCAGGTGTGTTCGGCGAAATTCGTGGCGACTATAAAGGCTTGGCTTCTCTCTCTGTAACAGGACGTTGGGACTGGTCGTCAACACTTCTTTATGAACACAACCCTTATTTCTATCCATCTGTAACAGCTGGTATTATTTGGTCAGAAATATTTGGTATTTCTAACAACTGGTTCAATTATGGTAAACTTCGTGGTAACTGGGCGATGGTAGGTAAAGATGCTCAACCATATTTGTATGACCGTAAATATAAACACCAAACGACATTCCCTGATGGTGGTTATAGTTCTAACCCAACAATGTCGGTTGCTGCTGACCTTGCCCCTGAGCTATCTACTTCTTGGGAAATTGGTATGGAATTGAAATTCTTCCAAAATCGCACACGCCTTGATGTGGCTTACTATTCTACAGTTACTGACCGCCAAATTGTTCAAGTGCGTGTTTCTCCTTCTGCAGGTCATATTTTGATGACACGTAACGAGGGTACAGTTAAAAACCATGGTGTGGAAATTCAATTTGACCAAGATATTTTCCGTAAAAAGAATCTTTCTTGGACTGTAGGTCTTAATATTGGTCTTAATCGTGGTACAGTGACAAAATTGCCAGACGGAATAATAGAATTGCAAGGTGGTCAATATGGTGATATTTTTGCTTCAGCATATCTTGGTGAAAGTACAACAGCTATTACAGGTAAAGATTATGAACGTACAGAAGATGGTACTATAATCGTTGACGAAAATGGTCTTCCAAAAATTAGTCCTACAAAATCAGTTTTGATTGGTAATCGTGAGCCTCTTTTTACAGGTGGTCTTAATACTACATTCCGTTATAAAGGTTTCTCTGTTAATATATTGTTCGATGGTCGTCTTGGTGGTGATATCGTTAACGTTACAAGTCGTGGTCTTTGGAGTAATGGTATGCATAAAGACCTTGAACAATATCGTGGTCGCCGTGTGGTATGGGAAGGTGTAGTGCAAACTGGTACTGATGAAGCAGGTAATCCTATTTACGAAAAGAATACTAATTCAATCGTGCTTGACGCAACAACTATTTCTAACTACTATCATGCGGTATCTTCTAACTTTATAGAAGATGGTTCTTATATTCGTCTTGCTCACTTGACTTTGGCATACGACTTCACTGATTTAGTTAAGACAAAATCTCCTATTACATCACTTAAATGTTCTCTTACTGGAACTAACTTGTTCCTCTTGACTAAATATACAGGTTCTAACCCATTGGCTAATGCTTCTCCAGGTTCGGGTGGTACAGGTTCTGCTGGTATCGACAACTACTCGGTTCCTATGACTCGTGGTTTCAACTTCTCTTTAACATTAGGTTTCTAAAAGTTAAAAAATTATTAACGAGGCGAAGCGAAGAGCTAAAATCTCGCTACTCATGTACAGACGCAATATATTGCGTCTCTACTACTAAGAATCTATAAAAACTAACGAGGCGAAGCCGAGTACAAAAAAAATTTCGTTACTCGCTACTCGCTACTAAATATCTATTTATGAAAAAAATATCAATATATCTAATGGTTGTTCTTGTAGCTTTCTTCTCTATGACAAGCTGCGAGAAATGGCTTGATGTTAATACAAGTCCCGACAACTCTACAACGGTTACTTCTGACCAAGTGCTTCCTGTGCTTGTTTTCTATCTTGCACAGTTGGAATACGACCACGCTGAGTATGGCGTTTATATGAGTCAATGTTTGACAACAGCCGGACGTTCACAAACAGGTTCGTATGGTTATAAATCTGGTTGGACATTCCTCTCTATGAACCGTCACCCACAATGGCGTCGTTACTATTACGACCTTGGTGTTAATATCTTCTCTTTGACTGAAGATGCAAAGAAAAATAATTATCGCAATTTTGCACTTATTGCTCGTACTATGCGTCTTCACTCTACTCTTATGACAACTGACATGTATGGCGATATGCCTCTTCGCGAATGTTATGGTCATATTGAAGACCTCGAAGAGTATTGGAATAACCCAGTTTATGAAGATAAATCTAAGTTTACTCCTAAATACGAATCTCAAGCAGAGGTTTATGCTTGGATGTTGCGTGAAGTAGATAAACTTTTGGCTCTTTACGAAGATCCAGAATGGGTAAATTGCGAAGACAATATGCCAATCAATGCTACTATGGATCGTATTTATCATGGCGACCTTGGCAAATGGAAAGCATTCACAAAAGCGCTTAAAGCTCGTATGCTTGTGCGTATGCTTCCTAACTGGGACAACAACCCTGCGACTTGTGAAAAAATCATTGCAGCAGTAGATGATTGTTTGAGCGATCCTAATTGGGAAGAACCTCGTTATGTTTTCTTAGCCGATGGTTCAGGCGAGAAAAACTGTCCTTGGGGACCAATGCAACCAATTATCAACTCTTGGGAGTCACGTGGTAATCTTCTTTCGGATGCAATCCCTTCTCGTTTCTTTGGTCAATATCTTTTGGGAATGTATTCCGATGCTAATGTTGGTTCTGTAACACCAATGATTGGTCTTGCTCTCGACCCTCGTGCTTCTCGTATGATGGCTCCTCGTGGTGGTGCCGACAATAATGGTGAAGCTCGTTCTCAAACATTCCGTTATCTCGATAATAACAAAGGTAGTGATATCTCGCTTAAAGCTACTAACTTCCCTGACCTTTATGGTATTACTGAAGCTACTATTATGGCAGCAAATCCTTATACAAAAGATGATGGTTATGTGGCTATTTATACTGAAGAAGAGTTGCTTTTCATCAAAGCCGAAGCTCAATATTGGCGCGATGCAAAACAAGCATTCCAAACAGAGGCTTATAATACTATGATGCAAGCAGTTGAACGTAGCATGCGTCGTTATAGTGTTGATTATACTAATGCTTCTTCTGTTGAAGGTCAATCATACAAATGGTTGTGCGATATTCGTCTTGCTGAGGCTAAATTCTCTATCGACATGCTTATGCAACAAAAATATGTTGCGATGTATCTTCTTTCAGAACAATGGACAGATGTTCGTCGTTATAACTATTCAAGTTCTAAGAATGGTATCTCGTATAATGGAGTATATGTTTATGATGTAAAAAATGTTCATAACGAACAAGAGATGAAAGACCTTAACGACGGTCGTGACTTTAAGAAAAAACCAGAAGCTTTCTTCCAAGGCACAGGTTCTCTTACTCGTCCATTCAACTTGAACGTGGCTTATTGGGATTCTCCTGTCGATTATGGTCAAAATTTCCCACTTTCACCAAATGCTTGGGTTCAACGTATGAATTACGACCCTGAAACAGAGGATAAATATAATGTGGGTCAACTCGATTCTCTCGGTGCTCGTAAAAATAGCGATTGGTTGCGTAAACGTATGGATTGGGGATATTTTACAACTCCTTCTCCAGCTAATGCAATTGGTATCAATGTAATCCCAACTAATTGTCCAATGCCTACAAGTAACATTGGTGATTATATCGATTATGAAAGAACTCAACCTGTTTATTAATATTAAAATAGTGATTTTATGAAAATAAAATTTTTAACAATAGTAGCTGTTGCTCTTGCCTTTTTGGCAAGTTGCGACAAACACGACAAAATCGACGAATTGGTTCAAGTCGGTCCTATAGCTCCTCAAGTATATTGGGAGTTAGCTTCAAGTACTACAAAAGCAGGTAATGATGTTGCTTTCAAAGCTCAATACTATACATCAAATCCTGATGTTGTGATTGATACTCTTCAAGTGTGGTACAATGTTGTGCGTTCCGAAAGTTATCAAGTTACATGTCCGCTTCTTTCTACTTTCTCTTACACAATGTCGAGATCCATAGAAGAGGAGGTGCGTGTTCCTCAATATATTGCAGGTTATTCTCACAAAGAAGAGTATTGGGACAATACTTTGCGTGCTTATACATTCACTGATGTATTCCCTACAAGTTATACTCTTGCTTCTATCGCAGTGGCTGAGCCGGAATCATTTGCTTATACCGATTCTGTTACTTTTGTAAACAATTTTGGTGCTAACTTTGCTCAAGAATTCAAAGATAGTATCTTCATTAAGATGCAATATGCCGATTACGTAAAAATGTTTGGTCCTACTGGATTGAATCTGCTTGAAGATTTTTCTGCATATAAAGATTCTACATACGATGCAAACTCTGACTCTTGGACTGCTCACTTTGCTTTGGATACTCTTACCGCAGCCGAATATGAAGCAAAAACTCCTGCTCGTAATTGGCGTCAGTATGCTACAACCGAAGGTGGTGATGTAGTGATTGAAATTGTGCCTACCGATTTGATTATTCTTTTCGATGAAACTACAATCGACGAGTTGTTGTTCAATAAATCAAAACAATATTATGAGTTGCAATTCTCTCGTGCTTACTATATTGAGGCAAACCTTCGTTGTATTGACTCAAAAGGTGCTATAGGCACAGCACTCGAAACTAAAATCGAACTTAACTAATTCTTTGAGATTATGAAAACGATAAATTTTTTGAAATATAGCCTTCTTTCGTTAGTAATGGCATTTTCGCTTTCGGCTTGTGTTGACCATATTGCTGAAGAAGAGACTCTTCCAAGCAAAGATGTTGCTTTCGAATACTCAATTGTCGATGAAACATACACTATCGACTATTATGTTGGTGCACAAATTCAATTCGTCAATACAAGTTTCTTGACAGGTGATCCAACTTGGAATTTTGATTTCCAACGTGGCGACGAAATCGTTTCTGGTACAGTGAATAGCGATACTGTTGTGGTTAAATATAAAGTGGCAGGTCAACGTAATGTTACTCTCGTAGTTGACGGTAAAAAATGCACATATCCACTTTATATTAGTGATATTCAACCTATTCTTACACTTAAAGAGATCGAAGGTGGTCTTTGTGAAGTGCAAACTACATTAGTAGAGTTCAATACCGAACTTCCTAACCCAGAAAATCTTGATGCTATCTATACTTGGACTTTCCCAGAAGGAACTACCGATGCCGATGGTAATGAAGTTACAACAGTTGTTGCTGAAGATCCTGGTAAAGTGAAATTTGCAAACGTAGGTTCTCAAACAGTTCGCCTTAATGTAACACTCGGTGGTCGTCCACTTCAAGAGGTAAAACTCAATGTGCAAGTGGCTTACAACAAAGAGGTGCCAACTCTCTATTATGCAGTGAAAGGTGGTAATATTATGGCTCTTAAGCTTGATGAAGCTCCAGAAGATATTAAAATTCAACCATTTGATATGGGTGTAAAATCAGGTCAGCATGCTCTTAATATTGTTTTTGTTGATACCTTGCTATATATTATTGATGCTGGTATGCAGTTTACTTATGTGAATGATGTTGATGGAGTAATGGGGGATGGACGTATTACTGTTATGAGCAAAGATGGTAGCAAAGTTGAAACTATGATTTCTAATGTTGGGGGTGCTGCTTTTGATGATCCATTCTATGGTTATGCAGAAGGTAATTATCTCTATGTTGCTAATCGTAATACAGGTTTTTATCAAATTAGATTGACAGATCGTAATGCAACATATTCTTTGGATAAATATCCTTGGTATGTGCAAAATGACCATCTTGGTTATTATCAAAATGGTTTGGTATATGGAGCAATGAATGCTTGTTTTGGCAAGGTGAAAGGTACTTGGTATTGGTGTAAAACTTATAATGCTTCTGCAGGTATTTCTCGTTTCCTTGATTCAGATATTCTTCAATCGGCTCGTACAGATCAGGATCTCCCTCCTGCATCAGGTCAAATTCTTCCAGGTGCTGCAGTAAAATCTTTTGCATATGATGCTAAAAGTGGTGCGTTCTATTTTGGAGCGTATGGTAATAGTCAAGATGGTCTTTTCCGTTGTCAACTTTCAGAAGTTGATGCTATTGCTTCTGCCGATTTGATGAAAGATACATATAAATGTAAAACAGCAAATACAGGCGTAACTCTTACTCCGATTTCAGAAGCTGGTATGGGTGAAGGTTCTTCGGGTGAGTTTATTGGTATTTGCCAATTGGCTCTTGACGAAGCTACAGGCTGTGTTTATTTCGGTCTTCGTTCGGGTGATGCCTCTGTGCCTTCTGGTCTTTACCGTTATAATCCAAACCTTGCAGGTGATGGCTTGAACAAAATAGAGTGCGTTATACCAAATGTTAGCATCTACGGTGTAGCAATCAACAAAACTCCAAGTAAATTATTCTAGTAGAGACGCAATACATTGCGTCTCATAATAGCTATACATTGCGTCTCAAAATTGCAATACATTGCGTCTCAAAATCGCAATATAGATAGTGCGAGGCTGATAACCTCGCACTATCACAATAAAAATAGATTTATTATGAAAAAGTTATTCTTGATATTGTGCATTGTGCATTGTGCATTGTGCATTGATGTAGTCGCTCAAAATCGCGAATTTCGTGCCACATGGCTCACTACTGTATGGGGTATCGACTGGCCTAAAACAACAATACCTGTCAATGGAACAGAGGCTCAAAAAGAGAATGCTCGTAAGCAGCAGAAGAAAGAACTCTGTAATATTCTCGATTCGCTTAAAGAAGCAAATATGAATGCTACGTTTTTTCAAGTGCGTGGTATGAGTGATGCAATGTACAACTCAAAATATGAGAATTGGTGTCGTTATCTTACTGGCACTCGTGGTGCTGACCCAGGTTATGACCCACTCGAATTTGCTATTCAAGAGGCTCATAAGCGTGGTATAGAACTTCATGCTTGGCTCAATCCTTATCGTTATTCTTCTTCTGAGGACACATATAGTAGCCTTGAAAATGATTATGCTGCGCAACATCCCGATTGGATTCTCGATTATGGTAGTGGTACTACTATTCTCGATCCAGGTCTTCCTGAAGTGCGTCAACGCATTCAAGAGATTATTGCCGATATTGTAGAGCGTTATGATGTCGATGGTATCGTTTTCGATGACTATTTCTATGCTTATGGAGGTACGTCAACCAATCTCGATAAAGCTACTCAAGACAAATATCGTCCTGAAGGGAAAGACCTTGGCGATTGGCGTCGCGAGAATGTCGATATGATGATTAAAGATGTCTATGATACAATTCAAGCCATCAAGCCATACGTCAAATTTGGTGTTTCTCCTTTTGGTACATGGACAACCAACAAAGAAGTGGCTAAAGAGCATGGTATTACCCTCCCTGGTGGTGTAGGTCAGACAGGTAATATGTATGCCGAAATTTATTGCGACCCTATTGCTTGGCTTGAGCAAGGCACTGTAGATTATATTTCTCCTCAACTATATTGGACTACTACAAGTGCTTATCCATTTGGTGTATTATCTAATTGGTGGTCAGAAATTTCAAGCCGTTTTGGCCGTCATTTCTATGCAAGTCATTCCGTTTCGGCTCTTAATGGTTCTGCTTCGCCTGCACCTCAACGTCGTGGTTTCTCTAATATTGAGGCAATTGCTTTGGAAAATGAAACTGATGTAGATTCATTCCTCATTTTATCGCCAAAGGCTCAAAGACCTTCGGTTCCTCATTCCTCATCCCACATTCCACAAAAACGTTCTTTCAAACAGGGTGAAATCGGTGCACAAATCAACTACAACCGTATGTATGATGTTAATGATGCTCCTGGTTCTGTCATGTATAATACCAATAAAACAGTAAACACAAAAAGTTTCATTCAATATCTCAAACTTCGTGTTTATACAACCAAAATTCTTACTCCTCACATCAATTGGAAAGATAATTCGGTGCCTGCATCACCAACTGATTTTGTCAAAACCGACAACCTTTTGACTTGGAAAAATGAATCGCCATTGTACCGTACTGCTGTTTATGCCATTCCAGAAGGCTATAGCGGTGCCGACAAATATGCACCAAAACATTTGATTGATTTGGTATTCGATAGTTTGAAGTATGAGATTCCTACCGAATATGCTGAAGGTTACACATTTGCTCTCACTGCCGTAAATCGTTATGGCGCAGAGAGTGCCCCTATTGTTTTGAATGGCTCTGTAGCTAATCCTGCTGCCCCAGCTCTTGTCTATCCGCTCAATGATGCAGCTGTGTTGATGCCATGTCTTTTCAAGTGGGAACAAAACACTGCCGAATGGGCTAAATATCAATGGCAATTGGCGAAAGACGAGCAATTCGATAGTTTGGTTGCTACACGTACAGTCGATGCCCCTGAATTTAATACAACAGTGATGTATAATATCGTTGATGGTGGCACTTATTATTGGCGTGTGCGTACAATCAATGAGGGTGGCTCATCTGATTGGAGCGAAGTTCGTAAATTCACTTCCAAACTCTTTGGTTTTAATTCTCCTGATAATAATGCTGCCGATTTGGATTTGACCCCATTGTTCACATGGGACGATGCTTCTAATTATGGCGCTCCTCAATACACTTTTGAAATATCTTCTGATATTGAGTTTAAAGCAGTCAATATAGTTTATAGTTCTACATTAGCTGAAAATCAATTGCAAATTCCTGATGGCGTATTGGTTTATAGTACAACTTATTATGCGCGTGTATCAGTTGTAGCAGGTATAGTTTCAGCCGTTAGTCCTACTCTCGCATTTACAACAAAAGACATCGAAATCCCTGTACCAACAATTCTCTCTCCTCGCAATGGCGAAACTTTCGATGCTAAATCTATTCTATTGACTTGGGCAGAGCAGCCAGCCAACGGTTTCCGTGTCGAACTATCTACTTCAAGTAAATTCCCTTCTCGCTCAACCACTGTTCGCACTGTCGATGCCTACACTTTTGAGTATGAATTTACAGGTTTGAAATACACAACCTACTATCTTCGTATGAAAGCCGATAAACCTCATGGTTATTCTACCGCCTATAGCGATACCGTGATGGTAACATTGTCTGATGTCGTAAGCGTAGAGGCATTGAATGAAAATGGCAAAGCCAGAATTGTAGTATTAGACGCTAATAATCTTACAATTTATGCCGATTTTAGCAATAAAGATTTGGAGTCTGTTACCATTTATTCCGTATCTGGACAAAAAATAGCCGATTTCGAAATGTCTAAACTAACTGTTGGTGATAATATGACTTTCAATATCAGTGATTTGTCGCAAGGTGTATATTTGTTGAAAATATGTTATAAAACAGATTTTGAAATTTTGAAGTTTCAAAAATAATATCTAACTTTGGAAAAATAAAGATGAGTTTTTAATTAATCTTAAAACAATAATATTCATTAATCATTAAATTTTAAAGCTATGAAAAGAAATTTACTTAAAGTGGCAGCATTCCTTTTTGCTGCAGTAGTTTCAGTAGGTGCTATGGCTCAAACTGTAACTCTTAAAGAACCAGTTAAAGAACCAGCGGAAACTTATGAAAGAAAAGGTGATTATCAACTCGTAAACCAATGGATTATTGCATCAAGAGCAGGTAACTATGTTAATACAGACCTCGGTGGTGCGGGGCAAGTTCGTGGTATGGTTGCAAAAGATAGAAAAATGTATGTTTGCTATAGAAACACTAGTGGCGGAGCTCACTCTATTATCGTAGTTGATGGTGTTACTGGTAAATATGAAAAAACAATTTCTCTTTCTGCAAATGCATTTACAAAAGTTAACAACGAAGGTACTGATAGCGCAACAACAGTTTCTGCTGTAACTCTTCCTAACAATGACATCAAACTTGATTCAGAAGGTAATTTTCTTGTAGGTCCGTGTATCGATGCTGCTACTAAACCAATGATGGTCTACAAAGTTGACATCGAAACTGGTGAATGTACTGAACTTATTAATGAAGTAATTGCTAATAACCCTGAGTATGCCGAATTGACCATTCGTTTTGATGCTTTCGGTGTTTGGGGCGATGTTGAAGACTATGCTGTTGTTATGGCAATGAATGCAAGTGCTATGAATGCTTTCCGTTGGGTTATCGAAGATGGCGTTGCGGGTGCTGCTGAATTGGTTACTCTCGACCCTCTTTTCGAAGGCGATGCTTCTGTAAACCCAGGCTCGGCTCCTCAAATCATGCCTATCTCTGAAGATTTGTTCTATGTAGATGGTAACGCTACATTCCCAACTCTCTATCAATATGCTGATGGTAAAGGTACTCGTATCGACTGTTTCTATGATGCAGAAGGTAACTCTCTTCCTATTCTCGGTACTATGAACCAAGGTCACAATGGTATCACTGACTTCCAACTTGTTAATGCTGCTGGCGAAACTGAATACTTCATGTGTTGCGCTGCTACAAATACAGCTAAAGCTCCTGAATCTTCTTTCGCTATCATCAAATATGCTGATGAATCTTTGTCATTCCAAACTGCTGAATTGATCTATCAATTCCCTAAAAATGGTTTCGGTGGTACATCTAATGGTTATCGTACAGCTCCTGCTTTTGCTGAACCTAATATCTCTAACGAAGATGCTATGGATATCTATCTATATGTAGGTGAAAATGGTCTTGCTCGTTATACTTTCTCTGCTGATGGTAAAGAAATCAAACAAGACCAAGATGTTGATGATAATGGTATGACTAACGTTGCTGTTGAAGACGTAACAGTTGCTAACGTTTATACTGAAGGTGGTCTCGTAGTTGCTGAAGGCGAATTCCAAATCTTCACAGTTACAGGTCAAAACGTAACAGCTCAAAACGGCAACCTCGCTCAAGGTGCTTATATCGTTAAAGTTGCTAACGCTACTGCTAAGGTTATTGTTAAATAATCTATAACAATATTAATTTCTCAACATATAAAGGGTGGGTGGAATTTCCACCTGCCCTTTTTCTTCTTTAATTATGCGTCATATTGTAAATCCTTTTTTGATTGCTGGGTATCAGGGTCCAGATTATTTTTGCGATAGAGAAAAAGAGACTGATAATATAATTTCTGCTTTGAAAAATGGTAGAAATATCACGTTGATTAGTCCTCGTCGTATTGGTAAAACTGGATTGATTAAGCATGTGTTTTGGAATATTCAACAGCAATCGCCTAATGCAAAATGTTTTTATATAGATATTTTTGGAACTCAAAGTCTTTATGAATTGGTTTTGCTTTTGGGCAAAAGTGTCATAGGTAAATTGGATACTTTTTCTGAAAGTATGATGCGTAATCTGACAGAATTGTTGAGAAGTTTTCAGCCTTCGTTTACTTTTGATCCTATTACTGGAGCTCCAAGTTTTAATTTTAATCTTCAGCATGAGAATGTTGAAGTTGGACTTCAAGAAATATTCGCTTATTTACAACATTCCGATAAAGAGTGTTATATTGCTATTGATGAATTTCAACAAATAACCGAATATCCTGAAAAAGGTGTTGAGGGATTGTTACGTTCTTATATACAATTTATTCCAAATGTTCATTTTATTTTTGCAGGAAGTAAAAAGCATTTGATGGATGAAATTTTTTCATCTCCTAAACGTCCATTTTTTCAAATGACTCAAAAAATGACTTTGGGAACTATTGATAAAGAAAAATACTATTTGTTTGCGCAAAGTTTCTTTAATAAACAAAACAAAAATTTTGATGTTAATACGTTTGATTATATCTATAATTTGATGCATGGTTTCACTTGGTATATCCAATATATTTTGAATTATTTATATTCTAAACCTATAAGTGAATATTCGTGTGCTGATGTGGAAGATGTGTTGCGTGAAATTGTAGAACAAGAGGATGTAACATTTAAGTCTTATTGCGAATCTTTATCTAAGGCTCAATTTAAATTGTTAAAAGCTATAGCTAAAGAGAATATAGTGTTGAATATATATGAAAAAGACTTTTTGCGGAAGTATGATCTTGGTGCATCAAGTACTATTCAACGTGCATTATCTTCTTTAGTTGGGTTATCGTTTGTCCTAAAAGAGGGTGATTCGGCATATTTTCTTTATGATCCAATCTTTTCTTATTGGTTGAAAATGAGAGGTTAAGTACGATTACGCATTTTGCGTAACGCAAAAAAAATAATTTTCATTACGCATTTTGCGTAATAAAATATAAAATGATTATGAAAACAAAATTAATTCTTTTATTGTGCATTGTGCATTGTGCATTGTGCATTGATTTATTCGCTGTTGATAATATTGTGTTGAATGGAGTATCGCATCGTGTCGATACCACTGCGGTTTATCCGATTGGTCCAAGTACCAAATATATTGCTATGACTATGACGCGCGACGATGGCAAATTGCTTTATGTATATCAAACAATTGTCGATCGTACGAATCAATATATATCTTTCGAAGCTCACGTGGGTCGTGATTCTATCTTAGGTGGCGAGGTGATTTCTAAAGTGGCAAAACGCCATAGTTCGCCGGGTCATCATCTTTTTACAGGTCATAATGGTGACTTTTATGTAACACAAGGTGATGTGGGGCTTCCTACTGCTGCATGTGTTGTAGATAAACAATTGGCATATACGCCAAACAATGGTCGTCCTGTGGCTGCGTATGGTGCAGATGGCACTCCTTACGCTGGTCAATTCAGTTTTAATGGTACCGCTACTCATAAGGGTGTTGCCTTGAATATTAATCATGTCAACTATAATCGTCTTGAAAATGAATTAGTACTTTATAATCGTTTGCAAGGTAAATATACTCGTACTAATGAGTATGGCACAGAGGTAGTTGTAGTTCTTGCTGAAGGCGAAGAGTGGGGTATGAATAAAGAGATAAAAGTAGTTGCTACAGAATATCTTTATCGTCAAATTGGAGCAACAATTCCAGCTAATGGTGCAGTTCTTTCTGGGCATGGTACAATGGCAGATGCTCTCGAAGCTATTGCTGTAGGTGATACTATTCTATTGGCTCTTAATACAACTATGAATGGTGAGGCTATAGCCATAACTAATTGTGTTGGTGGTGATACACGTGCATTGATGCTTAAAAATGGTGTTATAGAAACAAGAGAAGTATGGGATGAATTGCACCCTCGTACTGGTTGGGGATTTAGTCAAACTGGCGATACTATAATCTATTGTGTGGTGGATGGTCGTGCTACTTCTATCGGTTGTACAACAAAAGTGCTTGCAGAAATTATGCAATCGGCAGGTGCTTATACTGCAATAAATCTTGATGGTGGTGGGTCGTCGTCAATATATATTGATCCATACGGACCAATGAATAATTGTAGTGATGGTACAGAACGTGCAGTTTCTAATGGTATGTATGTCGTTAATAATGCCCCTGAAGACAATACAATTGCTGCAATTTCGGCAAATATAGGTCATGTAAAATTGCCTGCATACGGAACATACGTTCCTCATGTTTTAGGCTATAACCAATATGGAGCGTTGTTGAATACTGATGTTAAAGGTTTCGAACTCTCTTGCGATCCTGCAGTAGGACATATCGAAAATGGACAGTTTGTTGCTTCTGGCGTAGAAGATGGTTATCTCACTATATCTTATAATGGTGCAACGACACAGGTGCGTATCATAAAAAATAACGATGCAAAAATTGCTATGCGTCTCGATTCTGTTGTAATTGATAATGAGTTTGAATATCCTATCGAAGTGCAAACAATAATTGGAGTAAACACACAATTCGTGCAACCAAAAGCCTTGACTTGGACGATTGATGACCCAACTATATGTGCGATTGAAGATGGAGTATTGAAAGGTTTGGCTAATGGTAAAACTTTTGTTGTAGGTCAACTTGGTGAGGCTAAAGATACCCTCGGTGTAATCGTTGAAATAGCAGAAAATCCTGTTGACTTGATGTTGTTGGATGCAGAGGAGACTGCAGATTGGACAGTTAAAAGTTCATCAAATTCAAAATGGAAAACAACATTTGTGCCTTCGACTGCAGAAGAAAACGCAAAATTGACATTCACATATTCAACACAACGAGCCCCATACGTGCAGTTGAATTCTGCTATGAGAATATATAGTTTGCCAAAGAAAATAGCCTTTACTTTCAATCCTAATGCAGCTTTGTTCAGTGATGTAACATTTGAGATTAAAGCAAATAACGAGCGTACCTCTACATCAATAAAATTTGATGAGATAACATCGAATAAAGAACAAACTTTGGTTGTCGATTTGGCAAAAACATTTGATTTAAATGATATCGCTATATATCCATTGACATTAAGTTATATTAAATTCAATATCAATACATCGATTGAAAAGACCGATCATGTGATAGATATTAAATCACTTCAATTGATCTACGATAATGATTTTGTTGTGGAGGTAGATGATATTACAAAAGCGAATGAGTTGATGGTATATTCAAATCCAGCAACTGATTATATTGTTGTGGAAGGCAAAGTAGGTGATGTGGTGAGAGTGTATGATTTGGAGGGAAAAACTTTGTATCAATGCACAATGCATAATGCACAATGCACAATTGATGCCTCTTCGTTTACGGCAGGTACTTATATCATTAAATCGAATAGTGCTTCTTGCAAGGTGATTATTAAATAAATTTTATTTCTATGAAAAAGTTTTTAACTATATTTTGTGTATTGAGCATTGCGCATTGTGTATTTTCTCAAGGTAAGATGGATATCTATGGCGAAATGCGTCAGATTGATACAATTGAGTATAAGCAAGTAGGTCCGGGTACGATGTATTGTTATGCAAAAATGCCTGAGTTACCAGAAGATTTTCATGTTTTGACAATTGACCTCGAAAATCAATATACCGAAATAGAAACTTTTTTAGGAAAAGATTGTATTGCGGGTACAGAATTGGTTACATCGGCATGTAATCGTCATACTCGTGAAGGACATGATGCTTATTGTGGAGTGAATGGTGACTTTTTTAATGTTTCTGCAAATGAGGAGTATCCACTTGGTATGCCTCGTGGTGGTAGTATTCAGAATGGAGAAGTGCAAGTGGCACCTTCAAATGAATCGTGGTTTTGGGCTTTTGCTACAATGGATGTGAACAAGAAACCTGTACTTGATTATATGATATTTGGTGCACGAGTGATTATTGATGAAAATAATACTTATCATTTCAATCGTGTAAATCAAGCATGGGAAACTTGCGACTTGACTCTTTATAATCGTTTTGCAGGTTCGGTTACTCGTCCTTATGAAAATCATGAAGGATTTGATACTATGGAACGTACTGAAGTGGTGGTTGAGCTCGTCGAAGGTGAAAAATGGGGATTAAATAAACGTACGAAAGTGAAAGTGCGTCGTATTGTGAAAAATATTGATGGAGGTGAACCAATTGCTACCGATGAAACTGTGCTTTCTGGTGTGCGTGCTGCTGCTACATTCCTTGATCAGTTATCTGTAGGTCAAGAATTGGAGGTTGAAATGGCTATATTCCGCCCTGATTCTTCACAACCATTAGTAGAACAACTTATTGGTGGTAATGCAATGATTTTGCAAAATGGTGAATTGACTGAGCGTAATACGGGAGATTCATATAATGTTAGTCGTTATCCTCGTACTGCTATTGGTGCATCGAAAGATGGTCGTTGGTTGTATTTGTTTGTGTGTGATGGTAAAAATGTTGGTGGTTCTGTCGGTCTTACTACTACAGAGGTGTGTGGTATATTGAAAAATATTGGCGCATACAATATTGTTGGTATGGATGGTGGTGGTTCTGCCGAAATGGTGGTGAATCATGCTATCGTGAATAAACCTGCAGATGGCAATGAACGTTCGGTTGGTAATGGCTGGATGTTGGTTTCTACTGCTCCTACCGATAGTGTAATTTCTTATTTGCGTTTTCATAATCACAAACTTGAGGTGCCTACTTTTGCAAGTTATCAACCTCGCATTATGGCATATAATCAGTATGGGACTTTGTTGGATGATGATGTGCAAGATTTCTCTTTGAGTTGTGATGAAAATATAGGTACTTGCGATAGTAAAGTGTTTACAGCAACATCGTCTGTAGTAAATGGCAATTTGACTGTGAAAGTTGGAGGTGTGGAATATACTGCACCTTTGCAAGTGATAGCTGCAGATGTAGCTGTTCGACTTGATTCAGTTGTTGTTGACCAAGATATAGATTATCCAATTGAGGTGTTGAGCGGTGATATGTTAGTAAATCCAGCTGCGCTTGATTGGACAATTGATAATCCAGAGATTGTTTCTATTGATGAAAATGGTCTTATGAATGGTTTGCAAAATGGGCGTACTGTGGTGCGTTGTGAGTTAGATGGCAAACAAGATAGTTTGGTGGTTATTTCGGAAATAAATGAGACTGTCATGACTGCTGAAACTGCTGATTGGACAGTTAAAAGTTCTTCAAATTCGAAATGGAAAACAACATTCCACCCTGCAACAGAGGAAGAGAATGCAAAATTGACGTTCACTTATTCTACACAACGCGCACCATACGTTCAGTTGAATGCTGCTATGAGAATATATAGTTTGCCAAAGAAAATAGCCTTTACTTTCAATCCTAATGCAGCTTTGTTTAGTGATGTAACATTTGAGGTTAAAGCAAATAACGAACGTACTTCTACATCAGTGAAATTTGATGAAATAACACCGAATAAAGAGCAAACTTTGGTTGTGGATTTGGCAAAAGTGTTTAATGTAGATGATATGATAATATATCCGTTGACATTAAGTTATATCAAATTTAATATTAATACAGCGATAGAAAAGACCGACCATGTGGTTGATATTAAATCACTTCAATTGATTTATGATAATGATTTTGTTGTTGAGATAGATGATATTACAAAAGCAAATGATTTGATGGTATATCCAAATCCTGCAACTGATTATATTGTCGTGGAAGGCAAAGAGGGTGATGTGGTGAGAGTGTATGATTTGGACGGAAAAATTTTATATCAATGCACAATGCACAATGCACAGTGCACAATTGATGCCTCTTCGTTGCCAGCAGGAACTTATATCATTAAATCGAATAGTGCATCTTGTAAAATTATAATAAAATAAATTCTATAGAATCTATAGTCTTCTATCTTCTCTATCCCTTCTATGAAAAAGCTTCTAACCCTATTTTTTGCGCTTTCTATATCTTATTGCGCATCTGCTAAAAGCACAATAATATCACAAAAAACTTCTGAGGCATATATCGGTAATATGACGCAAGCTTGTGAGCGTAAAATGTCTCATAAAAAGATAGAGGTGGTGAATCATTTGAAATATTTTGAAGTAAAGAAAAATGGTGAAGTTATAGCATCTTTTGACCCTGTAAATATAGATAGAAATTCGTTGTATATTTGGGCGGAATTGTCGCCTAATGGTAAAATGCTATTGTTTTCTACATCAGATCAAGGTGTTTTTATTTGTAATCTTAAAGGTGAGATATTATACAAATTTGGTCGTGGTGTGACTGCTACGAATTGGTGGGATAATAGATATATCGTAGGAATGATAGAGGAGGATGATGGTGTGAATTTTTTAAAATCAGATCTTGTTATGATTGATATCCGCACAGGCGAAAAAATAGCAATTGCAACAGAAGAAGATATAGCCCTTTATCCTTGTGCTAAAAAACCATATATAGAATATTTTACTATTGATGACAATAAACACACAATTAAATTAAGAATTAAACTATAAGAACTAGGTAAACTAATTTTTATATCTTGCTACTCGCTACTAATAATCTAAAATTCTATGAATATGAAAAGAAATTTACTTACTTTTGTGATGGTTGTTATCTCTTTTGCAATGTTTGCACAAAGCACAACCAAAATTTACATCAATCCTGGTCATGGTGGTTATGATGGTGATGACCGTCCTCAGGCTTTACCACCTTTTTATTCACAAGATACTCTCCACTTTTGGGAGTCGTCAAGTAACCTTGATAAAGGGCTTATCCTCTATCACATGCTCGACTCGTTGAACCAAATTCCTGGTGAAGATGGTTGGGTGTTTATGATTTCACGTACATTGAATCGTACAGTCGATGACCGCAATCTTTCTGAAATTGTAGAAGAAAGTAACGCATTTAAATCAAATTTTATGCTTTCGATTCACACAAATGCAGGTAATCCAGCAAACTATCCTTTGATGCTCTATTCTGGGGTGGATGAAGGAGATGATTTGAATGGTTATAGTCATAAAGTGACTGAGGTGAATAATGCCGAAGGTCGTGCTGTAAGTAAAATGATTGGTGATAACATTCGTGCCCTTCCACTTGTGCCTTGGACTAATAAAATGCAACTTCGTGGTGATAAAACTTTTGCTCGTGATATTATGGGTTGGAGCAATGGTTATGGTGTGTTGCGTTGGTTGACTACACCAGGTGTGATTTCAGAGGCTCGTATGCATGATTATGCTCCTGAAACATATCGTCTTATGAACCATGAATATCGTTGGTTAGAGGCTTGGCACTTCTTGCATGCTTTTGTTCATTATTACAAAGGTCGTACTTTGAAAACTGGTAATATTGCTGGTGATGCTCGCGATAGATTTATCTCTATAGAGGAAACACCTGCCTTTAAACCTACTTTGGAAGGAGGACAAGGTAAATATTATCGCAAAGGTACTCGTGATGCTATGTATCCAATGAATGGTGCTGATGTAAAACTTATCCAAAATGGCGATACTATTCGTCGTTATAAAACAGATGAATATTATAATAGTTTTTGGTTGTTTAGTAATTTGACTCCAGGTACATACGAAGTTGAAATTTCGAAAGAGGGTTATCATGCAAATAAACAAGAGGTTGTGGTAAATGCTGATGAAACTACATACGTAACATTTGATATGCAAGCTGTTCGTAGTACTCCTCCTGTAGTTGAAGGTTTTGCTCCTGTTAATAGTGAAACAGATTCGATTGATTGTGCCTCTACTATTTCGGTAGATTGGAATTGGAGTATGGATCAAGCTGTGACAGAGGCTGCTTTCTCTATTGAGCCTGCAGTTGAAGGTACATTCTCTTGGGAGAATTTTGGTAAACGTTTGGTATTCACACCAACTCATCCATTTATCGGTAATACTCTTTATACAGTGCGTATTGCAACAACAGCAGCTCACCCTGATACTTTGTATGCAAACACACTTCAAGAAGAATATGTTTCTAAATTCTTAACAAAATCGTACGACACATTGAAATTCTTGGCATCTTCTCCAGCTGAAGGAGATGAAACACCGCTTAAACCTACTTTCCAATTGTTGTTTGATGGTAAACTTGATGCTGCAAATAAAGACCTTATCAACGTAGTCGATGAAAATGGTGAAGTCTTGGCTAAAAATGGACGTACACAAAAATGGAACGTGTTGGATGTAGATGGTGCAGGTACTTATAGATTCGATTTTGCTCAAGCATTGACAGCTGGCAAAACGTATAAAATTGTGATTGACGAATTTACTAAAA
This sequence comes from Candidatus Aphodosoma sp., assembly GCA_045126975.1. Lineage (GTDB taxonomy): Bacteria > Bacteroidota > Bacteroidia > Bacteroidales > Paludibacteraceae > Aphodosoma. Next base: position 53,708 of record JBGVPL010000029.1, on the reverse strand, counting down.
CACGTGATGGTATAACTACTCGCGTGAAACGTGAAATACCTTTCACTCCTGTTGAAATGACAGAGCCATTGTTGACTAAAGTGGTAGATTGTTCTGCAGTGGCATTTACAGGTGTAGATACATTGGAGGGCGTTAAGAAAGCTAAAGTTACTGCTACAACAACTGGTAAATTGTTTAAAAAAGCTAATAAACTTTCGTATGGTTTTGAAGATGATGCAACAGAAGCATTTGTTGAATTTAATTTGAATACTCCTCTTGAGGTGGAAAATGGTATTGAAATGACAATTCCAGTGTTGGGCGATTTCTCTCATAATAAACTTCAATTGAAATATGTAAATGAAGATGCATCTGAAGTTATTTATGCTGATTTCATTACACTCTCTTCTTTGAACTGGAAAATTTATAATGCAAAAGTGGAAGATCTTCCTGCTGATGGTAAAAAATGGTATTTGACAGCTTTGGTTATAGAACAGACTGGTCATATTGCAAATGGATTTGCTGGAGATGTTTTGGTTGAAAATATCTATGGTACATTCAAAAATATTCCTGTCGGTGTAGAGCAAGTTATAGGTGAAGGTGTATTAGTTTGGCCAAATCCAGCAACAGAATTTATCTGTGTAGATGCACCAGAATCTGCTTCTATTGAAATTTTCTCAGTTGATGGTCGTTTGATTACTTCAGTTACTGCAGAAAATGGAAATTCAGAAGATAATGTTCTTCGTACAATCAATGTAAATAATCTTACATCAGGAACATACATAGTGAATATCTCAACTGCAAATGGTTCTCAAACATTGAAATTCGTTAAACACTAATCAGTAGAGACGCAAAATATTGCGTCTCTACTTTTTTATAAAAAATATATAAATATATTTTGTTGATTGTGAAAAAAATATTACCTTTGCATTTGATATATTATGGGGTGTAGTATCCTTTTGTGAAAGTATAAAAAATAAGAATAAAGTATATTTATTATGAAAAAATTATTACTTGTAGTTGTTGCTTTCATTAGTAGTATGGCTATTATGGCAACTCCTGACACTTTGATTAACAAAGTTTATTACAATTTGATTGATTCTTCTTTAACTGCAATTGTTACTCACGATGGTAATGTTGAAGATGGGGCGGGTTATAAGGATAATGTAACTATTCCTGCAACAATTAAAATTGGAGAAGATACTTATACTGTAGTTGGAATTGCAGATAGTACCTTTGCTAATTGTGGAGGTGTTAAGAAAGTAACTATAGGTTCTAATGTAGTCTCTTTGGGTAAGGATATTTTCGTTGGTTGTGATAAGTTGGCTACTATAGTTTGGAAAGCAACTCGTTGTGGTGATTTTGAGGAGTCTCCATTTCTTGGATTGACAGCACTCAAAGATGTGGAGTTTGATAAGGTTAAATATATTCCAGCCAATTTGTTGCGTGATCTTGAATTGGAATCAGTTGTTTTAGAAACAACTAAAACCGACTCTTTGGCATTGGGAGCAAATTCTCTTAAGTTTAAAAGTGCAGAATCGGTACAATGGTCAGTGCCTATGTGTCTTGATTTTACAGAGACTCCATTTGGTGATGTGGAAAAATTCTCTTTTTGGGCTAAAAATAATAAATCAAATACAGATTGTGTAGTTCCTGCTTATTTGTGTGCTGGTCTTGGTATTGAAACTATTACTATAAATAACAATATTAGTGCAATTGGGGCAAATGCCTTTAAAGGTTGTGAAAATCTTAAAGAGGTAAAATGGGATGCAAAATCTTGTGCTGACTTTGATGTTGCTCCTTTCGAAAATTTGGAGAAAATTATTTTTAATGGAACTTGGGTAGAACGAATTCCAGCTCGTTTGTGTCAAGGTTCGATAATAACTTCTGTTAAAATTGCCGCTAAAAAAGGAGAACCTTTCTCTATTGGAGAAGATGCTTTTGCAAATTGTGATAGTTTGAAAGAAGTTGTGTGGGAAGCAGAAAAGTGTGACGATTTTGCTGAAGCGTCTCCATTCCCTATGTTGGATACTATCTCTTTTGGTAAAGATGTAGTTAATATTCCTGCATATTTGTGCTATGGACAAGAAAACTTGAAATTTATTACAATTCCGGCTAAAGTGGCAACTATTGGTGAGAAAGCTTTCGTTGGTTGTAAATCATTGCTTGCCTTTGAAGTGGCAACTGAGAATGTTAATTTTTCAAATATCGAAGGTGTTTTGTATGCTTTGGTAGATGGTGTTCCGTCTGCATTGGTTAACTGCCCTACAGGTGTAACTGCTGTTGAAATTCCTGAAGGCACTGAAACTATTGAAGCAGGAGCATTTGATGGTTGTAACAAATTGGCAACTTTGAAAGTGCCACATTCTGTTAGATATATCAAAGAAAAAGCTCTTCATGAAACTCTTTGGTTTGCTAACCAAAAAGATGGTTATATCTATGTTGACAATAAATTGTATTCATACAAAGGCACTATGCCTGAAGGCGAGAAAATGGTTGTGAAAGATGGTACTGTTACTATTTATAACAATGCATTTGACCAACATACTTCTTATGTTTCTTTGACTATTCCTGAAAGTGTTACTTTCATTGGCGAAAAAGCATTTGTTGGTTCTGAAAAATTGAATGATGTGGTTTGGAATGCGGTGAATTGTGAAGATTTCAATGCAATTCCTTTTGACAATATGACTTCTATTACTTTTGGTAATAAAGTTGAAAACGTGCCTGCTTATTTGTGCGCTGATACTAAAGTTGCTAATGTAACTTTGCCTGGTTCTGTTAAAACTATCGGTACAAGAGCATTTATTGATTGTGTTGATTTGAAATCGGTAACTATGGCGGCTGGTGGCAGTATGCAAATTGCTGATTATGCATTTATGAACTGTTTGAATCTTACCTCTATGCAATTACCTAAAGATGCTACTAAAGTGGGCCGTTTTGCTTTCTCTTATTGCTCTTCTTTGGAGGCATTGGAATTACCAGAAACTCTTTCTGAAATTGGTGAGCAAGCGTTTTATAATTGTTTTGCTTTGAAATCTATTGATGTGCCTGCTGGTATTACAACACTTAATCCTTTTACATTCCATAATTGCTCTAATATGCTTTCTGTTGAACTTGGAGAGAATTTGGAATCGCTTTGTTACAATGTGTTTACTAATACAAAATTAGATACAATTACTTGTTTTGCACAAAATCCTCCACTTGTTTATGGTATTGATGGTTTGTATGATGTTGTGGAAAATGAAAATGAAGAGACTGGTGAGGTTGTGATGGATACAGTGCCTGCAGAACAATATGATTTCTTTACAGTGAATACACAAGTTTGTATTTTGAAAGTTCCTGCAGAAAGTATTGATGCTTATAAAGCTCATAAATCATGGGGTAAATTTGTGAATATTATGCCTATTGGAGGTTCAGCAAGTGCTCCTGCTTCGTCTGATGCTAATATTTATGCTATCGATGGTCAGTTGTATGTCGATGGTGTAGTTGATGATTATAAAGTATATGATATCTCTGGTCATTTGATTTATAGAGGTAATAATTCTTCTCTCAATTTGGCTAAAGGTATATATATTATCGTTGCTGGTGATAAAACACAAAAAATAGCATTGTAATAATAGTAGAGACGCAATACATTGCGTCTCTTTTTAGCAATATATTGTGTCTCTTAAAAGAAAAGGCTGCATCAAAATTATTTTGATGCAGCCTTTTCTTTTATGTTATATTTTATTCTGTTATAGTGCTATTAAACCAAGATTTGAGGATTTCGAATTGTTCTTCTCGGGTCATGTCGGAGTTGTCGAGGAGGCGGGCATCGTCGGCTTGGCGGAGAGGTGATTCGGCACGGTGAGTGTCACGGTAGTCACGCTCTTGCACATTTGCCAATACATCGGCGTATGGTTGTTCTTCGCCTTTGGCTTTGAGTTCGTCGTAGCGACGTTGTGCGCGCACTTCAGCTGTTGCAGTTACAAATACTTTTAGTTCGGCATCAGGGAATACCACAGTGGCTATATCGCGACCATCCATTACTACGCCACCTTCTTTGCCCATCTCTTGTTGGAGGGCAACTAAAGCGCGACGCACGAAGCCGATAGCCGATACACGACTTGCTCCGTTGGCAACTTCGAGAGTGCGGATGCGTGATTCTACATCTACTCCATTCAATACTGTGTGTTGTACGCCATCTACTGTTGTGAATGATATTTTGATGTTGCTTAAAGCTTGTTTAAGTTCTGTTTCTTTGATATTTTCTGTATCAATAAGGTTGTGGTCGATAGCATAAAGAGCTACTGCGCGATACATTGCGCCTGTATCTACGTATGTATAACCTGCATATTTTGCCAATGCTTTTGCCATTGTGCTTTTGCCACATGACGAAAAACCGTCAATTGCTACTACTATTCGTTTCATAATATAAAAAGACATAAGAACAGAAATAACATAAATAAAATAGTATGTTTATTAAATAATGTTCTTATGTTATTCTGTCTTCGATTTAGTGGGTGTTTTTATTTTATTCCAAAGTCGGAGAGGTTAGTTGAGAATGTTACGTTATATCCAAGACTACCTGCTTGATAAGGTACAATTGAGAATCCTACATTGAATTTATAGGCATGGATACCAGCACCGAATGCGAAGCCTGCTATTGAGCGTTTGTCTTTAATAGCCATTTCCATTTGGCGACGGTGGTTGTATGATGCTACAATATAGAAGTTTTTATGAGGAAGTATTTCCACTGCCCATATAGTGTGGCGGAAAAACATATCTGCGCCGATAGCAGCTTTAGTTTTACCGTTCATTTTGTCGGTAACATTATTGTTTAATCCGTAACTTAAATCCCATGTTTGCATGTTGTGTAATGTTAAATGGAAACGGAGTGGGGCTTTAGGCAGTTTTTGTGATATACCAATTTGTAAATCAATAGGTAATAGTTCTTGTTTTTTGCTTGGATCGAGGCTATTGTAGCCATTAAATTGGAAACCAACATTGCGAAGAACAAGACCTGCTGAGAAGAGAGCTTTTTCGTTGTGGTATGAGAAACCTAAGTCGAAACCAAGACCAGATGAGAAATAGCGTTCGTAGAACGAAAATATTGGTTTCATAGTAATACCTATAGTCCAACGAGGTGATAACCAGCGACAGTACATAGCTGTTATGGCAATGTCTTTGGCTGTAAATGTGCCGAGTTCTTGGTTAGATTCGTTAGTTTCGATGAAAGTGCCATAATCGACATAATGTACACCAAATGCCATGAAATCTTTGTCGCTAAAATTGCGACCATATATGGCAGAGCCGATGTTCACGTCGTTGAACATATTGGTGTAGTTGAGACCAAGAAAGTTGTGTGTTTTTTCTGAAAGCAGGGCTGGGTTGGCAAATGCAAAGTTGAGGTCGTTATCGTAAAGAGCGATATTTGTACTACCAAATGCAGCTTGGCGTGCCCCTGTTGGCAGACTTAAGAATTGGAAAATTCCTGTGCCAGCTTGTGCACTAATTGATGTGACAAATAATAAAAAGGTAAATATGTGTAATAGTCGTTTAATCATAGTGATTGTATAACGGCAAAATATGGGATATATTGTTTATGTTGGATTTTTTTAACTTTCAATTCTCAATTTTCAATTCTGAATTACAATGACTTCGTCCATAGGGAAGTCGAATGGTTCGGTTGGAACTTCAGGCACGATTTGGAATTTGAAACATACGCCAAGTCGGTAAGCATTAGGGTGTTTTACGAGGAAACGGTCGTAATAGCCTTTGCCTCTACCTAATCGGTTGCGATTGTTGTCGAACGCTACGCCTGGAACTATCACTAAGTCGATAGAGCCATTGTATGGCTCAGCAACAGGTTCGAGAATGTCGAAGTCGCCAACAACCCATTCTGTATCAGTGGTTATTTCGACTGGAATGATGTCGTCGCCTTTGACGGTAGGAAGTATTACGCGTTTGCCTGCCGCAAGGGCTCGGTCGAATAGTGGGCGCACATCGACCTCATCCCATAGAGGATGATAGAGCATAACGATATTGGCATTAAGATAGTGTTCGTTTGCCTCAATTTTTTCTGTTACAGGCAATGACATTTGTAGTAACTCCTCTTTGCCAATGCGTTTTTTTTCGGCACGGATGGCTTTGCGTATTTCTTGTTTCATAAATAATATGGTAGTAAGTAATAAGTAGAAAGTAGGAAGAATGTTTTTGTGTGTTATGTTAAGTGTCGATAGGTTCTTGCTACTTACGACTTTCTACTTTTTACTTTTTTAGTTTGCAAAGTTACTAAAAAGTTTTGAGAATTCAAATATAATTTGTAATTTCGTAGTTTGAAAAGTTGGATGTAAAAATAGGTTAACTAAGGGGTTTATTACTCATCACTCATTACTCGTTACTCGTTGAAAATATGATTGATAAACAGACGGTAGATAAGATATTGGATGCAGCACAAATCGTTGATGTTGTAAGCGATTTTGTTACTTTACGAAAACGTGGGGTGAATTATATTGGTTTGTGTCCGTTTCATGATGAAAAGACGGGTTCGTTTACTGTTTCGCCAGCAAAAGGTATTTTTAAGTGTTTTGGTTGCGGTAAAGGTGGTGGTCCTGTGCATTTTATTATGGAGCACGAGCAGTTGGATTATGTAAGTGCGTTGAAATATTTAGCTATAAAATATCATATTGAGGTTGTAGAAAAAGAGTTGACGCCAGAAGAGCAGCAGTCGCAGTCGGATAGAGAGGCGATGTTTGCGTTGAACACATGGGCGCAGTCGTATTTTACGCAACAGATGAATAATACTGATGATGGTCGGGCTATAGGATTGTCGTATTTTCGTTCACGTGGATTTACCGATGAAACCATAGCAAAATTCGGTTTAGGTTATTGTCTTGATAAGTCGGATGCGATGACTATGACGGCGTTGAATGCGGGCTATAAGGCCGATTTCATCGAGAAATGTGGGTTGGGTAGTCGTCGTGATAATGGCACTTGGTATGATAGATTTCGTGGTCGTGTGATATTTCCTGTGCATACGTTGTCGGGCAAGGTGGTGGCATTCGGTGGTCGTGTGTTGAAAAAAGACGATAAAACCGCCAAATATGTCAATTCGCCAGAGAGCGAGATATATCACAAAAGTAACGAATTATACGGTATTTATTTTGCAAAACAGTCGATAGTTAAGCAAGATAGATGTTTTTTGGTGGAGGGTTATACCGATGTTATCAGTATGCACCAAGCAGGGATTACGAATGTGGTGGCATCGTCGGGTACGTCGCTCACGCCTGGACAAATTCGATTGATTCATCGTTTTACGCCGAATATTACTGTGCTTTATGATGGTGATGCGGCAGGTATAAAGGCTTCGATTCGTGGTATAGATTTGTTGCTTGAAGAGGGTATGAATGTGAAGGTGGTTTTATTGCCTGATGGCGAGGACCCAGATTCGTATGCACAAAACAACAATGCGTCAGATTTCATCGATTTCATCGATAAAAATCAGGTGGATTTCATTCGATTTAAGATACAGTTGTTGTTGAACGAGATAGGCAATGACCCTATAAAACGAGCAGGTTTGATACAAGATGTGGTGCACTCGATTTCGTTGATACCTGACAATATTGTGCGCTCGGTGTATGCTAAAGAGTGTGCTATTCAGTTGGAGATAGATGAAAAGGTGGTGCTTGCCGAAATACAGAAGATTTTGCGTGCAAGACGCGAAAAAGAGTTGGTGAGAAAATCGAATGGCGACTATACTCCGCAGAGTTATGCGACAGAGGAGAAGCACGACACTAATCCAGCATATAGACAAGAGGGCGTTACTTCATCTGCTTTAAGTGGAGTACCCGAAGGGGAAGGGGGGGCTCAACTCTCAACTAATTCTCAATTCTCAACTCTCAATTCTCAATTTTTGAAGGAGGAGATGAATATTTTGCATTATTTAGTGCGATATGGGGGTGAGTATTTGTTTGTTTTGAAAGATGGTACGTTGCAGACGGTGGGTGGATTTATTTTGGAATCTTTGGCGGAACTTGCAAGAGAAGATGGCAATATATTTCATAACCCATTGCATCAGCGGATGTTAGACGAGATGCGGGGAATTGAAGCAGGGGTGAGTACAGCAAAATATTTTACCAATCATATTGATCCTAATATTTCGGCAAAAGCGGCAGAGTTGTTGACCGACAAATATACGTTGTCGAAAATACATACAAAACAGGATGAATATACAGGCGACCCTACGAATGAGAAGGCAAAACGGGAGCATCAAGTGAAGTTAGAAACACAACGAAAAGAGAATCTAGCGCGAGAGGTGAACACCGTAATTCATGAATATAAATCAGCGATAATTTTGCACCGAGAGCATGAAATAGACCGAAAAATCAGACAGGCTCAGGAGTCGGGAAAATTTGATGAAATCATGGATTTTATGCGACAAAAGCAAGCAATTATAGAACAGAAAAAGGCGTTGATGAAAGAGATTGGCGGACGTGTGGTTTTGTGGCGAAGATAGTATTATGAAAATATTTTTAGAGGTATATCAAAAATAAGATATGCCTCTTTTTTGTTAATATTTTTAGGGGTTGCGTATGTGAAATAAAATTTGTATCTTTGTAGATTAAATATTATGTTAGGTCAAAACTATATAAAAACAATATAACAAGATATATGTCAGAGAATAAATCAAACGAATTTATTAGTCAAGTGGCTCAAAAAGAGTATGAATATGGGTTTACGACCGATGTTCATACAGAGACAATACAAAAAGGTTTGTCGGAAGATGTAATCCGCTTGATATCAGCAAAGAAAGAAGAACCAGAGTGGTTGTTGGAATTTAGGTTGAAGGCCTATCGCCATTGGCTCACAATGCCGATGCCAGATTGGGCGTTGTTGAATATCCCTGAGATTGATTTTCAGGCGATATCGTATTATGCAGCTCCGAGAAAGAATGCGCCAAAGTCGTTGGATGAGGTTGACCCTGAGATTCTTGACACGTTCAATAAATTGGGTATTCCACTCGAAGAACAAAAGGTGTTGAGTGGTATTGCGGTGGATGCAGTGATGGACTCGGTGTCGGTGAAGACTACGTTCCGCGAGAAATTGGCTGAAAAGGGTATTATTTTCTGTTCGATTTCGGAGGCAGTGAAGGAATATCCTGATTTGGTGCGCGAATATTTAGGCTCGGTTGTACCTTATACTGATAATTTTTATGCAGCGTTGAACTGTGCTGTATTCTCGGATGGCTCGTTTGTTTATATTCCAAAAGGTGTGCGTTGTCCGATGGAGTTATCGACATATTTCCGTATAAATGCGGCGGGTACGGGTCAGTTTGAGCGTACGTTGATTGTGGCGGATGATGATGCATACGTGTCGTATCTTGAGGGTTGTACTGCTCCTCAAAGAGATGAAAATCAGTTGCATGCGGCAATTGTAGAGATTGTGGTGATGAATAATGCTGAGGTGAAATATTCGACTGTGCAGAACTGGTATCCAGGCGACAAAGATGGTAAGGGCGGTATTTATAATTTCGTGACTAAGAGAGCGATATGCAAGGGTAATAACTCGAAAGTGTCGTGGACTCAGGTGGAGACAGGCTCGGCTATCACATGGAAATACCCTTCATGTATTTTGAAAGGCGATAATTCGGTGGGCGAGTTCTATTCGGTGGCGTTGACAAACAACTATCAACAAGCCGACACCGGTACGAAGATGATACATTTGGGCAAAAATACACGTTCGCGTATTGTAAGTAAGGGTATTTCGGCAGGTAAGAGTCAGAACTCGTATCGTGGATTGGTGAAAGTGAATGCAAATGCCACAGGCGCAAGGAATTATTCGCAATGTGACTCGTTGTTGTTGGGCGACCAATGCGGAGCGCATACATTCCCATACGTAGATGTGAAAAATCCGACTGCTATTATCGAGCATGAGGCTACTACGTCGAAAATATCTGAGGACCAATTGTTTTACTGTTCGCAACGTGGTATTTCGACCGAAGATGCAGTGGGCTTGATTATTGGCGGTTATGCCAAAGAGGTAATCAACAAATTGCCTATGGAATTTGCGGTGGAAGCACAGAAGTTGTTGCAGATTTCACTTGAAGGAAGTGTAGGATAATGAATTATCTTGAGATTATAGCAGTGGTGTTTGGGGTGGTGGCTATATGGCTGGCATCTAAGGGGAAGGTAGTGAATTTTGGGATTGGGTTGGTGAATTGTGTGTTGTATGGCATATTGTTTGGTAGAGAGGGGTTGTACTCGGGGATGATATTGCAAGGGATATATTTTGTGATAAATCTTTATGGATTGTATTCGTGGAGAAAGCCTAAGGTGGAGATGAGTAAGGAATTGAAAATTATGTGGTTGACAGTGAAAGAGAGGGTGTTTGTGACGGTGGTGATTGTGGCGACAGGAGTGTTGTGGGGGATGGGTGTGAAATGGGGAGCACAGTTGTTGCCGGAGAATATTCAAGAACCTCAGTATCCGATGGTTGATGCCATCTTGACAACAGCGAGTATAGTGGCACAGATATTGCTGACACGAAAGAAGATAGATAATTGGGTAATTTGGGTGATAGTGGATGTGGTATATATAGGGTTGTTCTTGATGGTGGGGATGTATTGGACTGCAGGACTTTATGTGGTTTATACCCTTATTGCAGTGAAAGCGGTGAGAGAATGGAATTTAATGAGGAATTAGGAATGAGGAATAGGGAATAAGGATTTACATATCCTTTCGTCTTATGCTACTTATTTAACTTAGGGGATGATTGGGTTAGAGTGGAAATGATTATGCATTGTGCATTTTGAATTGTGCATTGATTTATGGATTTATTGTCATTAGGATATTTGGGGATTGCGATAGCGGCGTTTTTGGCGGCGACGATATTACCTTTTAGTAGTGAGGCGGTGTTTACGGGTTTGCTGTTGGCTGATTATGACCCGACATGGTTGGTAGTTTGGGCTACGGTGGGTAATACGCTTGGCGGGATGACTTGCTATTTGTTGGGTTTCTTGGGCAAGATAGAGTGGATAGAGCGTTGGTTGAAAATACCACAAGAAAAGGCTGAAAAATGGAAGGAGAAAATACATAAATATGGCGATGGATTCGCGTTTTTTTCGTTCTTACCAGGTGTGGGGGATTTTATTGCAGTGGCGGCAGGATTGTTGAGATGCAGGTGGTGGGTAGTGTTTGTGTCGATGGCAGTGGGTAAATTGGTGAGGTATTTGGTGTGGATGCGGGCGAATCAAATGTTTATACAATGAGGAATGAGGAGTTTGGAATGAGGAATTATGGAAATTTGAAATAATAATAATAACGAGCGAAGCGAATTAGTCTTGTTACTCGCTACTCGCTACTAAAAGTCTAAAATAAATGGCAGAATTAAAACAACTTATCTCAACTATTGTTGAGGGTATGCAAGAGAAAAAAGCAAAGAAAATTGCGATTGTGGATATGAGCAAATTAGAGGCTCCATGTCAATATTTTGTAATATGTGAAGGCGATTCGAGCACTCATGTAATGACAATTGCTACTACAACAAAAGATTTTGTGCGTGAGCATGCAGGCGAAAAACCTTTTTCGTCAGATGGTTATGAAAATTGTCAATGGATTGCGATGGATTATGGTCATGTGATAGTGCACGTATTCCAACCAGAATTCCGTGAGTTTTATGATATTGAGCACCTTTGGGCAGATGCTAATATCACAATGATACCAGACTTGGATTAATATTATAGTAATAAGTAGAAAGTCGTAAGTAGAAAGATTTGCGTCTAAGAGAGTATGTTAGAAGAAAAAAACAAACCAAATCAAGAAGGGAAAAAACCACAAAAAGGTGGGTATAAACCTAAATTCAATTTCTATTGGATATACTTAGCGATAGGTATATTCTTCATTGTGTTGTCTGTTTGGAATCCGAAAGGAGCATCGAGAGATGTGGCGTATTCGAGATTGGAAGACGGATTGCGTAATGGTTGTGTAAACAAAATTTCTATTGAAATCTCAAAACAACGAGCTATTGCCGAAATTAATCCTCAATGTGCGAAAGATATAACAGGGGTTGAAGCAGAGGGTAAAGAGGTTGTGAGAGTTGAGACAATAGTGCCTTCGATTGATGAGTTTTCGAAATTGCTCAATGAGTTGAAAGCCAATAAAGTGTTTACAGGCGAAGTGCGCTATACTGAGGGTAAAGACTATTTCGATATGTTCTTGTTCTCGGTATTGCCATTGTTGTTGCTCATCGGATTCTTTGTGTTTATGAATCGTAAAGTGATGGGCGGTGGCGGTCCTGGAGGCGTATTTAATGTAGGAAAATCGAAAGCACAAATATTCGATAAAAACAACCCTCAACACAAGGTAACATTTGCCGATGTGGCAGGATTGGAAGGTGCAAAACAAGAGGTGGAAGAGATTGTACATTTCTTGAAAAATCCTAAAAAATATACAGTGCTCGGTGGTAAAATACCAAAAGGTGCATTGCTTGTAGGCCCTCCGGGAACAGGTAAGACATTGCTTGCAAAAGCAGTGGCAGGAGAGGCAGATGTGCCATTCTTCTCGATGTCGGGCTCAGACTTCGTGGAGATGTTTGTGGGTGTAGGAGCTTCACGTGTACGTGACCTTTTCCAACAAGCAAAAGCAAAGGCTCCATGTATCGTATTTATCGATGAAATCGATGCTATTGGACGTGCTCGTGGCAAAAATGTGAACCATAATGGCAACGATGAACGCGAGAATACATTGAACCAATTGTTGACAGAAATGGACGGTTTTGGTTCGAATTCGGGCGTAATTATCTTGGCAGCGACTAACCGTGCAGAGATATTGGATAAGGCGTTGTTGCGTGCAGGACGTTTCGACCGTCAGATACAGGTGGAATTGCCAGATGTGCATGAGCGTAAAGCGATATTCAACGTGCACTTGAAACCATTGAAATTGGACGATACGGTAGATGTGGAGTTTTTGGCTCGTCAAACACCAGGTTTTTCGGGTGCAGATATAGCAAATGTATGTAACGAGGCGGCGTTGATAGCAGCACGTAAAGAACGTACTGCTGTAGGTCGTCAAGATTTCTTAGATGCAGTAGATAGAATTGTCGGTGGATTGGAGAAAAAAACGAAAATTATCACTGCCGAAGAGAAGAAAAATATTGCTTATCACGAAGCAGGTCATGCTACAATTAGTTGGCATTTGCAGTATGCCGACCCATTGGTGAAAGTTACGATTGTGCCTCGTGGACAAGCATTGGGTGCAGCATGGTATTTGCCAGAAGAGCGTCAACTTACATCAGAACAACATATTTTGGATAAAATATGTGCGTTGTTGGGTGGTCGTGCAGCAGAAGAGATATTCTTTGGTATATTAGATACAGGCGCATTGTCGGATTTGGAGCAAGCAACTCGTCGTGCATATGCAATGGTTACTTATTTCGGTATGAGCGATAAGTTGAAAAATATATCATATTACGATTCGACAGGTCAAAGCGAATTTGGATTTAGTAAACCATATTCGGAGGCGACAGCGCAGTTGATTGACCGTGAGGTGCAAAGAATTATAGATGAGCAATATGAACGAGCTAAACAGATATTGCTTCAATATAAAGAGGGGCATAATGAGGTGGCTCAGATATTAATAGATAAAGAGGTGTTGTTTGCTGAAGATTTGGAAAAGGTGTTTGGTAAACGTCAATGGGCTTCGCGTGCAGATGAGTTAATGCAAAATGCATAATTTGGACTCGTTGGACAAGTCTGACAGGTCTGACAAAGTCGGACTCTCAACTTTCAACTCTCAACTTTCAACTTTCAACTTTATATATCGTGGATTTTAAGAATTTAGTTGTACGTACACTGGCTGGAGCGGTTATGGTGGCGGTTATCATTGGTGCTACCATTTGGACTCCGTATAGTTTTGGCGTAGTTTTTATGCTGATAAGTTTGTTAGCAACACAAGAATTATTGAAGTTACTAACGGGTAAGACGACATATCTTGGAGGTATGTCGGCTTTATTGTTTTTGGCTATGTTTGCTCGTATGTCGGGATTTTTCTCTCAACAGATGCAAGTTATAGTGTGGGTGGTGTATGGTATGTGTTTGGTTGTGGCGATATTGGCTCAGTTGTGGAATACTGAGAGCAATCCGATAGATACATGGATGCAAGTTTCGTTCAGTCAGTTGTATGTAGCAGTGCCGTTTGCGTTGTTGAATATGATTGTGTTTCTTGATGGACAGTTTAGACCTCTACTTGTATTGGCTCTATTTGTGATTATTTGGGTAAATGATACGTTTGCATATTTGACTGGTAGTCTGTTAGGAAAGCATCGTATGTTTGAACGAGTATCGCCTAAAAAATCGTGGGAAGGATTTATTGGAGGTAATTTGTTTGCACTTGCAGCAGGGTATGGATTGTCGTATTTTGAACCAGCATTGATGTGGTGGCAATGGATGATATTCGCACAAATAGTAGTTGTGTTTGGTACATTGGGCGACCTGATGGAATCGTTGCTTAAACGTACTATTGGAGTGAAAGATTCGGGCTCGGCAATACCAGGACATGGCGGTTGGCTTGACCGTTTTGATAGTCTTATTTTTGCAACACCTATAGTTGTATTTTATTTGTACTTAATTTAAGGAGCAGGGAATAAGGAATAGGGAATAAGGAATAGGGAATAGGGAGCAAGGAGTAGGAAGATGGGGGTAGTTATATATATTTTACAGATAATAATATTTTATAAAAAATAAATAAGTGAGGTAGTAATATTTTGTTACTATTGTAATTACTAAAAATCTAAGACTTATGAAAAGAAGATTAAAAGTACACAAAGAGGGGTATGCTATCCTTTTTTCGTTATTGACTTTGTTGGTTGTGGCCAATGCTATTGTATTTATTGAGTCACCTAATCGCATTTGGCCTGTGGTTTGTATGGTGATTTCGATATTGACATTTTCGTTCTTTCTTTATTTCTTTCGTAATCCGACTCGTGAAGTAGAGATTGATGATGAAAACCTTGTGATTGCACCAGCAGATGGACATATTGTAGTTACAGAGCCAACTGAAGAGTGGGAGTATTTTGATGGTAAGAAGATGATTCAAGTGTCAATATTTATGAGTGTATTTTCGGTACATGCCAACTGGTATCCAATTTCTGGTATTGTGCGTTATGTGCGTCATTATAATGGTCGCCACATGGCAGCTTTCTTGCCTAAATCATCACACGAAAATGAGCGTTCGACAGTGGTAATTGAAAACGAAAATGGGCATAAAATCCTTATGCGTCAAATTGCTGGAGCTTTGGCTCGTCGTATTGTTACATATTCTGCTCCAAATCATAAATGCAATATCAATGAGCATCTTGGATTTATAAAATTTGGTTCGCGTGTGGATTTGTTCTTGCCAGAGGGTAGTGAGATATTTGTTGAAATAGGTGAGGCTACTCGTGGTAATGAGACAATTATAGCTCGTCTTCCAGACGTCGTTAAGGAATAGGGAACAAGGAATAGGGAATAAGGATATGAAAAAATTGCTTATTGCTTTATTATTGATATTTGGTGCTTTCATCGGACTTATTGTGTTGATGGGGGTACTGATGGTATTGGCTCCTGAGTGGGCTAATTCGACTGGAGGTCTGTTGTTTATACAGGGTTTTCAGACTATTATGTTGTTCGGAGTTACAGCACTCGTGGGTGTGTGGATGACAGAAGATAGAGTGAATCCGTTTAAGCAAATGTTGCTTAATAAGGGAGTGTCATGGAAACAAGGGTTGATAGTTTTCTTTTTTGCAGTGGCGGCATTGCCTATGATATCGTTGTTGGCAGAGTGGAATAAGGGAATGGAGTTGCCTTCGTTTTTGGCATTGTTAGAGGAGATGATGCGTCAAATGGAAGAGTCGGCAGGAGAAATGACTGAGCAGTTTTTGAATACCACATCGGTAGGAATGATGTTTGTCAACCTATTTGTGATGGCATTGTTGCCTGCTGTGGGTGAGGAGATGATGTTTAGGGGTTGGTTGCAACGAGTGTTGGGTAAGAGAGTTAATTATCATACAGCAATTTGGGTGTCGGCATTTGTCTTCTCGGCAATACATTTTCAGTTTTATGGTTTTATACCTCGCATGTTGATTGGTGCTGCATTAGGTTATTTGTATTGTTATACTGGTTCGTTGTGGGCTCCTATTATTGCGCATTTCACGAATAATGCGGCGGCTGTGGTTTTTGCATTTTTGACTTATAACGGTTATACATCGACTAATTTTGATTTGATAGGTACGGGTGATACTTGGTATTTGTCGATTGCTTCAGTAGCGGTGTGTTTGGCGTTGATGTTTAGATTACAGAGAACAGATTAAAGATTACAGATAAAAGATAACCCCGAAAATTTTCGTTGCGAAAATCTTCGGGGTTTGTTTTTATCGTGTTAAAACGAATTTATTTTTTTGCTCTTTCAGTAGCCATACGTGCTAATTCTTTTGTATAGACTTTAGCAGCAGTTGCTTTGTCGATACGAGTAACAGGACCGCTGATACATCCGTTTTCGCAAGCCATAACTTCGATGAATTGGTTAGGGCATTTGCCTGATTTAGCGTATGCGCGAAGGAGACCAATGTTTTTCTTGTTGAGGTTGCTGAGGAGGAGTGCGTTAACTTCTGGACCGCCAAGGTGTTCAACAACAGCTTTAGTAACACCGCCTGTAGAACCATAACCATGAGAAGAGAGATAAGCTTCTTTATCGATTTGGAATGGAGCAACTTGTTCGAGGTTGATTTCCATACCGTCGAGGATTGAGCCGAGCTCTTCGAAAGTCATTACGAAGTCTACGTTTTCGCTATATTCAGCTTCTTTACGTTTAGCGATACATGGGCCGATGAATACTGTTTTGCAATCAGGATATTTCTCTTTTGCAATTTCGGCAGTATAGCGCATTGGTGAGAGTGTTGTAGAAACATATTTTTCCATTTCTGGAATGTGTTTCTTAACGAGTTGGATGTAAGAAGGGCAGCATGAAGTAGTCATGAATGGTTGGCCTTCTTCGAGTTTTTCGAGGAGCTCGTGGCTTTCGCGGCGAGTAGTTTCGTCGGCACCGAGAGCTACTTCGATTACGTCATCGAAACCGATTTCTTTGAGTGCACCATAGAGGTGTTCGAGTGTTGTGTTGAATTGCGAAAGGATAGCTGGTGCTACCATTGCAACTATTTTTTGGTTAGGATTTTTGATTGTTTCGAGGATGTCGAATACTTGTGAGATTTCGAAGATAGCACCGAAAGGACATGCGTTGACGCATTTACCGCAGTAGATACATTTGCTTTCGTCGATGTGCTCTACGCCGTATTCGTCTTTGGTGATAGCTTTGACAGGACATGCTTCTTCGCAAGGTACTGGTACGTAGATAACTGCGTGATAAGGACAGCTTTGGTGACAGATACCGCAAGAGATACATACGTCGTGGTCGATTTCGGCTTGACCATTAGATTTAAAGTGAATTGCGTTTTTAGGACAGTTCATGTAGCAGCTACGAGCAACACAACCGCGGCAGAGGTTAGAGATTTCGTAGTTGGTTTGTACGCAAGAAGAGCAGGCTTCGTCCATCACGCACATGATGTTTTTCTTAGTGCGTTCTTGGCGAGCGAGGGCTTCTTTAGCATAGTGAGAAAGTGGAGTGTTTTCGCTCACTTCGTCGTTCATGTCGAAACCGAGAAGTGGGAAAGTTTTGTATTTCCATACAGCGCGTTCTTTGTGAATACAGCAACGACCGCGTGCTTTTGATTGACGTGGAGAGAGTTGAATAGGGAGGTTATCAATTTCTTCCACTAACTTGTCTTCTTTCCAAAGTTTTACGAGTTTCGCCAAAAGACCGTGGCGAACAATCATTACGTTGTTGGTAAAAGCCATAATATTTAGTTGTTAGTTATTAGTTACTAGCTGTTAGTGAGTTTTTTGTCTTAGATTGATAATGTTTTTTGTACATAATCTTTCAAGGTACAAAGGTAGTGAATTTTTTGTGATTGACAAAGGATTTGTCAAGAATTTGTCATATTCTGAATAGTTAAAATAGAATTTGTTTTAATACTCGTTTTGTTTGTTAGTTGGTGGATGTTATTTTTTTATGGTATAATATTGTTTTTTTATTTCCCCATATCCAATTCCGACCGCTTTTTACGTCCAAAACTGCGATACTCATCATATTCAATCTCCACATCTGGCTCAACCAACTGAGCATTTGTAGGCAAATGGAATTGAATGTATTTTATATCTATTCCTCGTGCTAACCACTGACGTTCGTAATACGTCTTTATCTCTAACACAGGGTCATCTGTCACATCACGATACAAATTCTCAGTAACCACATTCACAGGCAAATTACTTGCCTCTGCCATCAATCGAGTGTATGTAAATAAAAAGTTGCTATCGCTTTTCAAATGCACCAACCCTCCATCTACAAGCACTTTTTTATACAAACCCATAAAATAAGTAGAAGTCAATCTCTTATTCACTTTCTTCATCTGTGGGTCAGCAAATGTAATCCATATTTCGCTCACCTCTCCTGGTGCAAAAAAATGTTCAATTGCATTGATGCCAGTACGGAGAAAAGCACAATTTTTCAATCCCGACTGATACGCCTCTGTCGCTCCTGTCCACATACGCGCACCCTTAATATCAATGCCGATAAAATTCTTTTCAGGAAACTGACGTGCCAATCCTACCGCATATTCTCCCTTGCCGCAACCCAACTCCAGCACAATAGGATTATCATTACCAAAATAATGTTCCCCCCAGTGACCACGCATATCAAACTGCGCCCCAGTCTTAACTATATCATTATATGATAATTGGAACACGTTAGGCAACTGCTCCATATCAGCAAACTTCTTTAACTTATTCTTTCCCATTTATTAGACTTATAGCAGCGAGTAGCGAGATATGAGACTCACTCGTTTCGCTCGTTTTTTTATTCCTTGTTCCTTATTCCCTATTCCTTAATTAAAATTTGCATTCCAATATTAGTGATTCCTTTCAACTCCTCATCTCGCATACCTTGACGGATTTTGTATGTATATACCCCTTCTTGCGAATAATGCAAATCCTCTTTATAGTAGTAAATATTAGTGTATAACGAGCCAATACCCGACCCAAGCCAACGACCATAATTATCAGCAAGGAAGTATTGAATTGTATCACATGTAATGGTACTATCAGGTGCAATTTCAGTAATGAATAACCACAAATTCTGATATGCATAGTCTCCG
Source organism: Candidatus Aphodosoma sp. (assembly GCA_045126975.1). Lineage (GTDB taxonomy): Bacteria > Bacteroidota > Bacteroidia > Bacteroidales > Paludibacteraceae > Aphodosoma. Next base: position 34,514 of record JBGVPL010000029.1, on the reverse strand, counting down.
CTATTGCGAATCAAAATACCTGATTGATAATCCGATGTTGTATCCTCAATCGTTATTTCAAATCGAGCAACACTATCAGCATGCCATGTTGGATTAGCTACTCTCACCGAACCGTCATACACAATATCGGAATTACAAGCCACCATCACAATAGCTACAATTAATCCAAATAAATATTTCACAAATTTACTCATTGTCCTCTTCTCTACGATTTCTATTATTCAAGCGATGCTCATTTGAGTGCTGACCATTTCCTCTTCGACCACCTCTATCGCGACGCTCAAAACGACGACCTCCGCCTTGTCGTTTATCAAAACGAGTTAAACTATCTTGGCCTACAACATTTTGATAATCAATAGGTGCAACCTCAGGCTCTCCTTCTTTCACTTGGAGCGACATTACTTTCTCGCCACGGCGATTTATAGCCATAATTTCTTTTGCACGCTCTACACTAATCACTTGTAAATTAGCAGGAATATTTTGGTCGGAACTATATGTTAATAGGCGTTTGAATACATCAGCTTTAAAGAAATAATATGTACCTTCAACTGTTTCTAATGGAATATCTTTTGGTGGGAAATCTTTTTGTGCATCTATATACATTGGTGCTTCAAAATTCACACAACATTTGATTTTAGCACATTGTCCTGCTAATTTTAATGGGTTAGTGCTCAAATCTTGATAGCGAGCAGCTGTAGTAGATACACTCACAAAATTACTCATCCAAGTAGTACAACACAACTCACGACCACAAGGTCCAATACCGCCAATACGACCAGCCTCCTGACGCGCACCAATCTGTTTCATCTCGATACGTACACGGAATTCTTCGGCGAACACCTTAATCAACTGACGAAAATCGACACGGTCATCGGCAATATAATAGAATATTGCTTTGCTGCCATCTCCTTGATACTCAACATCGCCAATCTTCATATCGAGCATCATATCTTTTGCAATCTTACGTGCACGAATCATCGTTGCCTGTTCTTTTGCTTTTGCCTCTTCATACTTTTCAATATCAACAGGTTTCACTTTGCGATATACTTTGCGCACCTCGTAACGTTCCATATTGATACGATTTTTTTTGATTTGGCTCAATACAAGGCGTCCCATTAGCGTAACCACGCCAATATCATGTCCTGGATTTGCTTCAACAGCCACCATATCACCTTTTTCGATAGCAATATGTTCACTATTCACAAAATAGCCTTTACGTGTATTCTTAAACTGCACTTCAATAAGGTCAGTGTCTAATTGTGTCTCAGGTAAATCAGCCAACCAATCCACCACAGGCAATTGTTGTAACGTATTGCCCTTAAATCCCTTCACTCCAGGATTACTTCCACCATTATTTAATGTTAATTCTTCCATATTATCAAATTGAGAGTTGAAGGTTGAGGGTTGAAATTATTTATTTCTTGTTCCCTCTTCCTTGTTTCTTATCTCTTATTCTCTTCTCTTTTTTAAAAGTTTATATAACAATATTTCTAAATGAAACAAAATAATCTTCGTATTTCCATTTTGTGCTATTTGCGCCTCTGCCAATGCCAACTCCTCCATTATCTGCACCACATTTTTCTCATGAATAAACTGCGCAAACTTCGCCGCAAATGCCATCTCTTCTGCATTCATATAGCTCAACTGGCTATTTCTCAATCGCAAAATAAAGTTCTCACGTATCAATCGTTGCGACTTCTGCAAAAATCTGATTTGTCCTTCTCTCGACAATGCCGCCACCTGCTCTGTCCACGTACGTATACCCTTCACATCCAAGTTCCAAGCCAAACGCATCATCTGCACAAACAATTCAAAATCATAGCGCGACTCTTCGCTCTCTTTCATCAATCCAAGCATCCGTCCCCAACTACCTATTGCATTCTTCACCAAATACGCCACATCGCTTTCCTCCACACTAAATCTCTCTCGCAAAGCTCCCTCCATATCTTTCGCATCAATCGGCGGCACCGCTATACGCTGACAACGACTATAAATCGTACCCAACACATCATCTGGCCTATCGCTCACTAACATAAACACCGTATCAGGCGATGGCTCCTCCAATATCTTCAACACCTTATTGGCACACGCTTCATGCATCTTCTCTGGTATCCACACAATCATCACTTTATATTGTCCTTGATAAGGCTTAAAGGTTAATTTACGTATAATCTCCTCGCCTTCTGCTGCATATATCTGCACAGACTTACCATCCGATGCCTCATTCATCCACTCGTTCAACGAAATATAAGGGTTTGCCAACACTGCACTGCGAAATGTATCAACCATATCACCACACACCTTCACCCCATCTCTCGTAGCCATCGGAAACACCAAATGCAAGTCAGGATGCGCCAACTTTGCAAATTGCACACACGACGGACACCGTCCACACGACTCTCCACCCTCTCTATGCTCACAGCAAATATACTGAGCCACAGCCAACGCCAACGCCAATTTCCCCACGCCTTCAGCACCCGTATAGAGCTGAGCATGAGGTATTCGCCCCGAATCAACCATCTCAATCAGACGGCGTTTCAATTCACTATGTCCTACTATATCGCGAAAAAACATATTTCACCCAATTTAACTTGCAAAGATACAAAAAAAAATGCATATATATAGTATGGGATGAATAATCGATGTTGATAATGTCTAAAATTATAATTTATTAACATTTTATATATGTGATTATTCCTATAAAATGCAAAAAGAGTGAGCCGAAATTTTAGGGTTCACTCTTTTTTTGTTGTGTGGTTATTCTATTATTTCGCCGATTAGTGTGGCGGCGGTTACTTCGGTTACGCGTACCATGACGAGGTCGCCGATTTTGTGTCCTGATTTAGGGAATACTATCATTTTGTTTTGAGATGAGCGGCCACAGAATTGTTCGCGACTGCGTTTTGAGTAACCTTCGACGAGGACTTCGAATGTTTTGCCGATGTCGCGTTTGTTGGATTCGTGGCTGAGCTCGACTTGAAGTGCTATGATTTCGTTTAGACGGCGTACTTTTTCTTCTTCAGAGATGTTGTCGGGCAAATGGCGAGAGGCAAATGTGCCTGGGCGTTCGGAATATTTGAACATGAAGGCTTGGTCGAACGCACATTCGCGCATGAGTGAGAGGGTTTGAGCGTGGTCGTCGAGAGTTTCGCCATGGAAGCCGCAGAATACGTCGGTGCCGATAGCGGCGTCGGGAAGTATGCGTCGGATGGCAGCGATGCGGTCGAGATACCACTCGCGGGTGTATTTGCGATTCATGCTTTTGAGGATGTCGTTGCTACCGCTTTGGACAGGGAGGTGGATGAATCGGCAGAGGTTAGGGTGACGACTGATGGCTTCGAGGGTGGCATCGCTCATGTCTTTTGGATGCGATGTGGTGAAGCGGATGCGCATTGTTGGCACAGCTTCGGCTACGCGTTCGAGGAGTTCGGGGAAGCCGATAGTGATGTCGCCATCAACGTATTTGTAAGAGTTTACGTTTTGTCCGAGCAGGGTAACTTCTTTGTAGCCACGAGCGTCGAGGTCTTTGACTTCGCGGATGATGCTGTTGAGGTCGCGACTGCGTTCACGTCCGCGAGTGTAAGGGACGATGCAGTAAGAGCAGAAGTTGTTGCAACCGCGCATGATGCTGACGAAGCCAGAAATGGTTTTGCCGATGCGGGCAGGGAGGACGTCTTTGTAGGTTTCGGTAGTTGAGAGTTCGACGTTGATGGCTTTTTCGCCACGTTCGGCAGCACCTACGAGGTTAGGTAGGTCGAGATAGGCATCGGGACCAGCCACGAAATTGACGCCGTGGTTGTTGATGAGGTCTTCTTGTATGCGTTCTGCCATACAACCTATGACGCCGACGATGAGGTTTTTGTTTTTGCGGCGAAGAGATTGGAAATATTGAAGGCGACCAAGCACTTTTTGTTCGGCATTGTCGCGAATAGAGCAAGTGTTTACGAGGATTGCGTCGGCTTCGGTGATTTTTTCGGTGAGTTCGTAACCGTCAGACTGCATGATTGCAGCCACCACTTCGCTATCAGCCACGTTCATTTGGCATCCGTAGGTTTCGATGAAAAGCTTTTTCATAGAATTGAGAATTGAGAATTGAGAATTGAGAGTTGAGTTTTACCTTTGCTCTTTATTTCTTATTCTGTATTTTACTTTTTTTCAATTAAAAATGAGATATTTGTGCTTTTTTTGCTTTTTTGTGGAGTTGAATTTATGGTTAAATGAGCCGAAAAAGCATAAAATTGCACTGAAATCGAGTGCAAAGGTACGAAAAAAAAACGATAAAAGCCCTATATTTAAGGAGTAAACGAAAGTTTTTTGCAAAAAAGAGGTCAAATTCTTTGCTATGTCGAAAAAAATGTCTACCTTTGCAACCCGAAATATTGGAAAGTAAAACAATTAAAATATTGAAGCAATGAAAAGAACATTCCAACCTTCTAACCGTAAAAGAAGAAACAAACACGGTTTCCGTGAAAGAATGGCTACAGCAAATGGTCGTCGTGTATTGGCTGCACGTCGCGCTCATGGTCGTAAAAAATTGACTGTATCTGACGAATATTGCAAAAAAGCATAATCGGTAGTCGGTTACATTAAAAGAAAATAAGAAAAGTATGGACAATTTATGTTGTCTATACTTTTTTTATTGCCCGAAAATTTGTAACTTTGCACTTTGATAGTAGAAAGTTGTAAGTAGAAAGTCGTAAGACGATTGAAGCCTTTCTACTTGTTACTTACTGCTTATTACTTAATGAATTATGAAAACACTTTGGAATTTTTTGAAAAGTCGTTTTTTGTGGCTTAATATATTGGCGGCAATTGTTTTAGTCGTTGTAATTTGTTGGATTGTATTTTGGCGATTAGATGTTTATACTCGTCATGGTGAAGCTGTTGAGGTGCCTAATTTGTCTGGTATGTATGTTGAAGAGGCTGAGTTGATTTTGAAAGATTGTGGCTTAGGATATGAAATTATTGATTCGGTGTATATTCGTTCGATGAATGGAGGTGAAATTGCAGAGCAATCACCTGTTGTTGGTACAAGAGTGAAGAAAAATCGTAAAATTTATATTACTGTTAATAGTAAACAACGTAAGATGGTGATGGTACCAAATCTTGTGGGAGAGAGTCGCCGTAAGGTACAATCGAATTTGAAAACATTGGGATTTAATGTTGATTCGGTGCGTTATGAGCCATACGAATTTAATGATGAGGTGTTGGCTGTGATGTGGGGTGATAGTACATTGACAGCGGGTGCTAAAGTGCCAGATGGTAGTCAAATTATACTTGTTGTTGGGCAAAATGATATGTCGATAGAGGTTGTGGTACCAAGTTTTCTTGGTATGACATTGCCAGAAGCGCAAAAGACGATTAAGGAATATCGTCTTGGTTTTGGTGTCGCACATTTCGATGAAATGCCTATTGATAGTATTGATAGTTTGCGATTTAGAGTGTATCAACAGAATCCAGATGCAGGATTGTCGGTGTATGGCGGAAAGACAGTGGAATTGAAATTGTCGAAAGGTACGCAAGAGATGGATGAAGAGTTTTTTTAATTCATAATTTTTTCGCCTAAAGGCTCAAAGACCTTTGGTTATAATTTTTGCTTATAGGTTATTTAAATATTTGATGGAAAATACGAATAATATATACGAAGAAGATGATGATTTGATGTTGGAACAGCCACGAGAACGATATGAGCATTACCGTTTTACGGTTGATAAGGGGCAGACCATGATGCGAATTGACAAATATTTGGTCAATTGTATGGGTAATGTCTCTCGTAATCGTATTCAAGAGGCTGCTGATGCTGAGCGTATTTTAGTGAATGATAAACCCGTAAAAAGCAATTATAAGGTAAAGCCGCTCGATGTGATTTCTATTGTGTTGGACTATCCACGTAGTGCGGTGACGATTGAACCACAAGATATTCCGATTGAGGTAGTTTATGAGGATGATGATATAATATTGGTGAATAAGCAACCTAACCTTGTGGTGCATCCAGGATTTGGTAATTTTGATGGCACATTGCTTAATGCAGTGGCATGGCATATGCGTCATGACCCTAAATTCGATGCTAATAATCCTCATATTGGTTTAGTGCATCGTATTGATAAAGACACTTCGGGTTTGCTACTTGTGGCGAAAAATGAAGATGCAAAAGCTAATCTTGCATTGCAATTCTTTAATAAAACGACAGAGCGTACGTATAATGCGCTTGTTTGGGGAACGGTGAAAGAGGACGAGGGTACAATTGTTGGCGCATTGGCTCGTGACCCACGCGACCGTATGTTGTTCACTGTGTTTGATGAGAACGAAAATCCGTTGGCAAAGCATGCAGTTACACATTATCGTGTAATAGAGCGATTTGCATATTGTACATTAGTTGAATGTAAACTTGAAACAGGTCGTACGCACCAAATTCGTGTTCATATGAAACATATTGGGCATACATTGTTTAATGACGATCGTTATGGAGGAAATGAGCCGTTGAAAGGAGTGCCAACTGCGAAATATAAACAATTTGTGCGTAATTGTTTCGAGGCATGTCCGCGTCAGGCATTGCATGCAAAAACACTTGGGTTTACACATCCTACGACAGGCGAGTGGATGCAATTCGATAGTGAATTGCCTGTTGATATAAAAGCCCTTTTGGAAAAATGGAGAAAATATAATCCGTCGAATATAATAGATTAATTTTGATAAATAAAAGACAGAATAACAAAAAGACATAAAAAATTAGTTTTTGTTATAATGTTCTTTTGTCTTCTAAAACAATAAATATATGAAAAGAAAAATAGCAATAGTGGCAGGTGGCGATTCGAGCGAATGGCAAGTGTCAATGCGCAGTGCTGCTGGTTTGGATAGTTTTATTCCAAGCGAAAAGTATGAGAAATATATTGTAGTGATTATCGGCCAAGATTGGCATGTGGAACATCCGTCGGGTGAAAAATTGCCGATTGATAAAAACGATTTTTCTTTTACTTATCAAGGTGAAAAGATTAAATTTGATTTTGCATATATCACGATTCATGGTACGCCAGGCGAGAATGGTATTCTACAAGGGTATTTCCGCCTATTAAATATTCCGTTTTCGTGTTGTGATGTGTTGCAAGCGGCATTGACATTTGATAAGTATGCTTGTAATAACTATCTTCGTTCGTTTGGTATCCGCGTGGCAAACAGTATTGTGTTGCGTGCGGGTGATACTATTACAGATGAGCGAGTTATGGAAGAAATAGGTTTGCCATGTTTTATTAAACCAAGTGTTGGCGGTAGTAGTTTTGGTGTTACGAAGGTGAAAACTCAAGACCAAATCCAAACAGCTATAGCTAAAGCATTCAGTGAAGGCGAAGAGGTGATGATTGAGGCTTATATGCAAGGCACAGAGGTTACGAGCGGAATGTATTGTACAAAAAAAACAACTCGCATATTTCCTATTACAGAGGTGGTTACTGATAACGAATTCTTTGACTATGATGCAAAATATAATGGTCAGGTAGATGAAATTACGCCAGCTCGTGTGAGTGATGAAATCACAAAACGTGTGCAACAAACTACTGAGAAAATATATCGTATCCTCAATGCAAAAGGTATAATTCGTGTGGATTATATCATTGATGCAGACGAGAATATCAATCTTTTGGAGGTAAATACTACACCGGGTATGACGGCTACAAGTTTTATTCCGCAACAAGTGCGTGCAGCAGGACTTGATATAGCCGATGTGATGACAGAAATTATTGAAAATGAATTTTTGCGATAAGCGAGCACAGAAAACTTTCAAAGTCTTTTAATAAAAGTTGCAAATGAAGTTAACTTCGATTTGTAGCTTTTATTAAAAGATTTAAAACAAATGAAATTTGTTTTTGAAAGAAAGTTTTTTGCCGAGCGGAGCAAAAATCTTGAGCGAAGCGAAAAATTCTCAACTCTCAACTCTCAACTCTCAATTCTCAACTTTCAACTTTTAATTATGGATATAAAAAATTACGTTAAAACCTATTTTGAACAAATAGATTGGAATCAAGAGCCTAAAAATCTCTATGAACCAATTGATTATGCGTTGCAATCGGGCGGTAAGCGCATTCGTCCGACACTTGTATTGATGGCAGCGCAAATGTTTGGTGGTGATATTGAAAAATGTATCAAACCAGCTGCAGCAATGGAGATTTTCCATAATTTCACATTGCTTCATGATGATGTGATGGACAATGCCGATGTGCGTCGTGGTCGTCCTACTATTAAGGCAAAATGGGATGATAATACTGCTATTCTTTCGGGTGATGCTATGCTTATCAAGGCGTATCAATATCTTGAAGAGGTGCCAGCCGATAAATTATTGGCAGTAGTGAAATTGTTTTCGCAAACAGCATTAGAAGTGTGTGAAGGTCAACAATATGACACTGATTTTGAGAAACGTGAAGATGTTACTATAGAGGAGTATTATGAGATGATTCGCCTCAAGACAGCAGTGCTTTTGGCAGGTTGTTTGAAGTTGGGTGCTATTCTTGGTGGAGCATCAGAGGAAGATGCTCAAAATCTTTATGATTTTGGTATTGCAATTGGTATTGCTTTCCAATTGCGTGATGACTATTTGGATTGCTATGGCGATGAAAAGACATTTGGCAAGAAAATAGGTGGTGATATTCTTTGTGGTAAACGTACATTCTTGCTTATTCAAACTCTTAAAAAATGCGGTGTGTCGCAACGTCAAACAATATCACAATTATTGAGTAATAAGGAGATAGCTCCAGAAGAGAAGATAGCGACAATCATTGATATTTACACTCAAATGGAGATGCCTGCGGTTTGCACAGAGGCAATGGAAGAGTATTATGCAAAAGCAATGGCTTCGCTTGCAAAAATAAATAAATCGGATGCCGAAAAAGCACCATTTGTTGAATTTGCTAAAAAGTTAATGGGAAGAATAGATTAATTTGAAATTTGAAATTTGAAATTTGAATCTTCTGGCAACATTAATTTTCAACTTTCAACTTTCAACTTTCAACTTTCAACTTAAAATTATGCCTTACAGAAGATTACCGAAAACAGATCAAGCACGCCTTAAGTCATTGAAAAAGGCGATTGCTATGGAGAAGATGCCGATGAATGAGATTCCGGTGCCTTTCCGTTTGTTGACACAGGCAAAAGCCTATTTGCCGGTTTTTGAAACATTGGTAAGTCAATATAATATGACTTTTGAAACTCAGGTAACTGAAAGTAAAAAGTATCAGAATATGTTGAAAAATGCTCGTATGTATGTGTCGCATTTCATACAAGTGTTGAATTTTGCAGTGTTACGTGGTGAATTCAAAAAAGAGATTAAGGTGCTTTATGGTCTTGACCCAGATGATTATACTGTACCAGATTTGACTACCGATGCTGCTCTTGTAGTATGGGGTCGTAAGATTATTGATGGTGAGCAAGAACGTGTAGCTCAGGGTGGTGCGCCATTGGCATATCCTACAATTGCAAAAGTGCGTGTGCATTACGATATATTTTGTGAGCATCGTATGAATCAGAAAACGCATCAGCAATCGACTAATCGTAATCAGCAACGTGTAGCGGAGATGCGCGACCAAGTTGATGAACTTATACTTCAGATTTGGGATGCAGTAGAGGCGGCTTATGTAGATTTATTGCCATACGCTCGTTATCAAGCTTGTACTAAATGTGGTGTAATTTATTATTATCGTAAGGGAGAGAAACATCTTACACCAAAAACAGATGAAGATATCGAAAAAGCACAAGCCGCAACGCTTTCGCTTTCGTTTGAAGAATAAATGTGTTCGGAAAATAAAAAATAGCAATCTAAAAATTTTTTTTGGATTGCTATTTTTTTATGTTATTTGCTGACGGTTTGGAGGAAGATGTCGTTCATTGAGGGAAGTTGTTCTTCGAAGCGGAGGATTGTGCCTTTGTTGATTAGTTCTTTTAGTATATCGTTGGCTGTATGGTTGTCTTTGAGTGTGAATTCGGCGTGTGTGATGTTGTTTTCTTCTTTAAAATTTAGTAGGTTGGCACAGTTGAAGTCGTTAGCGGTTAGTGTGTTGCAGTTTTTGAGTGTAGCGGTGTATTTGTTGGTGCTGAACTGTTTGCGGATGTCGTTGATGTTGCCTGATAGGACTACTTGTGATTGGTGTATAAGGGCGATGTTTTCGCAGAGTCGTTCGACGGAATCCATGTTGTGGGTTGAGAATATTACGGTGGCTCCTTTTTGTTTTAGTTCGAGGATTTCTTTTTTGAGGAGTTCGGCGTTGACTGGGTCGAAACCACTGAATGGTTCATCGAAGATGAGTAGTTCTGGTTCATGGAGCACAGTAGTGATGAATTGGACTTTTTGTGCCATGCCTTTTGAGAGTTCTTCTACTTTTTTGTTCCACCATGATTCGATTTCAAATTTTTCGAACCAGTATTTTAGTCGTTTAAGTGCTTCTGTTTTAGAGAGTCCTTTTAGTTGACATAGGTAGAGGGCTTGTTCACCTACTTTCATTTTTTTGTATAATCCCCGTTCTTCAGGTAGGTATCCGATGTTGTATGTATCTTGAAGAGTCAGAGGTTTACCATTTAGTAGAACTTCACCTTTGTCGGGAGCAGTGATGGCATTGATAATACGGATAAGTGTTGTTTTGCCTGCGCCATTTGGACCGAGTAGTCCGAATACGGAGTTGCGTGGTACGTTGATACTTACATCATTTAGGGCTAAATGATTGGAGTATTGTTTGCTGACATTTTTTACTTCGAGAATGTTCATTTTTTAGAGCTGAAAGTGATTTGTCTGACTTGTCCGACCAGTCCGACTTATTCTTTAACCATTTTAGATGCAAATTTACAAAAAAAATGTGTTCAATGTTATTTTTTGTCAAAAAAGTCTCTTTGATACTTAAAAATGTGCGATATATGAGATAATTTTTGTATCTTTGTGGCAATTTTGACGGAGTTTTTGCGTTTATTCAAATAATAGAAATTTTTTGTGTATAGATGAAATTGATAAAAATATTTTTATTGCTTGTAATCTTTTCTGTTACAGCGAATAACGTAAAGTCTCAAGATACTTTTTATGGTGAGATGGGTTTCACTGGAGGATGTGGTTTTATATTGGGAGATACTAATGATTTTCTCTTTCAATATTCAAAACCTGTGGGTGGATTGTATACAAAATACAAAATAAATGGACGTTGGGAAGCTCGTTTACAGCTTGATGGAGGTTTTTTGGGTTATGATAAAGGGTTGAATTCTGGTTATGTTGGGTTGCAAGCTTTGGGGGAATTTAATTTTTTTAATTATGGCGTTAAAAAGTGGGAGGCTGATTATTCGTGGTTTTCGCCTTGTTTAGTTGCTGGTCTTGGAGTAGTATTGTTTGATTTGAGTGGTAAACCAAAATTTACTATGACGTTGCCAATGGGAGTCGGTATGAAATTTAAATTGAATAATCGTACGAATTTAGGCTTTTATTGGACTGTGTCTAAGGTTTTTTCTGATAAAATGGATAATACGCCAAATCCGAATGGGGAGTATGGGAAATTTTGGAATAATCAAGATTGGTATTCTACAGCGCAAGTTTTTTTGTCGTTTAATTTTTATAAAATATGTGCTCCTTGTCGTAATGGTGTACAAAAAAATAAGAAAAAAGGATGGCATCGTTGAAAGATAAAATAGATATGGCTCGTATGCCGCAGCATATTGCGGTGATTATGGATGGTAACGGACGTTGGGCAAAATTGCACGGCAAGGAGAGGTTGTATGGTCATTATAATGGCGTTGAGTCAGTACGTGCAGTGATTACTGCGTCGGTGCAGTTAGGTCTTAAGTATTTGACTCTCTATACTTTTTCGACCGAGAATTGGAATCGTCCGAAGGCTGAGGTTGATGGGTTGATGGAATTGTTGGTGGATAATATTGTTAAGGAGACTCCTACGTTTCATGAAAAGAATATTCGTTTCACTACGATTGGTGATAATTCGTTGTTGCCAGAAAAGGCTTTGCGCAAGCTTGAAGAGTGTATTGCTGATACAGCTTCAAATACGGGTATGACGCTTGTGTTGGCATTGTCGTATTCTTCTCGTTGGGAGATAACGGATGCCGTGCGTAAGATTGCTGTGAAGGTGAAAAATGGTGAGTTGAATATTGAGGATATTGATGATGTAGTAGTTTCGAATAATTTGACTACTGCAGGGATTCCTGACCCTGAGTTGTTAATTCGTACGAGTGGGGAGTTGCGATTGTCGAATTATTTGTTGTGGCAAATGGCTTATACGGAGTTGTATTTTACTGATACACTGTGGCCTGACTTCCGTGAGGAGAGTTTGTATGAAGCTATTGTGGATTATCAAAAACGTGAACGTCGTTTTGGTAAGACGAGTGAACAACTTGTTTAATTATTACTTGATTTTTTTTGATTTGAAAAAGTTATTTTACATATTTGTTTTAATTCTTTGTTCGGTAATGGTCTTTGCTCAAGATGATTTTGATGAAAATCGTTTTGCTTTTGATTATACTCTTACACCTAAAGAGGTTACTATTGCTGATATTAAGATTACTGGCGCATCGTCTTACGAGGACTATGTGCTTATTGGTTTTTCGGGACTTAACAAAGGTCAAAAAATTCGTATTCCAGGTGCAGATTTGACCAATGTGGTTAAGCGTTTTTGGAAACAAGGTTTTTTCTCTGATGTAAAAATTTTGGCTGATAAGGTTGAGAATGATAGTATTTGGCTTACTATTGCTTTGAAACAGTTGCCTCGTGTGTCGAATGTTAATTTCTTTGGTTTAAAAAAGGGAGAAATTGAGGATCTTGAAAAAAATCTTGAGATTCAAAAAGGTAAACAACTTAATGCTGATGCTATCGACCGTACGAAAATTGCCATTCGTAATTTTTTGTCGGAAAAAGGTTTTTATAATGCAGAAATTCTTGTTTACCAGAAGAATGATCCTATGGTTGAAGGTAATGTAGTTGTTGATATTAGTGTTGATAAGCGTGAAAAGGTTAAGGTAAATGATATTATTGTTCAGGGAAATGAGGCGATGACAATTGCAAAGATTGACCGTGCGATGAAGAAAACCAATCGTGCAGGGAAGATAGCTAATATTTTCCGTGCGAAAAAATTTGTACAAAAAGAGTATGAAAATGATAAAAAAACGCTTATAGATAAATATAATGAGATTGGTTATCGTGATGCCGTGATTGTGAGAGATACAGTCGTAAAACGTGATGATGGTAAAGTGGATGTGTATCTTGAGGTTGAAGAGGGAAAAAAATATTATTTTGGTGATATTAAATGGTTAGGCAATACATTGTATCCAAGTGATTATCTTAATCGTCTTTTGAATGTGGAAAAAGGAGAGGTTTATAATCTTAAGGATTTGAATAAACGCTTGTTTGAAGATGAGGATGCGGTGTCGGCGTTGTATAAAGATAATGGTTATCTCTTTATGAATATTGACCCTGTAGAGATTGGGATTGATGGCGATTCGATTAATTTCGAGATGCGTATTTATGAAGGGCAACAGGCGACAATCAATAAAGTTATAATTAATGGTAATACGCGTGTTTACGAACATGTTGTGCGTCGTGAAATGCGTACTAAGCCAGGTGCTCTTTATAGTCAAAGTGACCTTGTACGTACGCTACGTGAGTTGGCTCAACTTAAGCAATTCGATGAAGAAAAGATATTCTCAGGTGTGGATTTACAACCTAATCCTGAAGATGGTACTGTGGATATTGCTTATAATCTTGAAACAAAATCGAGTGACCAAGTAGAGTTTTCAGCAGGTTGGGGTCAGTCGGGTATTGTGCTTTCTGTTGGTTTGAAGTTCTCGAACTTTGCTATTCAAAATTTGTTTAAGCCTAAAACTTATCGCATTGTGCCACAGGGCGAAGGTCAAACATTGAGTTTGAAAGCTCAGGCCAATGGTATGTATTATCAGAACTATAGTATTTCGTTCTATGATCCATGGTTAGGTGGTAAACGTCCTAACTCATTCTCGGTTAGTTTCTTCTATTCGGTGCAAACTGGTTTGAGTAATCGTTATTACGAGAACTATAATTATATGTATAACTACTATAATAACTATTACAATAACTATTATGGTAATGATTATTATTATGGTACAAATAGTTATGGCACGGAATATGATAAGAATGTATTTATGAGAACTATTGGTGCTTCGGTGGGTTATGGTACTCGTCTTAAGTGGCCAGATGACTATTTCACACTTTATGCTAATTTATCATATCAACGTTATCATTTGAAAAACTGGTTCAAAAGTTATTATGGTTTTGAAACAGGTGTTACTAATGACCTTTCGTTAGGTGTAACACTTTCTCGTAACTCTATTGATAATCCTATTTATACACGTCGTGGTTCATCTTTGTCTTTATCCGTAGCTGCAACATTCCCATATTCGCTTTTGGCAAAAGACGTCGATTATGAGTCAATGACGTTAGCAGAACGTAGTAAATGGATTGAATATCATAAGTGGAAATTTAATGCTAAATTCTTTATACCTCTTACTTCTGACAATAAGTTAGTGCTTATGGCTCGTGCCGATTATGGTTTCTTAGGTTATTATAATAAGCACAAACGTTCGCCTTTTGGTAAATTCTATGTTGGTGGTGATGGTATGTCGGGTTATACTACTGCGGGTACTGAAACTGTGGGTCTTCGTGGTTATGAAGCAGGTTCGCTTACCCCATATTCTGGTTCTGGTTATTATGGTTATAATGGTAATCTTTATACTAAACTTACTGTCGAACTTCGTTATCCGTTATTACTCAATCAATCAACTAATATTTGGGCTTTGGCATTTGTTGAAGCAGGTAATGCTTGGAGCGAATTTAAAAATTTCAATCCGTTTGATTTGAAACGTTCGGCTGGTGTGGGTGTGCGTGTATATTTACCTATGTTTGGTTTGCTTGGTATTGACTGGGCGTATGGTTTTGACCTCGATCAAACTGGTCGTCGTGGCGGAAGTCAATTCCACTTCATACTTGGTCAAGAGTTTTAATTAAGGAATAGGGAACAGGGAATAGGGAATAGGGACAGATTAAACGAAATGGATTGTTAAAGGTCTAAAATAATAAAAAGATAAATGATATGAAAAAATTATTTGTAATATTGTGTGCTGTGATGATGACTCTTAATCTTGCGGCAAAAGGAGAACAAGTGGTGCTTGTGGATATGGATTATATTATGAGTGCTATTCCTGCGTATGAAACAGCTAATGAACAACTTGATCAAATATCAAAAAAATGGCAAAAAGAGGTTGAGGCTATTTTGATTGAGGTGCAAACTATGTATAAAAATTATCAAACAGAACTTGTTTTTCTTTCGGATGAGATGAAGAAGAAACGTGAAGATGAAATTATTGCCAAAGAGAAAGAAGCTAATGACCTTAAACGTAAATATTTTGCTCCTGATGGTGAATTGTTCAAAAAACGTGAAGCATTGGTGAAACCAATTCAAGATGAGATATATAATGCGGTTCAAGAAATTTGTGAACAGTATGGTTATCAAGTCGTGCTTGATAAGTCATCAACTAATAATCTTATTTTTGCATCGCCAAAAATTGATATTAGCGACGAACTTCTCGAAAAACTTGGATATTCTAAATAATTTTTATAAAAATATTAATAACTAATCATTAATAACTAATAACTAATAAAATTATGTTAAAGAAAATCACACTTTTTTTTGTGGCTGCAGTAATGCCACTTATTGCAATGGCTCAAACAGTTAAACTTGGTTATATCAACTCACAAGAGGTGATGATGATGATGCCTGAAGTTAACGATGTTGAAAAACAATTGGCAGAATTCAATGAAAAAAATATGAAGTATTTGCAAGACATGGAGAAAGAAATCCAAGACAAATACACTAAATACGAAAACGAAAAAGCTACAATGTCTGATGCTATTCGTAAAGTGCAAGAAGAGGAGTTGATGAGCCTTCAACAACGTCTTCAAACAACATATCAAACACTTCAACAAGAAGGACAAAAGAAACAAGCTGAACTTATTCAACCTTTGCAAGAAAAGCTTCGTGCTGCTATTGAAACTGTAAGCAAAAAACAAGGCTTGACAATGGTTTATGACATGATGTCTGGTGCAGTGCTTTATAAGAGCGAAGCTGCTATTGATATCACTCCTGCAGTGAAAAAAGAATTGGGTATTCTTTGATAAGAATATTTAGTTTACTAGATTTTCTAGTTTTACTAGACTTTAAAATATGAAAAAATCATTTTTAATAATAGTGTTATCTCTCATAGTAGGGGTAACACTTTATTCGCAAGATAGCACCTCTGTTTTGCGGTCGATTGAGCCTGAAATTGTCCGTGTTGCGTATATCAATCGAGCAGAAGTTATCGTCTCTGTGCCACAGGTGAAAACTGTAGAAAAAGAGTTGCTTAAACTTGAAGAGGATTATAAAGCTGAGTTTGTGAAGATGACGAAAGAGTATGAGAGTAAAGTGAAGAGTTATCTTGAGCGGAATAAGCAAATGTCGGAGCCTATTAAACTTGCACGTCAGACCGAAATTACGGAGTTAGAGGCTCGTATGTCAATGTATAAAAAGCGTTATCAAGAAGAACTTACTAAGCAACGTGCTGAACTTTATGCGCCTATCAACGAATATGTTGATAATGCGATACGTCGTGTTTGTGAACGAGAGAAGATAACTATTCTTTTCGATCAAGGACAACCTCTATATGTTTCTTCGCAATGTATTGATCTTACTTCTTTGGTAAAATCAGAGTTAGGCTTATGAAAATAGGAATTTTTGATTCGGGATATGGTGGTCTTACTATTTTAGAAAAGATACGTGCGCGGTTGCCTCAATACGATTATATCTATTTTGGCGATAATGCTCGTACTCCGTATGGTTCTCGCTCATTTGAGGTGGTATATCAATATACTCTTGAATGTGTGAAGCGACTTTTTGATGAAGGTTGTCAGTTGGTTATATTGGCATGTAATACTGCTTCGGCTAAAGCTCTTCGCACTATTCAGCAAAACGATTTACCTTATCTTGCGCCTACACGTCGTGTGTTGGGGGTTATTCGTCCTACAGTAGAAGCAATAGGTGAGATAACAAAAACTCGTTGTGTTGGTCTTGTGGCTACTGAAGGTACTATTCAGAGTAACTCTTATCCGCTTGAAGTGGCTAAATTATTTCCTGATGTAGAGGTTGTTGGGCAGGCTTGTCCTATGTGGGTGCCACTTATTGAAAGTAATGAACATAATACTCCTGGAGCAGACTATTTTGTGCATAAATATATAGATGCACTTTTTGCAAAAAAAGAGAATATTGATACCCTTATTTTGGGTTGTACACATTATCCTTTGTTGCTTGGTCAAATAGAGAATGCTGTGCCTGCTGGTGTTCGGGTGCTTACTCAAGGTGACATAGTTGCGGCTTCGCTTGAGGATTATCTTAGTCGTCACCCTGAAATAGATTCTATTTGTTCGCGTGGTGGTACAATACGTTTTCTGACTACCGAATCAGTTGAAAAATTTGCCTCTTCCGCTTCTATTTTCCTTAATCAGCCAATATTGGCAGAGCATATTACTTTATGAAACTAAATCTTCGAAAACCTCTTATATTTTTCGACCTTGAGACTACAGGGTTGAATATTATGACTGACCGTATAATCGAAATTGCTTATCTCAAAGTTCATCCAAATGGCAATGAGGAGTCGAAAAAGTTGCGTATCAATCCCGAGATGCCTATTCCTGCACAATCGACAGCAATACATCATATTACAGATGAAGATGTGAAGGATTGTCCGACGTTTAGGCAAGTGGCGCAATCTATAGCTAATGATTTCAAGGGATGTGATATAGCAGGTTATAATTCTAATAGTTTTGATGTGCCATTTTTGGCAGAAGAGTTTCTTCGTGCTGAAGCCGATTTTGATTTTGTAAATAGTCGTTTTATTGATGTGCAAGTCGTATTTCATAAAATGGAGCAACGTACTCTTGAAGCCGCTTATCGTTTCTATTGTAATGCAGAACTTGTTGATGCTCATAGTGCTAATGCTGATACTCGTGCAACTTATGAGGTGTTGATGGCGCAACTTGATCGTTATCCCGAATTGCAAAATGATGTAGAGTTTCTTTCTAAATTCACTAAATATAATCGTAATGTTGATTATGCCGGACGTATAGTTTTGGATGATAATGGGGTGGAGGTATTTAATTTTGGAAAACATAAAGGACGTTCGGTTGAAGAGGTTTTCCGTATAGAACCAACATATTATTCGTGGATGATGAATGGTGATTTTCCGCTTTATACTAAAAAGGTGTTAACTGCTATTCGTTTGAGAATGAAGAAATAAATAAATTAGCCCAATTAGTCGAGGTTGACTGATTGGGCTAATTTATTGTTAGGTAGTGTTTGATTCGTTCGAATTCATCATCACTGAAGAATTTTCGTATTTCTTCTATGTTGGATATTTTTCCATTATGTTGCTTATCCCAGCGAAGGTCATATATCGCTTTTGCTTGATAATAGTTGATATATGGGTGGCGGTGTAGGCGTTTTATGCTACTTTTGTTGATTTCTATTTTTTTTATCGAGTCAAGTGATATATTTATGTAGGGTGTTAAATTATCAATAATTGAATCTGGTATATTTTCTATTTCTTTTAGTTGTTCTACCGAATAAAATCCACCTATTTCATATCTATAATTTGTAATCATTTTAGCTCTTCCTATTCCTATACCTGGCAGTTGGCAGAGTAGTGTGGTGTCGGCACTATTTAGTTCGAATGTAAAAAATTCTTTGCGTTTGTAGGTTGTAGAGCTATCTTTTGGGGGAGTTGTTATAGAGGCAAAAATCATTAATTTGCATATTGAATCTATAAGTAGAGTGTCGATGTTATATATTGAACGGAGTTTTTGGCAAGAATGAATTTTTCCTCCATGTCGGCGGTATTGTAACCAATTGTGAGCCATATAAGGTTTGAATCCAAGGCGAAGCATATCGAGACTGTCGATAGTGTTTGGGTCAAATGAGAATAATTCTTGTGGAGGTAGTTGCGGTTTTTGACGTGGAGTAAATTCACGTTTGCGTTGCCATTCAAATGAGTCCAGTTCTGCTTCAAATAAAGTAATATTTGAGAGTAAAATAGAGTCAGGTGAGAAATAATTATTCTTTATGTGAGAGTGAAATTTTTGTATTCCCCAATCTGTAATAAAACATCCTACAATAAAACATGCGAGGACAACAAATACAATTTGTTGTCCTCGTGAATATTTCAATTTATTGTAGTTCATTGAATAATAGTTTGATATGTATAGATTCTATAGATTCTATAAAAAACTCTCAATTTTCAACTATTAACTCTCAATTATATAGTCATTTCACCTCTTAATGGCATTGCTATTTCTCTCTTTACATCTTCTGCTGAATCATATTTGCCGAGCAAGAACATTAATTTAGCTACGGCAGCTTCTAAAGTCATATCATGGCCTGATATAACACCAGCTTTGATGAGGTTGACGCTTGCTTCATAGTGACCCATTTCTACAGAGCCAGCACGACATTGAGTTACATTTACGGTTATGATGCCGTTGGCTGTAGCTTCACTGATAATGTCGCATAACCATTGGGCAGTAGGTGCATTACCAGAGCCGAACGTTTCTAATACTACTGCGCGAAGTCCAGTGATAGAGTAGATGGATTTTACTGTTTCAGGACGGATGCCTGGGAACATTTTTAATACTACGATATTGTCGTCAAAATGGTTAGCTACAGTGAGTTGTGCGTCATTAGCCTCGCGGTGAATATTGTGTTCATAATATTTCAAGTGTACACCTGCGCGTACTAATTCAGGATAGTTGAATGAAGCGAAAGCATCAAAATCTTCTGCATTACGTTTAGTTGTGCGATTACCACGCATCAATTTGCCTTCGAACATAAGAGCTACTTCAGGTACCATAGCTTCGCCCTTTTCGTTTTTTGCAGCAGCAAGTTCGATGGCAGTTATGAGGTTCTCTTTAGCATCGCTACGAAGTACACCAACAGGCAATTGTGAACCTGTGAAAATGACAGGTTTGCGTAAGCCATCAAGCATAAATGATAGAGCCGCAGCTGAATAAGCCATAGTATCAGTGCCATGAAGTACTACGAAGCCATCAAAGTCGTTATAGTGAGTTTCGATGTGGTGACCAATTTCAATCCAATTTGAAGGTTGAATATCGCTTGAGTCGATGAGAGGCGAAAATGACACAGAAGCAATGTTAACATTTAACATTTGCAATTCAGGGATAAAGCTGAGCACTTGTTTTGTGTCGAGAGGTGCGAGCGAGTGGTTTGAGCTATTTTCGCCCATACTGATAGTACCACCAGTAAATATTAAGAGAACTGAACTTCTATTTTCCATAAATTTTAATTTATATCGCAAAGGTACAATAAAAAATGCAAATATGCAATAGTAATTTGTTAATCTGTAGTTGTGTTTAAAATGTGGATTGTTGAGGTGTCGTTAGACTCTTTTTTTAGTTCTAATGCTGTGAGTTTTAGGGTTGGATGTTGCCAGTCAGGAGCAATATCGGTGAGTGGGTAGAGCACGAAATTGCGTTTGTGCATTAGACTATGAGGTAAAGTGAGCGTTTGTGTATTGATTATTTGATTGTTATAGTCTATTATGTCGATATCAATTATGCGGTCGGCATAGGCGGTGGTGGTTTTGGCTGTGCGACCTAATTCTTTTTCGATGCGTTGAGTCTCTTTTAACAAATCGAGAGGCGAAAGTGATGTTTCGATAATTAGAGCGATGTTGTAGAATCCATTTTCCGACTCAAAACCCCATGGTTCAGATGAGTATATAGGTGATATGGTAGTTACTTTGCCTATTTCGTCCAATGCTTTAACCGCATTCTTGATATTCTGCTTGCGGTTGCCAATGTTTGTGCCTATGCTTAGGATAATCATGAGTGTAGTTTTTCTTGCTTTAAGTTTGCTGTTGGTTTAGAGTATTATATGGTTAAATTTTCTTTAATAATTCTTTTTAATTCATTTGGGTTGTTTAGGTCGACTATTATTAATTTGTTTTCGCAATTATGAATTTTAAGAATTTCTATTTCTGCTAAAAAAGGTCTGTCATCGAGCCATATAAATTGTTCGGACATATCAATGGCTTCTGTTTTTAGTGTATTCCAATTTGTTGATTTAATGCATCGAACTATATCAATGGTAGTAGATGAAAAATATTTTGATAAGTATTGTAATACGTTAGATGTATCTCCTTTACAATGAGTTGTAAGCCAATAGCAATCAAAGTGCTTTACTATATAATCTATAAACTCAGAAGCATATTCTGCTGGTTGAGTATTTTTAACGGTTAGCAGCACACCATCTATATCGAGATATAATTTCATATCCCTCTCACAATATTAATAATAGCATCAACAGTCCCTTCTATGCCCAATAACGACGAATTTATGCAAATATCATAGCTCGATGCTACGCCCCATTCTCTGCTTGCGTAGTAGTCGTAGTATGCTGAGCGTTGTTTATCAACCTTTTTCATCATATCGCGCGCCTCTGCTTCGGTGCATCCTCTGCGGTCGCACAATCGTTTCACTTTGTCTGCCTCTTTGGCGGTAATAAACACCGATACTACATCGTTTCGCTCACGCAACACATAGTCGGCGCAACGACCAACAAATACTGCTCCCTGTGGGTTTTCTGCTAATTTTGTGATTGTTTCGCTTTGCAACAAAAAGAGGTTGTCGCCCGAAATCATAGAGTTGTACGACATGTTGCCTTCGCCAACGAATGGGAATCGCATACCGAAAATGCCCACTCCACCAAACGAGCGTTTGGCTTGTTCATCTACTTGTTGGAAACATTCGGGGCAGATGCCACTATGGCGAGCTGCTTCGATGAGGAGTTCTTTGTCGTAGAAGGGTAAATTCATTCGTTCGGCAAGTAGGCGGCCTATTTCTAATCCGCCACTACCTAATTGGCGTCCGATGGTGATTATCATAGTATTTAGATTTTATATTCAATTTTGCCTTGTTTGAAGCGGCGGAGGTAATAAGTTAATACCGACACTGATACTATCCACGATAGTATGTCTGCTGTTGGTAGAGATGCCCAAACTCCGTCTGCTCCAAAGAATTGTGGTAATACAATCAAGCATGGCAATAGAAATATTAGTTGTCGGGTTAATGAGAGGAATATGGCTTGGCGTGCCATGCCGATACTCTGGAAGAAGTTACCTGTAACCATTTGCATTCCAATGATTGGGAAGAATACTGCTACTATTCTCATGCCCCTCACCGAGCGTGCAATCAACTCTTCGTCGGAGGTAAATATGCGTGCAATCAATCCTGGTGTAAATTCGCAGATTACAAAGCCCAGGGTCATAATTACCGTAGCCCAAATTATGGTTAACTTTAATACATTTAGCATTCTGTCTATATTTCTTGCGCCATAATTATATCCTGCAATAGGTTGCATTCCTTGGTTGAGACCCATTACAATCATTACGAAAATAAAGGTTATGCGGTTGACGATTCCGTATGCACCGATGGCGAGGTCGCCTCCGTGTTGTTGTAGCCCGTTATTGATGAAAATGACAATGATGCATGATGCTACGTTCATAAGGAATGGTGCCATGCCGATTGATAATGATGATGATACGATGCGTTGGTCGAGTTTGAATATGCCTGATTCGAAGTGTAATAGCTCTTTTTTGTTGGTAAATTCGATGAGTAGCCATGTGAGTGCTACTATTTGTGCTAATATGGTGGCGATTGCAGCTCCGCGAATGCCCCAGCCGAAGCCGAATATGAAGATAGGGTCGAGTATTGCGTTGAGTATTACGGTTACAATAGTCATTGCCATTGCTTTTTGAGGATGGCCCGAAGAGCGCATTACGGCATTGAGTCCGAGATACATGTGTGTTACTACGTTGCCATAGAGGATGATTTCCATGTATTCTCGTGCATATTGTAACGTGTTTTCGCTGGCGCCGAAGAAGAGCAATATTTTGTTGAGGAATAGGAGTGATATTGTCATGAATACGACACCTATTATTACATTGAGAGCTACTACATTGCCTAATGCTTTGCGAGCGGTGGTGTAGTCTTTTTGTCCTAATTTTACTGATACTATGGTGCTTGCGCCGACGCCTACTAATGAGCCGAATGCGGCTGCGAGGTTCATGAATGGGAATGTAACAGCTAATCCTGAGATAGCCAAAGGGCCAACGCCTTGACCGATGAAGATGCTATCAATCATGTTGTATAGCGATGAAGCTGTCATTGCGACGATAGCAGGTATGGCATATTGTCGTAATAGTCGCCCTATTGGTTCGGTGCCTAATGTTGTTGGAAGTGCCATTATTAATGAGGAATGAGGAATTAGGAATTATAAAATTTTGTATTCCTGTTCTCTTGTCTAAAAAGTTTAAATTTCGCGGAGAACATCGAGCGAGCGCAGTTCGCCGAATTCTGCCATGTGTAGTTTGTAGTATTTTATTATGTAGTCGATGATTTGGTTGCGTTGTTGGCGATTGACGTCGAAGAGATACATAGTGTCGTAGTCTAAGCGCAATAGGTGGACAAACGCCATAGTGTCGTTGGGTAGCAAATAGTTGTTGTGCAGAGGCAATCGGCGTACAAAACATCCATTTTCAAGGTCGAAGCAGACGCCAGAATCCAATCCTTCAAGATTCGGGAAAAAGCCCATGTAGTGAGTTAGTTTTACTAAAAATATCAAGTGGAAATTAGCAATGCCCCGTTCTATAGAGTTGTAGCGACGTATTGAATCGAAAATGAAATTGAATAGCCCTGAGTCGCTTTGTACTTGTCGTAGAGTGTGGTTTAAGAACTCTGCAAGGAATTGAGCAGTAAGCATTTTAGCAGGGTCGGTCGCTATTGATTCGCATCCTGGTAGAGCCACGCATTCTGTTATATTCATCACCTGTTGTGAAGGACGTCCATGCAACTCTACTGATAGCATAGTAAGTGGCTGAATGTGCGATAATCTCACTTTACTGCGTTTGCCAACTTTAACAGATACAGATACATAGCCCAATTCGTCAGTGAATAAATTGAGCATATAGCTATTGTCGCTATACAACGTTGAAGTCAGTACAATTGCCCGCATTTTATTTAAAAGACAGAATAACAAAAGAACACAATTTAATTTTTTGTTATTCTGTTATTTTGTCTTTTTAATTACAGCATTGACAAAGCATCATTTTCTTTTGCAATCATTTTGGCACGGAGTTCAGGCGTTTGGTCGTCTTGTCCGCAGAGGTGTAAAATGCCATGAATGAGTACGCGATGTAGTTCGTTTTCGAACGACACGCCAAACTCTTCAGCATTGCTTGCTACGGTGTCTAATGATATAAAAATATCGCCATTCAAAACATCCCCCTCGCAATAGTCGAAAGTGATGATGTCAGTGAAATAATCATGACCAAGATATTCATTATTTACTTCAAGAATCTTTGGGTCATCGCAAAAAATGTAAGCCACTTCGCCCACCTTTTTGCCATATTTCGCAGCCACAGCTTTAATCCAAGCGTTAGTTTCGCGTTTGCCGAGTTTAGGCATTTTCACGTTTTCTACGTTGTACGAAATCATATTATTAGATGTTTAATAGCGAGACATATTCGACTTCGCTTTGTTTTTTATTAGTTTAAAATATATTGATTGTAGTGTATAATAGACGGTTGACTGTTGACCGTTGGCTATAGACTTTAACCCCACAAAGTTACTAAAAAATCAATAAAACACAATATAAAATCACGAAAAATCAAACTTATAAAAAAATATTGTTTACATCTATTAATTATCAAATTTTTTTGTACCTTTGCGCTTTAATTGAATAACTGAATGTAGAGACACGGTATATCGTGTTGGAATGAGTAGGCGGGTAAGATCTTATATCTCGCTACTCGCTACTAATAGTCTAAAATATTATGGCAACAAAGTACATTTTCGTTACAGGTGGCGTTACGTCATCGCTCGGTAAAGGCATCATCGCAGCATCGCTTGGTAAATTACTCCAAGCTCGTGGTTACAGAGTTACTAACCAAAAACTCGACCCATATATTAACATTGACCCAGGTACTCTCAATCCTTACGAACATGGCGAATGTTACGTGACTAATGATGGTCACGAAGCAGATCTTGACCTTGGTCATTACGAACGTTTCCTTAACGTGCCTTCTTCTAAAGCTAATAACGTTACATCAGGTCGTATATATCAAAATGTAATTACACGCGAACGTCGTGGTGATTTCTTGGGCAAAACAGTTCAAGTAATTCCTCATATCACTGATGAAATTAAACGCAATGTAAAACAGCTTGGTAATACTGGTAATTTCGATTTTGTTATCACCGAAATTGGTGGTACAGTCGGTGATATTGAGTCTTTGCCTTATATTGAAAGTGTACGTCAACTCCGTTGGGAACTTGGTAACGATTGTCTTTGCATTCACCTCACTTATGTGCCTTATGTGGCTGCTGCAGGTGAATTAAAAACCAAACCAACTCAACATTCTGTTAAAGAACTTCAACAAGAAGGTGTTCAACCTGACGTGCTTGTTCTCCGTGCCGAACATCCAATTACTCCTGAAGTTCGTAAAAAAGTTGCCCTTTTCTGTAATGTTGATATAGAAGCTGTTATTGAAAGTGCCGATGTAAAAACTATTTACGAAGTGCCTGTTCGTATGCAACAAGAAGGTCTCGATCGCGTAGTGCTCAAACGCCTCGGTATCGATCCTGAAGTAACTGTTGCCGATATGGACCAATGGAACTTCTTCCTCAATAAACTTAAAACTGCTGAAAAAGAGGTTAAAATTGCTCTCGTTGGTAAATATGTTCGTCTTCCAGATGCTTATAAGTCAATCATTGAGTCGCTTATTCACGCTTCGGCTTACAACGATCGCAAACTCAAACTCGACCTCCTTCTCTCTGACGATATCACTGAAGAAAATGTTGAGGCTACTCTCAAAGGCTACGATGGCGTGCTTATAGCTCCAGGTTTTGGCGAACGTGGTATCGAAGGCAAAATCATCTCTGCTCGCTATACTCGCGAAAACAATATCCCTACACTCGGTATCTGCTATGGTATGCAAGTTATGGCTATCGAATTCGCTCGTAATGTGTTAGGTTACAAAGATGCTCACACTGTCGAAATCAATCCTAATGCTAAACATAAAGTGATTGACATGATGGAAGAGCAAAAAGCTCATCTTGATAAAGGTGGTTCAATGCGTCTTGGTGCGTATGCTTGTAAACTAAAAGCAGGTTCACGCGCTGCTGAGATTTATGGAAAAGAACTCATTCAAGAGCGTCATCGTCATCGTCTTGAATTTAATAATCAATATAAAGCTGAATTTGAAGCAAATGGTATGATTATTTCAGGTGTTAATCCTGATACTCAACTTGGTGAAATCATCGAGGTGCCAACTCATTCTTGGTATGTGGGCGTACAATTCCATCCAGAGTATTCAAGTACAGTTCTTAACCCACATCCACTATTCCTTCAATTCGTAAAAGCTGCTGCAAATAAATAATTTACAAATTATTTATATATGGAGAGACGCAATATTTTGCGTCTCTTTTTTTGTGTATGCAAATTCAAGAACGAAGTGCAAAATTTTTGGATTTATATTGACGTCAGTCAATCAAACTTTGAAAAAACCCGCGGGTTTGCCAAGCGGCTGGGGGCGCGTAGCCCCCAAAGAGCGTAAAATATAGAGTTAATAAGCAATACGAAGAAAAAAATAAAGGGAGATATTGCTATCTCCACAGGAATAATTAACTTTGTGTTGCATGAAAAAATATAATCAATTATCCCGAGAGCAAAGATACGCAATTTATTTGGGATTACAAGCAAAAATGGCAAAAACTGCTATTGCTCGGCAGATAGAATGCAGTATATCAACAGTTTGTAGAGAAATAAAACGAAATACCAATCGTTTTGGTCATTATCTTTATAAAGATGCACATGAAGATGCTATGATGAGACGTCAGCGTTGTGCGTCTAATAGAAAAACTCCACAACATATTATCAAACAAGCTGTAAATCTATTGGTTGAAGAAGATTGGTCACCAAAACAAATATCAGGTAAGTTAGCTCTTGAAGGAATAAATATAAGTCATGAGCGTATTTATCAAGAAATCAGAAACGATTCAACAGGTGAATTAAAAAAGCATTGTCGACATAAGATGAAGTACCGTCATCATACTAATCAAAAAAGAAATACGGCAGGAAAATCGCTAATACCAGATAGAGTTTCGATACATGAACGACCACTAGAGGCTAATGGAAAACGTTTTGGTGACTGGGAAATGGATCTTGTTATTGGCAAAGAACAAGCAAGTGCTGTATTAACTATAATTGAAAGAAGCACAAATATGTTTTTTCAAACAAAAGTTGAATCTAAACAACCAGAAATAGTTGCTAAAACTGCTTATAGATTATTATTGCCCTATAAAGAAAAAGTATATACTATTACAACTGATAACGGACTGGAGTTTAAAAATCATAAGTGGTTAGCTAAGAAATTAAGAACCACTGTGTATTTTACTGATACATATTCTTCTTGGCAAAAAGGTGCTGTCGAAAATGCTAATAAAATATTTAGACAATATTACCCAAAAGGAACGGATTTTAATATGGTACAACAAGCTGATTTAAACGCTATTCAAGCTAAAATTAATAGGAGACCTAGAGAAAAATTAAACTTTTCTTCACCCAAAGTAGAGTTTTTTAAACACTTTTTGTAATTTTGCACTTGCTTGTTGACTCTACATCTTTTTTTGTGTAAAATAACACTATTGCACATCTCAATAAATTTTTGTAACTTTGCACTTTTGTTAATGCACAATGTATAATGCATAATGCACAATTGGTAATTGATTAAAAATTAAGAGAAAACGAGTTTGAAAAGGATTTGTGTCTTACGTTTAAAAATCTAATTAATAATATAGACTAGGAGAAAGCCGAAGTACAAAAATCTTGCTACTCGTTACTCGTTACTAAAAATCTATAAAATAAATGGATAAAAACACCGTCATAGGCTTAGTCCTAATAATGGCCGTAATTTTCGGTTTCAGTTGGTTGAACCAACCAAGTAAAGAGGAGTTGGCACGTCGTCAACATGTGCGTGACTCTATTGCTGCTGCCAATGAGGCGGCTTATCTTGCTCAGTTAGAGCTTGAACGCGAACAAGCAGTTGCTGATTCGCTCGCTGCTATTGGCGAAATGACGCTTGATTCTGCTCGTCTTGAAAAAACTTTTGGACATTTTGCTAATGCTGGCGTTGGCGTAGAGGAGCATTTTGTTGTTGAAAACGAATACCTTCGTCTTACATTCTCTAATAAAGGTGGTCGTGTGAGTGCGGCTGAGATGAAGAATTATCAACGCTATGATTCGCTTCCGCTAATGTTGTTTGCTGATGGTGATGCTTCGTTGGGCTTTACACTTTTCACTAACGATAATCGTGTGCTTAATACTAAAAGTCTTTTCTTTCAGCCAACAGTTGATAAAACGGCTGATGCTCAGATTGTAACAATGCGTCTTGCGGTGGATGCTGAAAGTTATTTGGACTTTGTCTATACAATTCCAAACGACGATTATATGACTGAGATGGAAATCAAGGCTCACAATATGGGTCGTATTCTCTCTCCAAATACATCGTCGCTCGACATGCAATGGCAATCGCTTATTCGTCAAAACGAGAAAGGTCGTAAATTCGAATCTCGTTATGCTACACTTAATTATAAGTATGTGTCAGACGATATGGAACGCCTCTCTGAATTGAAAAATGATTCGGAAAAACTTGCTGGTAAAGTGCGTTGGATTGCTTTCAAAGACCATTTCTTTAGCACAATTATGATTGCTGATGATGCATTTACAGCTGCCAATGTAGAGAGTGAATTGATGCCAGAGCGTTCAGAGTTTATCAAAAAGCATAAAATGGAGGCAACAGTGGCATTCGACCCTAATGGTGTTCGTCCTACTAAATTCCATACTTATTATGGTCCTAACCAATATAAAGTGTTGAAATCGTATGACAAAGACCTCTCTGGTGACGACAAACTTCGTCTTCAACACATCATCCCTATGGGTTGGTCGCTCTTCCGTTGGATTTCGACAGGCGTTATTATTCCTGTGTTCAATTTCTTGAGCAAATATATTGCAAGTTATGGTATTATCATTCTTTTGTTGACTATTATCATTAAATTGGTGATACTTCCATTTACTTTCAAATCATATATGTCGTCGGCAAAAATGCGTGTACTTCGTCCTCAAATCGAAGAAATCAATGCTCGTATTCCTGCTGAAAAAGCAATGGAACGTCAACAAGCTACAATGGCTCTTTATCAAAAAGTAGGCGTGAGTCCTATGAGTGGATGTTTGCCAATGTTGTTCCAAATGCCTATTTTGTTTGCAATGTTCAGCTTCTTCCCTACAGCATTTGAGCTTCGTGGACAATCGTTCCTTTGGGCTGACGACCTTTCGTCTTATGATGCGATTGTCTCTTGGAGCACATATATTCCGCTTATTACGCCATATTTTGGTAACCACATCTCATTGTTCTGCCTCTTGATGACTGTAACAAACATCATCTACACTAAAATCAATATGGCGACAACGGGTGCAGGCGACCAACCTGGTGCTGGCATGATGAAAACTATGATGTATATGATGCCAATTATGTTCATGTTTATGTTTAACAACTATGCGTCTGGTCTTTCATACTACTATTTTGTATCGCTTTTGATTACAATTATTCAAACATATTTGTTCCGTCTCTTTGTTGACGACAAAAAAGTGCTTGCTCAACTTGAGAAAAATAAAGCAAAACCACAAAAGAAATCAGCTTTCATGCAACGTCTCGAAGAAGCACAAAAGGCACAACAACAAGCACTTCGTGAACAACAAGCACGTCAAATGAAGTCAAATAGTAAAGGACGTCACTAAAAATAGTTAGTAGTGATTAGTTGTTAGTGATTAAGGGAATGATTTTATCGTTAATAACTAATAATTACTCATTACTCATTGAATTTTGCCCTTGTAGTTCAACGGATAGAATAGCGGTTTCCTAAACCGTAGATTCGAGTTCGATTCTCGACGGGGGTACTGAAGTGGAGAAAGTTGAAAAACTTTCTCCATTTTTCTTTTTGTTTCCTTGTAACTCATTGTTTTTCTGATATATTAGAGCAAGTACTGTGTTCAATTTTTCAGTTCGAAAATTTTTTCCATCAAATTCTATTTTTTCAGGGAAAATCGAACTTAATGCTTGGATTTTTGCTTCAACAGGGGCATGTTTAAAGAAGTTATCTATATTGTCTAATAGGTTTATAGAGTACTTCAACTGTGGTTTGATTTCACCTCGATTGGGGTTTGCAAGTAGTTCTTTTTTGTCTTCTAATTTTTTTAATTCATTTTCATATCTACCTATAATGCGTTGATAAGTTGAATTATCTATTTCATCGTTGATAAGTTTGTCTTCTATTTTTATTATCAGTTCTTTGATTTTTGATATTTCTTTATCTAAGTTTTCAATCTTTGAACGTATTTCTCGAGTGTTTTCTTGGCGTAGGTCATTTAGTATTTCGGTGTATAATTGTTTTATTGCTTTGTTTGGACGAAAATTGCTGATATAATCAACGAAAGATGTGTTGAGTGCTTCTGCTTTGATTCGTACGTGTGTCCCTGTTGTTGGGCAGAAGTAATAAGGGTATTTACCGCCACTTCCTCCTGTTGAGGTTGCTCCTGTGATTGCTCTACCACAATGGGGGCAAACAAGGAATTTGCGGAGGTAGAATTCGGGATGTGTTGGTTTTGTCAATTTAGGTTGTTTTTTCCTTTTGCCATCCATTATATCTTGTACTCTATCAAACAATTCTTCGGTTATGAGTGGTTGATGTTGTCCATCAACTATTATTTCAGGTTCTTCTTTTGTAGCAGGTACACGTATTTTCCCTTTGTAGAAGATGTTTCTTAGGATTTTGAAATATGTGCTTTCGGGTATTTGAGGGGCAATTCTTCTACGAATATAACGAGGTGATTCTATTCCTTTTCTCACTTCGTTGAATATTTTTTTGATAAGTGGTGCTTTTTTTTCATCTATTTCTACATATTTGGCAATGGTCTTTCCATTTTCGTCTGTTATATGCACATTTTTGTATCCAATTGGTGCTTTGTTGGGGCATCTACCTGATAGTAGTGTTTGGCGTATTCCATCTTTGGTTCTTCGACTGATTTTGTTGTTTTCTGTTTGTGCAATACCTGCATATAGACTGAATAGTGTGCTCCACTCGGTTGCTTCAAAATCTATGGGGTTTTCTATTGCATTGAATTCTATGCCTAATTCATCCATAAATATGCGTTTGAAGGCATGGGCAAATTCTGGGTTACGACTGAATCTGTCCCATCGCAAAAATAATATCATATCTACTTCACGCTTATGTTTTTTACAGTAATCTCTCAACCATTTCATTTCAGGTCTGCGGAAATCATGGTCTTTTGCGCTAAAGTCTTCTCTGCAACAGTGGATGATGTTATAGTTGTTGCGTTTGCAATAAGCACGTAACGTTCTTTCTTGGAAGTCGAGACTTGTTCCATCTGCTTGTTCATCGGAACTTACTCTACAGTATAGGATTACGTTTTTCATTTTCTA
The DNA here is from genome assembly GCA_045126975.1 of Candidatus Aphodosoma sp. Lineage (GTDB taxonomy): Bacteria > Bacteroidota > Bacteroidia > Bacteroidales > Paludibacteraceae > Aphodosoma. Next base: position 2,864 of record JBGVPL010000029.1, on the reverse strand, counting down.
TAAGTGTTTTTTCTGCGTTTATTTGTATTTCAGCGAGCAAGTATAAAAACTCTCTTACTTGTTTTATTTCTTCATTATTAAGTTTATAATTATTTTTATTTAGAATTTCTTTACATGATTCAATACTCAACATCTTTTTTAAGAGTATTATACTCCCCTTTGTAAATTGGGGTTATTTGTTTTTCGCCTCTTAATCTCATTTTTTGATATATAGTCAGACATATCTCTGTTATGAGTTTTAAGTGTTCTGGTCGGCAAGGATGAGCGTAAAACCTTTGTCTTTTTGACTTTTTGTATATTGATTTACATCATAGCAAATTTGTTTTTTCATATTATACCCTTGTTGAAGTAAAAAGTCAAGAGTTAAAAAGTTAAAGTTTGTTAAATTTACTATGTAAATATAATATTTTAATTTATGATTTTTTTTAATTTAAGTAAGGTGTTTTTACTAGTACTTGTAATTTTAGTTATATTGTCTAAGGAGATGTTTTTTCTCAGTAATTTAATTTCTTCTGTGTATTGCTCTTTCATTTGTTGCTCTGTTTTTCTATAGCCTATTTTTCTTCCAACAGTACCGCCACAATTTCTATAGTGATTGTAACCACTCTCCATGCGTGCTCGAATTAGTGAGCGTTCCATCGAGTTAAATTGTGCCAATATACCGAGTACGAGGTTTGCTATTGGATTGCTATTTCCGTTGGGTAACAATGTTTCAAGCCCATTGGCATGTATGTATAATGAAATTTTGTGTTGGTTAAATATCTCAATTAGTTGGAGAAAATCAATCGCTCTACGACTTAGGCGAGAGCATTCATAAATGAGAATTTTATCGACTTTATTGTTGTGGATATACTCTAATAGAGAGTTCATGGCATTGCGCTCCGCCACGCTTTTTGCTCCGCTTATTTTTTCTTGAAATTCTCTCACCACTTCATAATTCATTCTTTGAGCATATTCTCTTAATTCATCAAGTTGTCGTGTATAATCTTGATTTGTTGTAGAGACCCTGGCGTAGATGATTACTTTTGTTTTCATATTATTTGAAGTTATAGGTTGATTTTACTTTTTCTGAGTAGTTCTCGCAGTATTCGATATGGTTATCTATTACATTTACTAAATTATCTGCATATATTCCATCTATTTCTTTACCTGTGGCGGTTAATTTTACGTCAAACAAGTCAGTACCTTCATTATATGTAACTACTACTTCGCCTTGATATTTGTAACCATTGACGTTAAATTTTAGTCCGTTTTCGAGTGCTGATGCTGAGTCTAAACCCCATGAGAAAATTATGTTCATTTGTGTGCGAAGTATTGAAATAATATAGTCAGTCATAGTTGTTTAATTTAATGTTAATATTACGTTGAAATTAAGATGCTGATTAAAACACCTTAATTAAATTTTCGAATCTCAAAGAGCGAAAATCACCAATTTCAACGTCCCAATACACAACACAATTTACAAAATCACGTTTGATGCCATTTCCATAAACTTTTGCTTTCATTAGGTTGTTACAGGTAGTTCCCCATGCTTCACGTATTTCACCGTTTTTCTTCATGTAGGAGAAATGTGCAATACCTGATTGTAATTTTGCTTTCAACGTTTCAATTTGCATTGCTTTGATTATACCTATTTCTGTAGAGTGTGTACGTTGAGCGATTACAGATGCTCTTCTCATTGTTGTGTTTGAAAGTACGATAGCATTCATAGTTGTATGTGTTTGAAGGTTAGTAAATCAATAGTGTTATATTTTAATTACGATGCAAAGTTAACACAAATATTTAATATATGCAACTTTTTGGGTGGTTATTTTAGCTAAAGATTATTAAAAACGCACAAATATTTAATCTGTGGGATATATTGGTTAAATAATGTTAAATATTACACAAATATTAAACATTTGGTTCTTTTTTGCTATATTTGCAGAATCAAAATTTAAATTATGAAAGAAGAAAAAGAGAAACAGGAAAGGAAAGTAATACATCTTCATTTATTGAATGAGGATAAGCATGTGTATTATGGTAGTGTAGCTCAACTTTTTGAGGATTATTCTAAGGAAGAGTTGGGGATAAGTTATACATATTTCAGAAAATATCAATTGACTGAAGATAATCCATTTATCAATAAAAAATGTGTGATAAGGAAAGGATTATTGGTAACAAAACCAAAGCAAAAAATATAATTAATTTGGAATATGTTTGGTCAATAAAAGTATTTTTATTAACTTTGCAATGTAAAATTAAAAAATATAAATTATGTAGTAAACGAGAAAACATATTATAACATATAAATTTTAGTATTATAGATTAAATCTTGTTGTTCTGAGAAATTAGGCACTTTTTAGAATGATGACCAAGACAAAGTCTTTATGATACTCGTGCGGTTTCGCATGGGCTTTGTCGTATATTATTTTGGTCATCATAGGTCAGCCTAATACCTTCAGGATAACAAAATAAAATATAAGCGAAGTACCATGCTTTTTTTATGCCCTTTAGAGAACTAAAAAGGACGTTGTGGATGCTAAGGTATATTTAGGTGATAACTTTAAGTATGTTTAAGTTAATATGTTACTTAGGTATTCGTAGAGGGGTAAATTAGTTTAAAAATTATTAGATTCGTTATGTGATGAATCTAGTTGATACGTTAAATAAAATAATTAATAAAAATAAATTTAATATAATGTTAGTAATCTAGTGTTATTTTTAATTAAGTAATTTTTAATTTTATGGAAAAAGAAGATTTTTCAATGCTATTTGGTTTTTTAGCAATTATTTTTTGTTGCGTATTTGTTATTTCTTTATTTGTGGGATTAGAAACAGAATCATTTATTTTAATGCGAATTAGCATTATTGGTTCTATTCTT
>JBGVPL010000028.1:0-88169 GCA_045126975.1 Candidatus Aphodosoma sp. | reverse complement strand
GTTTTGCTCTGCATAGCCTTTAATTGCCTCGAGATTAGGAGCTATAATGGCTGTTACGTAATTGCGATTATTACCAATCACGGCTACTTGTTCGATAAATACGTCGCCACCGAGAATAGTCTCGATTTGTTGTGGTGCAATATATTTACCATTAGATGTCTTGAACAAGTCTTTGATACGGTCGGTCATGTAGAGGTGTTTTCCATCTACAAGTTTACCGGCATCGCCAGTACGGAACCAACCATCAATAAATGAGTTAGCTGTGATTTCTGGTTTTTTATAGTAACCCGAACAAACGGTTTTACCTTTAACGAGGATTTCTCCATCTTCACCGATTTTTACTTGTACGTCTGGCATCAACGAACCCATTGAGCCGATAACATAATGGTCGTAAGGATAACAACAAACAGTAGCTGTAGTCTCTGTCAAACCATAGCCATACATAATAGGCAAGCCAAGAGAAAGGAAGAAAACAGCCAATTTATCATCAAGCGCTGCACCTGCAACAGGGAATAAACGACCACGATCAAGACCAACTACTTTTTTGAGGGTAGAAAAAATAAGCTTATCTGCAATACGATAACGCAAAGCTAATCCAAACGGAGCACATTTGTTGTCTTTCTTATAGCCAATATTATACTCTTGCCCCACAGCTAAAGCCCAAGTAACCATAGCTTTTTTGAATGGTGAGAAAGTATCAATTTTGAGTTGTACACCAGCAGCGATTTTCTCCCAGAAACGAGGCACGGCACAAAGCATTGTTGGGCGCACCTCTTTGAGTGTTTTTTGAATATCGGCAGGACGAGAGTTGAGATAAACCTTCACCTCTTGCCACAAACAGAAATATGTCCATGCACGCTCAAAAATGTGAGTTAGAGGAAGGAATGCCATAGAAGTATCGCTACGACGAAGTTTCACAAGTCGCATATCGTGAATGCGCATAGCTTCAAGCAAACAAGAGTGAGGCAACATTACACCCTTCGACTCGCCCGTAGTACCAGATGTGTACATAATGATGGCAAGATCGTTCTCTGTAGCCGCCTTAGTGCGTTTTTCCACTGTCTTTTGAAGCGATTTATCATCGCCAAGACGCATGAAATCCTCGAAATATATTGCACGAGTCTCTCCTTTCAAATCTACAGAAGGGTCGAACACGACAATGTGTTTCAAAAATTTGTTGTTTTTAATTACTTCAAGTGCATTATCATACTGTACTTGTTCACCAACACAAAGAACTTCAATCTCTGCATCGTTGATGATGTATTCGATTTGTTGAGCTGATGCTGTAGCATACATAGGCACAGAAATCGCACGATTGGCATAATTGGCAAAATCGACCATCAACGCTTGAGGCATATTTTGAGAACAAATAGCCACACGGTCTTCTTCTTTTACGCCAAGTGCAACAAGAGCACGTGCTACGCGTTCTACTTTTTCGTGAAGTTCGCGCCAAGTGATTTCCACCCATTTAGCAACTGAATAGTCACGATAGTACAAAGCTACACGATTAGCTTGTTTACGTGCTTTCTCAGCAACAAGTTTCGAAAAATGAATTAATTCCATAAGATAGATTTTTAATAGCGAGTAGCGAGATATTAGACATTACTCGCTTCGCTCGTTAATATATATTATAGTAGCTATATATTTCTAATTCTTAAGCGTTTGCATGGCTTGTTTAGCAGCTGCTTGCTCCGATTCGCGCTTACTATTAGCTACACCATACCCCATTGGTCTGCCCTCAATCACCACACGCGATTGGAATCGTATTTTGTTATCTTCAATACGAGTTTCTTCTATAAGTTCATAATAGAACTCTTTGCGCTCACGTTGACACCATTCCAAAAGCATAGATTTATAGTTTTGCTCTTTACGCAAAAGCTTTTCCATATTTATATGCTTTTTGTAAGAGCGCATTATAAAATCAGCCGCCACATCATAACCTTTATCAAGATAAACAGCACCCACTAACGCTTCGAAAAGATTACCGGTAATATTATTGAAGTTGTTATTACCCTTACGCATAACTACATAGTCACGTAAACCCATCTTTTCACCCAATTCGTTAGTAGTTTTACGACGCACCAAAAGCGCACGCACAGAAGAGAGCCAACCCTCTTTTTGACTTGGATAGTGCTTATACACCATCTCGCTCATCACAGTCTCCAACACCGCATCGCCAAGAAACTCTAAACGCTCGTTATTGACCACACGACCTTTCTTATCGCGTTGCGACATCGAACTATGAATGAATGCTATATCATATAATCGGCTATTTCCCTCTCTAAAACCTAATAAATCCTGATACTTAGTTGGTTTCCAAAATTGTATTTTAATCCAAAAACGATTTAGTGATTTTAATATTTTACGCTTTTTATCATTTTGTGTTTCACGTTTCACATCTCGTGTATTATATCCTTTTTTACTCATAATCAAAATTTAATGTTTGCTGTGTATCCAACAAGCGAAATGTCATACGATGATACGGCGTAGTGCCATATTGCTCTATTGCCAAACGATGTTTTTTTGTTGGATAGCCTTTATTTCCTTTCCAATCATACTGCGGATATTCTTGATGCAAACGGCACATATACTCATCGCGATGCGTCTTTGCCAATATTGATGCCGCTGCTATCGACATATATTTGCCATCGCCCTTAACCACAGTCTGATACTCTACTTTTTTGTATGACTTAAATCGGTTTCCATCAATAATAATATGGTCAAATTTTAGCTTTTTCTCCACTTGCTCCAAAGCTCGATGCATAGCCAAAATACTTGCATTTAAGATATTTATTTCATCAATTTCTTTGGCAGTTACCACCCCTACAGCCCAAGCAACAGCCTCACGTTCAATGATAGTACGCAATTCATCACGTTGTTTCTCGGTCAATTGCTTACTATCATTCAACAAATCATTACAAAACCCCTCAGGCAAAATTACTGCAGCGGCATAGACATCCCCAGCAAGACAACCTCGCCCTGCCTCATCTACGCCAACTTCTATGCAATTAGGTTTTAAATGATTTTGTAACATAATTCCTTGTACCCTATTCCTTGTTCCCTATTCCCTAATAAACAATTTCCATTAACACTCGTCCTACAGCATCAAGCGTGACAGGGTCGATATTACGCATATCATCGTTGTGAGTATGCCAATAATCGCCAAAACTTGATTCAGTGTCTGCCTGAAAATTAATAATATCTATACAAGGAATACCAGCACGAATGACATTGATATGGTCATCGGTAACACCTCCACCTCGTTGATTAACAAATACATGACTCAAGCCTAAATCGGCTGCTTTATTCCACACACGGTCAACTACCCAACCTGCATATCGTTCTGAAAAATACTCACGATAGAATTGAGCACCTCTCCCTCCAACCATATCAAGCAATATAGCAAACTGAGCATGATAGCCAGGAAAATGAGGATGTAAAGCCCAATATTTTGAGCCTAAAGCCCAACCTCCATCGGCAAGTTTAGATTGTTCCCAATCAGGCGCACCCCAATCCTCAAGGTCAAACAATATCAAGTCAACTCCCATCGCAGCATCTTTCATTCCCAACTGACGAGCCAACTCTAATATTACCCCCACACCACTTGCTCCGTCGTTAGCTCCAACGATAGGCTTACGACGATTGTCGGGATTTATATCATTGTCAGCAAACGGACGAGAATCCCAATGAGCACAAATCATCACACGATTAGGTTTACCCAAACCGTACGATGCCACCACATTGCGAACAGGCTTTTTAGTACCGTCATAAATAGTCATCTCGCCATATTGAACAATCACAGTATCGGCATTGAAAGCCTTGAATTGCTCGACAAAATAGGCAAGACACACCGAATGAGCCTCAGAGCCAGGCACTCGAGGTCCAAAATCGCATTGCGCTTTCACATATTGATAAGCACTATCTGCATTAAATGTTGGCACTTCACGAATAACCGGCTTCGTCTCTTGTGTCTTATTTGGCATAAAACCGCAAGATGACAATAAAAGAAAGAAGAATAGTAGAAATTGAAAATTCCTCATAAATAAAATCCTTACTCCCTACTCCCTATTCATTATTCCTTAACCAAAAAGTCAAGCGCAATACTACTTTGTGCTACTGCATGCATATGTTTTTTCACGATATTGCAGTGATACATATCTTGTTGATATACATCGAGTGCAGCCCAGTCTTCGACCAACACTTCAAGTATGATATCATACGAACGTGCAGAGTGCAACTCATCGCAATTCACTTGAATGTCTAATGCAGAAGGCACTTTGCCACACATTGACAACAATACATTTTTAGTCTCTTCAATCAATTTAGCTGTAGGTTCAGCCAATTTGAAACATACAATATGCTTTACCATAATAATGAGGATTGAGGAATTAGGAATGAGGAATTAATTACTAACTCTTCATTCTTAATTATTAATTGTTAATTGTTAATTATTCTTCATTGTACCAACTTGCGTACATTGCATAGTTATGCGCAATTTTTTGGTTGATTTCTTTTGCTTGTTCTGGAGCTACTTCTTTAACTTGTTTAGCAGGAACACCAGCCCAAATAGTATTAGGAGGCACAATAGTACCACTCAAAACCAAAGCGTTAGCCGCAATAATAGCACCTGCACCAACTACTGCACCATCAAGCACTGTAGCACCCATGCCGATAAGGGCATAATCTTCGATTTTAGCACCATGGATAGTTACGTTGTGACCTACACTTACATAATCACCTATCTCAATTGTAGATTTTTGATAGAGAGTATGAAGCACTGCACCATCTTGAATATTAACATGATTGCCAACACGAATAGAATTAACATCGCCACGCAATACGGCATTAAACCAAATACTGCAACCATCGCCAATCACTGTGTCGCCAATGATTGTTGCATTCTCGGCAAGAAAACAATCTTTACCTATTTGAGGAGTAAATCCTCTGAGGGGTTTTATGAGAGCCATTTTAGAATTGAGAATTGAGAATTGAGAATTGAGAATTTAAGTCTATTATAGCCACTATAGTTTCATAGTTACTATAACATCTATAAAATATTACCTAATAAAACAAGAATAAGCATCTGATTTAGTCCTGCAATAACAGACCAAACCAAATGCTTATATATTCTATTTTACAATAAAGTCAAATTAGATTTTTTTAAAAATAACGCTAGCATTGTGACCACCGAAGCCAAATGTATTTGACAAGGCAGCACGAATAGGTCGTTTTTGTGCTTTATTGAATGTAAGATTTAGTTTATAATCTATTTCAGGATCTTCGTCGCCTTCGTGGAAGTTGATTGTAGGAGGAACAGTATCGTTGGCAACAGCAAGTACTGTAAGCATAGCCTCAACTGCACCAGCTGCACCAAGAAGGTGACCTGTCATAGATTTAGTAGATGAGATATTCAACTCGTAAGCATGTTCACCAAAGAGTTTTTTGATGGCTTTCACTTCAGAGATATCGCCAAGAGGAGTTGAAGTACCATGCACATTGATATAGTCGATATCATTGATAGAGAGTTCAGCATCTTCGATGGCATTTTTCATAACCATGTAAGCACCATGGCCTTCTGGATGAGGAGCAGTCATGTGGTGAGCATCGGCACTGAGACCGCCGCCTACCATTTCGGCATAAATGTGAGCACCACGAGCAACAGCGTGTTCATATTCTTCAAGGATAAGAGCAGCACCACCCTCGCCAAGCACGAAACCATCACGACTTTTAGAGAAAGGACGAGAAGCACCTTGAGGATCATCATTACGAGTAGAGATAGCACGCATAGCAGAGAAGCCAGCGACGCCACCCACGGTGATAGCAGCTTCGGCACCACCTGCGATGATAGCATCGGCTTTGCCAAGACGAATATAGTTGAATGCGTCGATAAGCGCATTAGTAGATGACGCACAAGCAGATGTAGTAACGAAGTTAGGACCGCGCAAACCAAACATGATTGAGATGTGACCAACAGAGATGTCGGAAATCATTTTTGGGATGAAGAATGGGTTGAATTTAGGTCCGTTTTCCTTAGTGCGTTCGTAATAACCATACTCTTCTTCGAAAGTACGGAGACCGCCAATACCTACGCCATAGATGACACCGATACGATCGAGATTGACTTTTTCGAGGTCCATTTTAGAATCTGCCATAGCTTGTTTAGCTGCGGCGATGGCATATTGGCTATAGAGGTCCATTTTGCGAGCCTCTTTAGGGTCGATATAATCAGCAGCGTTGAAGCCTTTAACCTCACACGCAAATTTGGTTTTGAATTTTTCAGTATCGAAATGAGTAATAGGAGCCGCACCACTAACGCCATTGATAGCGTTGTTCCATGCTTCTTCGACAGAATTGCCGATAGGAGTAATGGCTCCCATACCAGTAACAACTACACGTTTTAATTCCATAGATAAAAATAAATAGCAAAAATAGATTTATAGTAGCGAGTAACGAGTAACAAGAAAGAATAAAGATTCTCGTTACTCGTTACTTGTTACTAAGTTACTATAAAAATTCGAGAGATTAAGCTTTAGCTGCTTCGATGTGAGCGATAGCTTCACCTACAGTAGTGATTTTTTCAGCATCTTCTTCTGCGATTTGGATATCAAATTCGCGTTCGAATTCCATAATCAATTCTACTGTATCCAATGAGTCAGCACCAAGATCGTTAGTAAAGCTAGCTGCTTCAGTTACTTCGCTTGCTTCAACACCAAGTTTTTCAACGATAATCTCTTTTACTTTGTTTGCTACTTCAGACATAATAGTAATTTTTTAATTAGTTAATAAATTAATTTTCTATTTTCTTTGTGAAAGTATAATTCGATAAAAAAATCATCAAAATATAATCTTCGACACAAATTCGTTGCAAAGTAAATGTTTTTTTTTCAAAAATCATTGTTTTTTTACTAAAAAATTGCGAGTTTTTGCTCAATTTAGGCAATTTGAGAATTTTTTTAAAAAAGGGAATTTATAAAAATTACACAAAGAATATTGATTTTGAAATAGTTATAAAATTGTTACTAAAAGTTAAAATACAGAGTAAATCTGTTAAAATATGTATAAAAATAGACTTGTAAAATAAAAAAAAATAAAAAATTGAAAGATTTAGTGGATAGAATGGATTAAAAAAAGTAAGAAAAAGAATATTTTTAGCAATATAATTGGCAAAATGATGAAAAAAATGTATCTTTGTACTTTGAAAGATTAGAGGTGAAAGATTACAGGTTAGAGCGCCATCCGGCACCAACCTATAACCTCTAACCTTTAACCTTTAACCTCTAACCTTTAACCTCTAACCCAGAACTTATGGACAAAATATTAAAGTATTTCCCAAATTTGACCGAAAAACAAAAAGAACAGTATGCTGCGCTTTTTGAATTATACAAAGATTGGAATAGCAAAATCAATGTAATTTCGCGCAAAGACATTGATAATCTGTACGAACATCATGTCTTGCACTCGCTTGCGATAGCCAAAATATTGCGTTTCCAGCCGGGCACTACGTTGGTTGATGTGGGTACAGGAGGTGGTTTTCCTGGTATTCCGTTGGCAATTATGTTCCCTGAATGTAAGTTTCATTTGGTAGATTCGATAGGTAAAAAAGTACGTGTAGCACAAGAGGTGGCAACTGCTATTGGACTTACAAACGTAACATTCCAACACGAAAGAATGGAAAATGTGAAAGAGAAATATGATTTTGTGGTTTCGCGAGCTGTGATGCCTTTGGCTGATTTGGTGAAATTGACAAAGAAAAATGTGGCTGGGAAAGGCAAAAATGCGTTACCAAACGGTCTAATTTGCCTAAAAGGTGGCGAATTGCAACACGAAGTTGCACCATTCAAAAATATTTCCACCTTATATAATATAAGCGAGTTTTTTAGCGAAGAATTTTTTGAAACTAAAAAAGGTGTTTACTTGCCATTATGAAGATAAAACAGATACAAAATAATCCATTTCAAGAGAACACATACGTGGTGTGGGACGAAGTGTCGAAAGAGGCTGCGATAGTGGATTGTGGGGCTTTGTTTCCACAAGAGGAGGAGAGAATTGAAAGTTTTATCGCAGAAAATAATCTAAAAATCAAATATTTATTAAATACTCACGCACACCTTGACCATTGTTTTGGCAATGCTTGGGCTGCTGAGCGTTACGGCGTGCAACCTATGGCGCATGCCGACGACGAGGCTTTATTGGCTCAAATCGGGATGCAGGCAAAGATGTTTGGATTGCCCGTTGAGGTGAAAACGGTGAAATTGGGCGGATATTTGAGTGATGACGATACGCTGATGTTGGGCGAAGATAGAATTGAAGTGATACATACGCCAGGGCATTCGCGCGGTGGAGTCTGTTTTTATATTCCATCGGTGGGATGGCTCATTTCAGGTGACTCACTATTTGCAGGCTCAATCGGACGCACTGACTTAGAAGGTGGCTCATACGCAACTTTGATAAAATCAATCCAAGAAAAATTGATAACATTGCCAGAAGAGACCGTTGTATATCCAGGACATGGACCATACACAACAATTGGAGACGAAAAAACGAACAATCCTTTTTTATAATAATCAATAAAAAAATAAATATTATGGAATTTCAAGCTAACGAAGGAAAAAAATTAGCCATTACAATTGATGGCGTTGAGTATTTGCGTATTCCTGTGAAAACACATGTTGTAATGCGCGAAGATGACCTCGGCGAGGTTGTTGATAAATATACAAAAGATATTCGCCAAGAGGGTGATATTATCTTCTGTAGTGAAAAAATTGTGGCTATCACACAAGGTCGTTCATTCCACATCAACGACATTCACCCATCGTGGTTGGCGAAGTTTTTGGTGAAATTTGTATATAAATCACCATACGGTATTGGTTTGGGTAGCCCTTACACAATGCAATTGGCTATTGAGGATGTGGGTATTCCTCGTATTTTGCTTGGCTGTTTGGCTGCTGCGGTGACAAAACCTTTCGGTGTGCGCGGTGCATTCTACAAAGTGTGTGGTCAAAGAGCATACGCTATTGACGGACCATGCGAATATACACTCCCACCATACAACCAATACGCTAAAATGGCACCTAAAAATCCAGATAAGGTGGCTCGCCAAATGAAAGAGAAATTGGGCAATGAATTTATCGTATTGGATGCTAACGACTTGAATGTGGATATTCTCGGTAAATCAAGCAAATCGTTGGACGAAAAATTCTTGAAAGCATTGTTTAAAGATAATCCTCTCGGACAATCTTCACAACAAACTCCGATTGCGATTGTAAGAAGAAAAAGTTGATAGTTAAAAGTTTAGAGTTGAGAGAACCATTCGGTTCTCATCTCTAATCTCTAAACTCTAATCTCTAAACTTTAATCTCTAAACTCTCAACTTTAATTATGGATTTATTAAGTATTATATGGGATGTGAATCCCGTGGCATTATCGCTCGGACCACTTGAAATACGTTGGTATGGAGTGATTTATGCACTTGGGTTCTTTATTGCCATCAATATTATTGGTAAAACTTTCAAACATGATGGTGCTCCTGAAGAGTGGCTCGACAAGGTGTTTGTCTATTTTATTTTGGCTGTAATCATAGGCTCACGCTTAGGACACGTGTTTTTCTACGATTGGGCATATTACTCACAACATCCATTAGAAATATTCATGGTTTGGCGCGGTGGATTAGCTTCACATGGTGGTGCAGCCGCTATGGTGTTGACTGCTTGGCTACTAACCAAATACATGACAAGAGTAAGTTTCTTTTGGCTCACCGACCGCGTGTTTATAGGCTCGGCGTTCGTTGCTTGCTTGATTCGTATCGGCAACTTAATGAACTCAGAAATTTATGGCGAACCGACAGATTTGCCATGGGGATTCGTGTTTGTTCGTGGTGCAGAACGATTTTATGATGACGCTGGCAATTTGCTGGCATGCCACCCTACTCAGCTTTATGAGTCATTAGCTTACCTTTTAGTATTCTTCCTATTATACTGGATGTATTGGAAAAAAGATGCAGGCAAATACAATGGTTTATTAACAGGCGTAGGTTTTTTAGGCATCTTTATTTCGAGACAAATTATTGAAATAATCAAAAATCCACAATCGGACTTTGAAGTAGAAATGACATATAACATGGGACAATGGTTGTCAGTGCCATTTATTATTTTTGGCGCAATACTTGTTGTGCGCGCATTAATAAAAGGTCCTGTGGAATATCACTTACCAAAAGCAGTAAGTAAAAAGTAGTAAGTCATAAGACTATTTCACTATTTTTCAATAAAAATCTTTTTACTTACGACTTAATACTTTCTACTAAAAACAATTATGATTCGTTTAGAAGAAATAGCTCCAATAGGTGTTTTTGGAAAAACACATGGCATCAAGGGCGAAATCAATTTGGAATTAAATATTGATTTCGACCTTGAAGACACGCCATATATTATCGTTGATATTGAAGGTATATTTGTGCCATTTTTCATCGAAGATTACCGATATAAAAGTGATTCTGTGGCACTTGTATTGTTTGAAGATATTGACACAGAGGAACACATACGTCCATTTTTCGGTAAAAAGGCATACGTAAAGAAAGAGGCTCTCAGAGAGGATGAAAACGATGAAATGTCGATAAACTACTATGTAGGTTTCACTATGTTGACTCCACAAAGACAAATAATCGGGCAAATCGTAGAGATTGATGATTCAACCGCCAATGTATTATTTGTGCTTGACAATGATGCACTCGTACCTGTTGGAGCCGTAGAAGTATTGGATTTAGATGCAGATAAGCACACCATGATTGTAGAAATACCTGAAGGATTGTTAGAAATTGAGAGTTGAAAATTAAGAATTAAAAATTAAATGACAGAAAAAACGTACATAGGGATATTTGGACCTCGCAATGCAGGAAAATCGTCATTAGTAAATATGCTAACTGGACAAGATGTTAGTATCGTGAGCCCTGTGGCTGGAACTACTACCGACCCTGTGAGTAAACCTATTGAAATAAATGGGTTAGGTGCCTGTGTGTTCATTGATACTGCTGGTTATGATGATGAGGGCGCACTTGGCGAAATGCGAGTTACAAAAACTAAAGAGGTATTAAAACGTTGCGATATCGCAATTTTTGTCGTACCAAGTACGTTATTTGAAAAGAAAGAAGAACTACAAGAGGCAGTGAGATGGTTTGGATTGATAAAAGAGAGGAGCAAGGCGTTGTTGGTATTTAATAAGATGCGAGACACGAGATGTGAGACACGAGATATAAAAAAGATATTCGGAATAGATGAATTGATTGAGATAAATATCGCTTGCAATGAAGGACGTGAAGAAGTGTTGAAAGCAATAGGTTTTGTACAATCGCAATACCAACAAGACCTTTCAATCGTAACTCATCTTGTAAAACCAACCGACACTGTGGTATTGGTAATGCCTCAAGACATTCAAGCCCCTAAAGGCAGATTGATTTTGCCTCAAGTACAAACTATTCGTGAATTATTGGACTATGGTTGTACGACAATATGCACAACAACACAAAAATTCACTCAAACACTTGAAACATTAAAAACAACACCAGCACTAATTGTTACAGATTCGCAAGATTTCAAAACGGTATATGAACAAAAACCCGAAGAGTCAAAATTGACATCATTTTCGGTACTTTTTGCGCGTTGGAAAGGAGATATTGATGAATTTATAAAAGGGGCAGAAGTGCTCTCAACATTAAATTCAAATAGCCGAATATTGATTGCTGAAGCCTGCTCACATGCCCCATTGGCAGAAGACATAGGTAGAGAAAAAATACCTGCTCTTATACATAAAAAAATTGATCCAAATATTAAATTTGATATCGTTTCAGGCAACGATTGGAATGTAGATTTATCACAATATGACCTCATCATTCATTGTGGCGCATGTATGTTTAATCGCACTCAAATGTTAAATAGAATTAAAGATGTTAAAACGCACAAAACAAAAATAACAAACTACGGAATTACCATAGCATATTTAAATAGCATTATAGACAAAATTATATGGTAAAAAACACAAAATCATCGTAAATTAAAAACAATAGCAAAACAACCATATCAAAAATAACAAAAACAAACATTTAACACAAAAAGTTTGTTAATATCAACAAAAATTTATAAATTTGCAACAGCAAACAAAATTTATACTAAAACTATTAGCAAATTTATAAAATGGATTTTTACAACACTACAAGCATCAACCAAAATAACAAAAGTGATGCATACGATTGCAAATGCAATTCGGTAATATACAAAACCATAAAACCTGAAAATTATCAAACAATCACAATTGAAACAAAAAAGCATGCTAACAGCTACGACTTCTTATATATAACAGAAGGAGAAGGCATATACGAATCAAATAATATTCAACAAGAGATAAAAGTAGGATATATCGCCATAATTAAATCAGGCGAAAAAGTAAAATTTACGCCAACAATAGGAAAACAGACTTCATATTACCACATATCTGTAGTTTGTATGCAATATACATTGTTTCTCGAAAAAATTGATCTTTTCCAAAAATCACCTATCGCCAATATCGGGCAAAATGTGGTAATCGAGAACATATTCGACAATATGCTACATATATTAAAAGAAAACAAAAATGGTTCGCAAGCAGTATTAAACACCTCTTTGTTTCTTGCACTAAGCATCGCAAACTACAAACTACTCAATTACCACGAAAAAACAAATCCAACTATTGAAAAAATAAATACCGCCGTCGAAATATTACGCCATGATACAACAGCTAAAATCAGCCCAGAAGAAATAGCTAAACGCATTGGAATAAGCTATTCTTTATTCCGTCGCATCTTTAAAGAAAATATGGGTACATCTCCTGCCCAATATCAGATGGATATACGCTTAAAGAAAGCGCAAGAATTGCTAACTACAACCAATTATTCTATTGCAAAAATTGCAGAAATACTTGGTTTTTCAGATACAGCTCAGTTTAGTACATTCTTTCGCAAACGTCAAATTATGACACCACGCGAATACAGAAACAAACATAAATAATATCATAAAAAGGAGATTGAATTACAAATTCATATCTCCTTTTTTATTACTCAAAATATCTATTTACCATGATAAAAAAAATTTGTTTATTTATATTAACCTTTTTATTTATTCAACTGATTAAAGCCCAAGATATTGTCATTGTGGGTCAGGTACTTTCAGCAGAAGACTCTCAACCATTAGAAGCTGCAAGTGTGTGGTTTAAAGGTACAAATATTGGCTGTACGACTAACGAAGAAGGTTTTTTTATGCTCCGTAGCAATGAACCTCAACGGGCATTGATTGCAAGTGTTGTAGGATATAAACAACGCCAAATAAAACTTGATTATGGCAAAGACCAAATGATACGAATATATCTTAAAGAAGATATATCTATATTAGATGAAGTAATTGCGTTACCGAAACAAGATGAAGCTATTTTGTTATTGAAAAAAGTATATGAAAATCGTCATGTTAATAATCCCGAAAATGTGATAAATCTAACAACAACGATGAACAATGTTACAGCAATTAATTTAACAAATATCAAACAAAAAGCACTACAACGAAAATTATTTAAAGATTTAATGAGTGGCGCAATCGAACAAACAGATACAACTTTTTCTCTACCAGTATATATCAATCAATCAATATATAATTTAAAATTAAACTCAGACAGCAATAGTTCCACCCTCTTTGATTCAAAACAAAATGCATTGAATATTTTTCCTGCCGAACATTGGCAACAAATTATTACAGCATATACTCCAGACATAAATCCATATAAACCTTATTCTACCATATTAGGACGCAATTTTATGAGTCCAGTTGCACCAAACGCAAAATTATATTACAACTTATATTTAGCCGATAGTATCGACATAAACGGACGAAAAAATTATCAAATACGTTTTACACCAAAACATAACCAAGGCTTACTATTTAAAGGTGATATGTGGATTGACTCTGCAACATACGCAATCACCCAAACAGATATGACTATTCCATCACACACATCAGTGAATTATATAAATAGTCTAAATTATGGATTTACAACATCACCATTAGGAAATACAATTTTCCCAAATCATGAAAAACAGGGCTTAAGTTTGAATGTCAACTTATACCCAAATAAAAATATGCAATATTTCGGAGCTATATTAAGCGAAGAACGCTCGTATATCAATACAAAATCTATTACAGATACACTTACAATTCGCACTGAAGAAGAAAAAGTTGAAATACCTATAGATGACAAACTCGAAGCGACATGGAATAAAATTGATTCACTCAATCAAACACGCATACAAAAGTTCGCATCTTGGGCTATTGATATTATTCTCAATCAATATCTCCATGTGTGGAAAATCGACGTTGGCCCTATACTTAATCTCTTTCACTTCAATCAATTAGAAGGAACCACACCTCGTATCACTTTACGCTCTGGCGAATCATTTGCCAAATATTTCACCTTTGGTGGTTACGTAGGATATGGTCATAAAGATCAATACAACACAGCAGGTGAACTCATTGGCAAAGGTCTATTCTCTTACGGCGGTAATATACAATGGCGTTTTGGACCTACAAAACGCAATATTCTCGCCTTAACATACGACCACAAAACAGAACGCATTGGCTACGATGATGTTGATATTTACGCAGAATCACGTGTACATGATATTGAAAATCTTGTAAATTCATGGGTTATGATTTATCGCCCTGTTTCTGTGCTCATGCGAGGACGAATCAATGCACAATATCAATACGAAAAACCTGGATTCAAATTTAGACTGAATGCATTTACTCAAAACTATTATGGCAACAGATTTATTCCTCTAATCCATAAAGGAGCAGAAGTGCCATATTATAGCCATGTTGGCTTACGTACAGACTTCTGTTTATCATGGCAACAAAGTTCATTGGATTATTTCTTCCATAGAATATATTTAAATAGCAAATATCCTGTCGTACACCTTACTGCAGAAGGAGGTTATATAAAAATACCAGGCTCAGCTAAAAATGAGCCTTATCACGATATATTTGGTAAATTTGGTATTTATGCACAACAACATACTGCACTTGGATTTGGAAAAATACATTGGGCATTTCAAGCAAATGCCGTTGT
Organism: Candidatus Aphodosoma sp.; assembly: GCA_045126975.1. Lineage (GTDB taxonomy): Bacteria > Bacteroidota > Bacteroidia > Bacteroidales > Paludibacteraceae > Aphodosoma. Next base: position 73,034 of record JBGVPL010000028.1, on the reverse strand, counting down.
AGGTAATGCACCATTTCCAGCCCTCGTAATGGCTCGTTCGTCACGCACATCTTACCGACACGACACCGACTTCATGTTACTTGGCTCTATGGAGCTAATGAGCGATTACTATACTGCATTAAATATTCGTTATCAAACCAGAGGCTATATATTTGGCTATATCCCATACATCAAAAAACTTGGCATTAGAGAAGACATTATATTCAATATTGGATATGGATATTTAAGCGAAAAATATAAAGGAGACAATATTTTAGCTTTACCTACAAATTTATACAATAAAGAACAAGGCTGGAACAAAATGCCTTATATAGAGTGTGGATTTGGATTCTCTAATATCCTTAAAATAGGAGATATTGCTTTTGTTTGGCGTATAACTCATAGAAATAGTACAAATCCAGACGCCCAGAACTTTGGCATAAAATGGCGTGTTGGATTAGACTTTTAATAAGGAATAAGGAATAAAGAATAGGGAACAAGGAATAGGGACAAGGTCATAATATTTTAAAATATGAAAATAGAAATTGACAATAATTCTGGATTCTGTTTTGGCGTAATGCGAGCTACTACAACAGCTGAAACAGAATTAGCAAAAGAGCAACCATTATATTGTTTAGGCGATATAGTCCATAACGGACAAGAGGTAGAACGATTGACCAAACTTGGACTAATTACAATTGACCACACACAATTAGAAAATTTGCATAATGCACGAGTATTACTACGCGCACATGGAGAACCTCCACATACTTACGAATTAGCAAAAAAAAACAATATAACAATCATTGATGCCACATGCCCTGTTGTACTTAAACTACAACAAAAAATTAAACAAGCATACATCAAACATCCAGATGCACAAATCGTTATATACGGAAAAATTGGACATGCTGAGGTCATAGGTCTCGAAGGACAAACAGATGGTAATGCAATCGTAATTGAAGACGAAAATGATATAGATAAAATAGATTTTAACCATCCAATCATCCTTTTCTCGCAAACTACCAAATCAATAGAAGGGTTCAATCAATTGGTCGAAGTTATAAAAGCAAAAATTAGTCAAAATAACTCTCAACTCTCAACTCTTGACTCTCAACTTGAGAATGGTACACACTTTGAATATCACGATACTATCTGCCGTAATGTAGCCAATCGCATACCAAATATACGCTCCTTTGCTACCAAATTCAACATCGTACTCTTTGTTGCAGGAGCCAAGAGCAGCAATGGCAAAGTACTATTCAACGAATGCCTTAGCGTCAATCCACACACCTATCTTGTATCATCTCCCGAACAAATCGACTCCAAATGGTTTGATGGAGCCGAATCGGTAGGCATTTGTGGAGCCACAAGCACACCAAAATGGCTTATGGAAGCTATCAAATTAAAAATCGAAAATTACCAAAAATAACTCCTAACTTGTAACTAAAACTAAATAAAATGCAATACGAATTAAAATGTATAGGCGTACTCACCTCTGGAGGTGATGCTCCTGGAATGAATGCAGCAGTACGTGCTGTGACTCGTGCTGCTATATATAACGGCATAAAAGTTAAAGCTATATATCGCGGTTATAAAGGATTGATTACTGGCGAAATTCAAGAATTCCAAACTCAGAATGTTAGTAATATCATTAAACAAGGCGGTACAATTTTGAAATCAGCTCGTTGTTCAGAATTTAAAACTAAAGAAGGACGAGAATTAGCTTACGCAACGATAAAACGTGAAGGAATTGATGCCCTTGTAGTGATCGGTGGAGATGGCACATTTACAGGTGCTCGCACATTTGCACAAGAATTTAATATGCCAATTGTTGGTATTCCAGGAACAATTGATAATGACCTTTGGGGTACTGATTCAACAATAGGATATGATACTGCCCTCAATACCATTATGGAATGTGTCGACAAAATACGCGATACTGCCACATCACACGAACGCCTTTTCTTTGTAGAAGTTATGGGACGTGATGCAGGCTTCTTAGCATTAAATTCAGCAATAGCCTCTGGCTCTGAAGCTGCAATTATCCCTGAAAAAGAGACATCTGTTGCACAATTGGATGAACTTATCAATAATGGATTCCGTAAATCAAAAAATAGTAGTATCGTAATCGTTGCCGAAGGTGGTGGTGGTGCTCAAGCTATGGCAGACCGCATACACCAACAATACCCCGACTATGATATTCGTGTATCAATATTAGGACACTTGCAACGCGGAGGCTCCCCTACGGCCTATGACCGAATATTAGCCTCTCGCATGGGAGTAGCAGCTATCGAGGCTCTCATGGACGAACAACGCTCTATCATGATTGGAATTGTTAATGATGAAATAGTGCATGTTCCATTCTCAAAAGCAATAAAAGACGATAAACAAGTAAACCTCGAAAAGGTAAATGCACTACAAATTTTATCGATTTAATGCTAAAATACGCATTTTTATAGTAGAGACGCAATATTTTGCGTCTCTTTTTGCAATATTTTGCGTCTCTTTTTCGAAAAAACATGTTTTACAACATAATTTTAGCAACATTTTACACACATAACAAACTGGCCACCAACAACAAACAAAATTTATATAAAAATATTTACTAAATATTTTGCTATTTTCAAAAAAAGTTGTACCTTTGCATTCGTAAAACATCGCGGAGTGGAGCAGTGGTAGCTCGTCGGGCTCATAACCCGAAGGTCGTAGGTTCGAGTCCTGCCTCCGCAACTAAGTAGAGACGCAATAATTTGCGTCTCTTTTTATTTATTACCTCATCACAAAAAAAGTAGAGACGCAAAACATTGCGTCTCTACTTTTTTATCTGTAATTTAACAATTATGCTTTACCTGCAGAACCAAGCACATTATTTACTTTGTGCATATAAAGTTTTTTGAGTTCTTCACGAGCTGGACCAAGATATTGACGTGGGTCAAATTTATCTGGATTATCAACCATAAATTTGCGTACTGTAGCAGTCATTGCAAGACGACCATCAGAGTCGATATTGATTTTGCAAACTGCTGACTTAGCAGCTTCACGAAGTTGTTCTTCTGGAATACCGATAGCATCTTTCAATTTACCACCATTAGAGTTGATTGTTTCAACATATTCTTGTGGAACTGAAGAAGAACCATGAAGTACGATAGGGAAACCTGGAATTTGTTTTTCGATTTCGTGAAGGATGTCGAAACGCAATGGAGGAGGTACAAGTTTACCATTTTCATCGCGAGTACATTGTGCTGGAGTGAATTTGTTAGCACCATGAGATGTACCAATTGAAATAGCCAAAGAGTCAACACCTGTACGTTTTACAAAGTCAACTACCTCTTCTGGACGAGTATATGTGTGATGTTCAGCAACTACATCATCTTCGATACCAGCCAATACACCAAGTTCGCCTTCTACTGTTACTCCATATTGGTGAGCATATTCAACTACTTTTTTAGTAAGTTCGATATTTTCTTCGTATGAGTGGTGTGAACCATCAATCATAACAGAAGAGAAACCCATATCTACACAAGATTTACAGAGTTCAAATGTATCACCATGGTCGAGGTGAAGACAGATTTGTGGTTTTTCCCAACCAAGTTCTTTTGCATATTCAACCGCACCTTGTGCCATATAACGAAGAAGTGTTTGGTTAGCATATTTACGCGCACCACTTGACACTTGAAGGATTACTGGAGATTTTGTTTCTGCACAAGCTTGAATAATTGCTTGCATTTGTTCCATGTTGTTGAAGTTGAATGCAGGAATTGCATAACCTCCCTCTACTGCGCCTTTGAACATCTCTTTTGTGTTCACAAGGCCTAATTCTTTATAACTTACCATATTTTAAACTATTAGTAGCGAGTAGCGAGTAACAAGACTTAGATACCCTATCGCTTATAATTTATTAAATTTCGTTCTGCAAAGATACAAAAAAAAGTTGAAATTAAATATTTAAAATTAAAATTTATCACTCTAAAGTTATTTTCGTAAATCAAATACGTATGCTACTGATAATTTCACCGTTCCTTGCGTAAAATAGGCTTTAGAATTACCAAATGGCAATGTAAATGCATATTTATTAAAATTATCATTATTAAGGCCATGCTGATAAGACACTCTACCCTGTAATCCTTTCCACTTAAGAGCAAGACCTACTTCTGCTGCAATTTCACAACGAACAAGACGTCCATCTTTGCCAAATATATTCTCTTTTTCGTATGTAATAGGCTTATGCACACCCGCTGGCACATTCTCTGAATAATTCTCCCAAGCCCAATCTTCCCCATGTAATCCACATGCAAACACTGGACCACCAAACAACGAAAGAACATATTGGTTTTGTATTGGGAAATTAACATAAAAATGGAATGGCACATTAAGATAGCCTAACTGACGTTTGAATCGATTAGAAACATCAATACCTGTACTATCATTGACATAACCTACATCCCAACGCATTGTACGTAATTCGTACATCACTGCGGCATCAAAACCCCAACGATTAGTTACATCCATTTCAAAAAGCATACCAACATGAAGTCCCTCTCCTGGAATCATAGTAAATGCTGCCGATTTATCAACTTGCGTAACCATACCATACGACATAGATGGACCGCCGATAAAACCTAATTTTTGAGCACTTAAATCAATGCAAAATGTGCAAAAGATTACAATAGCAATACACGAGACACGAGACACACGACTAAATACTATTGATTTTATTTTTCTCATATTAAAATTATCTATTATCAGTTATCTATTATCTTAAAAAGCAACCTGTGGCACTTTGGATGCTTCTGCATCTGCTTTAAAATATGTAACTATCTGAAAGCCAAAGATTCGACTGAAGATATTATTTGGAAAACGACGAATCATAGTATTGTAAGCACGTGCTGTATTGTTATAAGATTGGCGCGTAATCTGAATGCGATTTTCTGTTCCCTCTAATTGTTCTTGTAAATCACGGAAGTTTTGATTTGCCTTCAAATCAGGATAATTTTCAGTAATCATCATCAAACGACCAAGTGCTGAATTTAATTCACCTTGAGCTGCTTGATATTTTTCAAATTCATCACGTGAAAAATTATTGACATCAACCACAGTTTGGGTTGCTTTAGCTCGTGCTGACACAACTGCTTCAAGTGTTTCACTCTCATGTGCTGCATAACCTTTCACAGTGGCAACAAGATTCGGAATCAAATCTGCACGACGTTGATATTGACTCTCCACATTAGACCACTCTGTAGTAACAGCCTCTTGCGCTGTAACCATACGATTATAAGTGTTTATAACCCATAAAACCGCTATTGCCACAACTGCAGTGACAATAATTAATGATAATTTAGTTCGATTAAGCATATTATTAAATTATTAAATATTAGACACAATAAGTTTTCTCGCCTTGCTCCTTATTCCCTATTCCTTGTTCCTTGTTCCCTATTCCCTATTCCTTATTTAAAATCTTCCTCCAGCACCACCGCCACCAGAGAAACCACCTCCAAAACTACCGCCTCCAGAAAATCCCCCACGACTACCACTACCTCTCGAAACTATTATAATTGGTATTATATAAGGCACTACTTTACGACAATGGCAATTAGCGCATTCATGCACTTTCTCTCCTCTGCCTGAAGACAACGAAGTTGCTGGAGTTATTATTCTATCGCTAACAAGGCTATAAGTTTTTGCTCCACACTGCGGACAAACCTTATATTTTGTTGTCATTTTTTCATACGCCAATACCTTGTAATTATCACAAACATTACATTTCCACACATCATAATCAACACTTTTCACTCGCTCCTCTGCCTGCTGTTTGAAATTAAGATATTGGTCTTCTTCTGCTTCAGAAAGCAAACGCATTGTACCACCGCAACAATCACACCTCAATGGTTTTTCACGAAGAGAACGACGAAGACGTTTTGCATAAAGATAGAAAAAATATAATGGTAAAGGAAACACAAAAGCAAATATTCGCATTGAATCCACCACATCACTCACTTGATAATATTGCACATTATTCTCTCCTCGAAGATTTTGCGATTTTTTATAATATAATACTGCAAAAAATATTAACAATACAAATGCAAAACAAAAATATAGTGTCAATATATCAACCACAATAATACGAGGTGATTCAGTATTCAACAACAATTCTTCACGTGCGGCCTCAGTCGTCAACCTACTTTCTATATCTTTAAGTCCTAACAAAAATGCTTCATCAACACGACCTTCTCTCATTAATGGAAATATACCTTCATCTAGTAAGGAATTAAGGTATGCATCAGGCAACAAACCTTCAAGACCATAACCCGTTTCAAACTTCATCGCACGAATATCAACCACATAAAGCCATAATAAACCATTATTTTTACCTTCTTTACCAATACGCCACGTATTAAACAAATTATAAGCAAAATCGTACTCATCATCACCTTTTATACCAGGAACAATCACTACCGCTATTTCCACTCCAACCTCATGCTCAAGTGAAACACATATATTATTCAAATTAACACGAGCTTGTGCAGATAAAACACCATCAACGTCACTCACATAACTATTTTGCCCCGCATTTTTTGGATTATAAACCTGCGAAACATTCAATTTTTCAGCACTTACAAAAGCAGTAAAAAAAGTAAATAATATAACTAAATACTTACGCATCAATAATTCAACACATCAATCAAATCAATATCAAAAATCAAAGTACTATATGGTGGTACGGAAAAATTACCATACAACCCCTTACTACCTGTTTCACCATAAGCCTTTTCATGTGGAATATAAATTTTCCAATGCGAACCCTGTGGCATACGAGCCATTGCTTCACGCCATCCTTCAATCACATCCGACAAATAGAATGATACACCAAGGCTATCAGTATAATCAAAACGAGTGCCATCTACCAACCACCCTGTATATTTTACCTTTACACCACTTGATACACCTGTAACGGGATCTATAGATGGCTTAGGTATAGCACCATAACCAGTATGGTATTTTTCTATTAAAACACCAGAAGGCAAGATTTCTACTTCAACAACATTCGTATCTACGCCCAATTTATCGCGCTGAGCGACAAGCCACTCTTCGTTATAATCTTTCCATGACATGAAACGCTCATCACAACCGACAAACATTAACACCACTAAGAACAAAAATAATATCTTTTTCATATAATTGAAATTTTTATAAATTAGGTACCATTTGCATCAACATCTTTTCGATAACAAAGGGCGTTAAAAAAACTAATAAAGAAATAAAACACATATATTTATTACGCATCTCTTCGCTAATATCAATTACACCTTCCGACATAACCCAAACTAAATAAAACACATACACATATAAAAAACTAACAAAAAACAAATTAGGAAATATCGATTGTAATAAATTAACTGAAAAAACTAAAGAAATCAATCCTCCAACAAACATTGCAACATTACGATCATTTATCGAATCTACAAAGAAACGTAAAGTAATCCAACGAACTAAGAAAAACAATGTACCATAAGCAACTACAAAAGATAAAACATTAAAAAATGATTTAACAAAAATAGTTACAAAGTTCATCTCAAAAGAAAACAATGAAGCAATAAAAACCACAACAAATAAAACTTCAGCAAGAGGCATAACAAAATGCTTAAATACATTTTTTCCATAAAATTTATTTAACAAAGCCTCATACCTCAAAGTTTCATCTGGTTTCGAAAGGATATTCCAAACTAACTGTAATGCAAATTTATATCTGTCCATATTTAAGCCACTCTATTTCTTCTGCCCAAAGCGATTCATCTGGAGTTTCAAGAATTAACGGTATATTATTAAAACGAGTATCTTTCATAATTCGAATGAACGGATTTGCACCCAACAATCCATTACGCAATGTTTCGTGACGGTCAACTCGCGAAGCCAACTCTTTCTTAGAATCATTGAGGTGCATACCACGCAAATAATTGAACCCTACCACTTCATCAAAATGACGCCATACCTCTTCAAATCCCTCTTCCGACAACAAATCATACCCAGCTGCAAAAGCATGTTGTGTATCAATACACACACCTACACGCGATTTATCATCAACTAAATCAATTATCGTACGCAAATGCTCAAAACGATAACCCATATTAGTGCCTTGACCAGCAGTGTTTTCCAACACAGCAGTAACACCTTGTGTTTTGTCCAACGCAATATTTATACTCTCTGCTATTGTTTTTAAGCAATCCTCTTCCGATATTTTCTTAAGATGCGAACCTGGATGAAAATTCAATCTATCTAATCCTAATTGCTCACAGCGATGCATCTCTTCAATAAAAGACTTACGACTCTTATCCAACGACTCTGCGTCTGGCGAACCAAGATTTATCAAATAACTATCATGAGGCAATATCTGCGCCGCAGTATAACCATACTCAGCACAACGAGCCTTAAATAATTCAATAGATTTCTCGGTCAAAGCTGGCGAAAACCATTGTCGTTGATTTTTAGTAAACAATGCAAACGCCGTTGCACCTATATTATGTGCATTCAATGGAGCATTCTCCACTCCACCCGAAGCACTTACATGCGCTCCTATATACTTGTTATAATTCATAATTCTTGATTTTTAATAAGAAAAATCCAACTCCCTTGTTCCTTGTTCCCTGTTCCCTGTTCCCTGTTCCCTATTCCTTATTCCCTATCCAACGTATTTCCTTTTTCTAATCCAAAAGAATATTCCCCCGAAAATAGCGAGCAACACTACTGGCAACAAAGTATTTATCCACGTCCACATATCTCGTTGTGAATCAACTACAGCCCTATTCAACAATCGCAAATCAATGCGACGATTACGAAGTTGCATCACCCCCTCATCATCTGTAAGATAAAGCATCGCATTTACAATAAAATCCTTATTTCCATGGGTTTGACGAGTCACCCTATCATAGCCAAGAGGCACAAGCATAAGACCTTCACGATGTTGCTCTATATCATTACGAATAATATCGCCATCTGCCACTACAATCATACGTGTAGGCTCACTCTTATCTATAATTTTATCAACATTTACACCTGCAGGTGCCATACGATGCTTATATATCGATTCAAATTTACCCTCTAAAGCCACAGCAATAGGTACATACTGAGTCGTAAAATACTCTTTAGGTTCAATATTTATAGCATCCATCACATCAATTTCAGTCGGAGCCATATTCACATGACTTGCATTACTTGTAATCAACAACACCTCTTTACGTACACCTGCAGTATCACCTACAATTTCAATTCCTGAAGCAAAATCAGCCTTCACAGCCTGCAATGTTTTAGTAATCGGATGATATGGAGAACCTTGCAACAATGGCATATAAAACCAAGGTATTGGTTCAAAGCGAGGTTCTTCGCCCGGACGAGCTACATTAACTGGCATATACGCACACTGCATATCTTCCACCACCGTAGGTGTCAAACGCACACCATAACGAAACAACATATCATTCAAATTCACATCCAACTCAATCAATGGAGTTGCCCCCCCTTCAGCCAACATATCATTCGACATTTGCGCACCATCTAACAACCACAACACTCGTCCTCCTCGCATTATATATTGGTCAATAATAAACTTATCACTTTCACTATAAGCCGTCATAGGCTTTGCTACAATAATAGCATCATAAGAATCAAGCACTGAAGCATCTATACCAATCACACCTCTATCAACTTGAAAATATCGACTTAATGCACCACTTGCATCATACGTATATTCTTCTGCCAATTCGCCATGCCCTTCAATAAATGCCACTTTACGAATCTCTTTACGATTAAGAACTCGTATTGCATCAACAAACAGATATTCCAAATCAGCAATAGCATTGTTAACTGCAACTTCACCCGATTTTTGCGAAGAAGGTTGCATCAAACATATAGCCATAGTATCACGACTACTACACACCTCAGCCCAAGGGAATATCACCTGTTCCGACATCTTCCCTCCACGCTCCCGAATAGTAACACTCATTCCTCGCAAACCTCGCTCCTCCAACTCTGCATATTCGGCATATCGTTCCTCATCAGTAGTAGCACTATTAGGATTATAATTTTCAATCACAAGTTGCTCTGAGGCATACATATTAAGCTCACGCACCAAATCTTCAGTCGAGCGACGCAAACGAAGCATATTTGCATCAAGATCACCATCAAGATACAACTTCACTGTTAATGGTTCGCTTATCTCCGCCACCAAATCCTTTGATGCATCAGACAAAGAATAACGTCCCTCTTCTGTTAAATCGATACGAAAATATAGTGTTTTAGTGAAAATCAACACCAAAACTATTATCAGAGACACGAGATACGAGACACGAGATACAAGACTATTATTTAATATTTTTTTATTCATTTTTATTCAAAATAATCAACGCCCCAATCACGCCCGGAATCCAACCAAGGCAAGTAAGAATAAAGATTATCAAAAAAGATCCACAACCTTTATCTACAACTGCCAAAGGAGGAAATATAATAGCTAATAAAACTCTAATCAAAGACATAACAAAATATTATTTTTTTTGAAATCTATAAGGAGAACGTACTCTTTTCAATGTTTTATTTATTTCTCCCAAAGCACCTTTCTCTTCTTTCTTATTTTTCAATTCAGGATATTGAATACGAGTATGGTAAATATTTTGTAATTTTTCAACAAACACCCGCTTTGCCACCTCAACATCTCTAAAAGATATCGGCGAATTTCTAAACTGTCCATCAGCAATTTGTCCATTTACCACCCCCTCTACCAATTTAGCAATCGACTCTTCGTCGTAAGATTTCAAACTACGAGACGCAGCCTCTACTGCATCCGACATCATCAATATCGCAGTCTCTTTAGTCGAAGGTAGAGGTCCTGGATAAGTAAACTTACGCTCATCAATCTCTCTATCAGGATATTTATTTTTAAATGAATTATAAAAATATTTCACCTTACTACAACCATGATGCATCAAAATAAACTCTATTATCTGATAAGGCAAATTATATCTTTCTGCAATTTTCACACCCTCTTGAACATGAGATATAATCACCTGAGCAGCCTCCTCGTATGGCAATTCATTCAGTGGATTCACTCCTGTTTGGTTTTCAGTATAATACATTGGATTAACCATTTTGCCCAAATCATGATATAATGCACCAGTACGAACAAGTAAAGCATTAGCTCCCACTTTTTTTGCCACTTCTACAGCCAAATTACTTACTTGCAACACATGTTGAAACGTACCCGGACACTTCTCACTAAACTCCATCAACAACGGACTGTTGATATTTGAAAGTTCAACCAATGTAACTTCACTAAGAAATCCGAATAATTTCTCTATAATAAATATCAACCCGTATGCAAACAACAATGCTACAGAATTCAATGCAAAAACCAATAACATTGACCAATCAACATCCTCAATATCTAACCCCCTTGACAATTCTAAAGCAACAAACGACACTACATATACTCCAAAAATCAACAACGCCGACTGCACAAGTTGCGAACGTGAATTCATGTCTTTAAGACTTGACACCGCAGCCATACCCACCAATATCTGCAACACAACAAATTCAGTGGCATCAGGCACCATTTGGGCCGCAAGCAACACAGTAATAATATGCACATAAAGGGCTGTACGCGAATCAAAGAACACTCTAACTACCAATGGCAACATTGCAAAAGGCACTATATACTCATTTAGCCCTATATACTGTCTCACCAAAGCCAACAAACCCAACATACCTAACATCATCAATATCATAAACTCTGTGGCACGTATTGAATCAAGAACCTTCGGACGAAACAACACAAAGTAGGCTACAAGCAAAACGAGCATAACTACAATCAGAGCTATGTCTCCTACTATTTTCCAAACATTATCATTTTTAGCAAGCTCCTCTCCATCAACTACACGTTGCAACGATTTCAATATCTGATAAGATTCTTCCGTTACAACTTCTCCTTTATCAATAATTTTTTCTCCCTTTTGCACCATTCCCGAAGTCAACATCACTCCATCAACAATTATCTGAATTGCTTGATCAGTCTTACCCCTATCAATTGAAACATTAGGTTCAATATACTCTGCAATATTAGAAGCCCTTAATAAATTATCATCAATCCAAGCCTCCACACTCGCTTTCGCCAAAATATAATCATACGCTGTTTTAGGCGTAAAAATATCATCCAACAACACTTTTCCCCTCACACTATTCCCCTCCAAAACAATAACCTTTTCAACTCCTAAACGTTCCAACTCTTGTTTATCTTGCAACGAAACAACCCCAACTTCATACACTTCATTAAAGACATTAACCAACCAATTCTTTTCACGATCCGACAAAGATTTTTTTTGACTATTAGCAAATAATTGTGAATTGTGAATTGCAAATTGTGAATTAATTAAATATGGCTCAAGTGCCTTCAGTGCCTCAGCCTGCTCCTTCTCAAGTTGTTCATCCGACTTATAAATAGCAAAATCTTTCGGAGCTATCACCATTTCATAAGTCCAAGGCTTACCAATTTCAAAATAACGATCGAAATTATCTTCTTTTGGCAATAAAAAATAAATAGCTACTACCGACAATATAAGGCTGACGATATAAACTACATATCGAATATTTAATGAAACAATTTTTCCCTTCATAAAGACACAATTTTACAATTTGCAAATATACAAATTTATTTTTATACTACCATGCCAAAAATTATAAAAAACTCATAAAAAAAACAGAGGCGCAAAATATTTTTGCGCCTCTATCTATTATCAGTACTCTGTTATCTGTACTCTAATTAAAGTCCTCCTTTAAACAATTTAGTTGGAGATACTTTTGTAATTTTACCCCATTTAGCTTTAAGTGCTTTTTGGTCAATTGTTTTAGGATCACCAACGATTACAATAGTAACTGGTTTGCCTTTAATATTCTTTTCATAGAATGCTTTAATTTCATCGTATGTAAGATTATCAACTGCAGTCATATTCACTTTAGCTGGGTCTTCTGTATAACCAAGTTTTTTCCATTGTTCAAATACTTGACTCTTATCACGCATATCAGGTTTAGCTGTCAACGCTGATTGGTGGAGATAAGTACGAATATTTTCCATACGTTCTGCTTCATTTTCAGGAGCAGGCATATCTGACAACAAGCCCATAAATACATCTACTGCATCAGCCACTTTGTCGCCTTGTGTACCTACATAACCAAAGAGGTAAGAATCTTTACCAGGAAGAGCTGGAGTAGAAACATAACCGTATGCAGTATAAGCCATTGAACGTTTTTCACGAATTTCGTTCATAACAAGACCGCTAAAACCACCTGAGAAGTATTGATTGAATGCGTCGTAACCTACATCTTCTTTGATATCGTATGGATTAGAATTTACATAGAAATAAACTTTTGCTTGTTGCACTTTGCTATCAGCAAGGAACATAACATTAGTTTTGTCGTATGTTTTACGTTCACGGAAGAATGGAGATTTAGTATCCACCATACGCTCTTTCATTGGGATAGCGTTCATTGATTTTGCTACTTCATCAATTGGTTTTTGACCGCAATAGTGAATATCTACAGCATAACCAAATGCCTCTTGAATTGTAGTTGTAAGGTTAGTTTTGTTAACCAAGTAGTTTTCAATAATTTCACCATCTGGTGTTACAGAATACTTATAAAGTTCTTCCATTGGAATACGGTCGATATAGTGTGAATTTTCGCCATAAAGCACATATTCGAGCAATGCAGAAGCCACTGTATTAGGATTACGTTTTTCTGAATAACGGCTCCAGTACGCATTAGAAACTACCGATTTGATTTGTTTGTCGTCAAGATTAGGCATCATCACGTGTTTTGAAAGAAGAGCAAGGATAGCATCCAAATTTTCCTCTTCACCATAAACTGTGATATAGAAATAACTTTCTGATACGCTGAAACCAAATGTAGCACCAAGTTCTGAATATTGACGACGAACAGTTTGAGCATCAAGGTTAGGCATCATACCTGCTGTGTTCATCAACGAAGCTGCATATTGAAGTTTTGGCATTTCGTGTGTACCTACACCATATTTCAAAGTAAGAGAGAACACGTTGTTTTTAGTGTTAGGTGTATAGAACAATTTCACGTTTTTGTAAAGTTCACGTTCTGTAACCTCTGCAAAATCGTTAAAAATTTCAACTTGTGGTGTTACAGGAATTTGTTTGAATTCTTTAGCGTATGGAGTCTCTACACCTTTAGGAGGATCGAGAGGTTTGATCGCTGGTTTAGCCAATTTATTCTTTTTAGGATCACCCTCTGTCATTTCAAGAGTCATACATTTAGCATCTGCAGGAAGATATTTGTTGATTACACGCACAACATCTGCTTTTGTGATTGCTTGAATTGCTTTATCTTCATTCAAATAAGCATCAATACCTTCGCCGTAAGCAAACGAATAAGTAACCATATTTACGCGAGCATCATTTGACTCAAATTGAGTTGTATAACCTTGCAATAATTGGTCTTTCACTGATTTGAACAACCAATCAGGAATTGTTTGTTCGTTACGAAGTTTATCAATCTCTTTAGTGATATAACGTTGAGTTTGACCAAATGTTTCAAATGTACGTTGTGCTACATCATAGTAAGGCACACCAATAATCATAATACGACCTGCTTCACGACGAGAGTCAAGAGAAACGTATGCAGTTGACAATGTGTTGTCAAGCATCAATTTGTCGAGAAGACCAGTGTTGTGACCATTGTTCAAAAGTTGACATGCTACATTAAGTGCCAATTCGTCTTTATCACCTTTTTTAATACCTGGATACACCCAATATACTTGTGGTGAATAGCCCAATTTTGCTTTATATTTTTCGTCACCTGTAATTTTAGTATCTTCAAATTTTGCACGAGCAGGCAATTCTTTTGGTTGAAGACGACCAAATTTTTCAGCGATAAGTGGTTTTGCTGATTCTGCGTCAAAATTACCTACAAGCATCAAACACATGTTGTTAGGCACATACCATGTTTGAAAGAATTCGATAAGTTTTGAAAGTGAAGGGTTTTTCAAGTGATGTTGATAACCGATAACGTCACGTTCGTATGGAGTACCTTTATAGACATTACCAAACAAGAATTGACGTTGGTGAGTACCGAGATCATCTTGATACATATTAAACTCTTCATATACGTTTTCAAGCTCAGCTTGGAATGAACGGAACACTGGGTTCAACAAACGTTCAGAGTTGATTTCCAACCATTTTTCCAATGCACCTGCTGGGAATGTATTGAAATAAGCAGTAAGGTCGTATGATGTAAACGCATTCAAGTTGTCACCACCATAGCTTTCTGTAAGGTTAGAGAAATCGTCTGTTGCACCATATTGAGCTGCTTCCAACGATACTTCATTGATTTTTTTAATTAATTCAAGACGTTTAGCTTCGTCTGTTTCTGCATTAAATTCATTGTAAAGCGCAATGATTTGTTCATAAAGAGGTTTCTCTTTTTCCCAGTCAATTGCACCAATTTTGTCAGTACCTTTAAACAACATGTGTTCGAGGTAGTGAGCAAGACCTGAATAATCAGATGGTTCATCTACTGCACCAGCACGACAAACCACGCGACCGTGTACGTCTGTTGCATCTTTGTCTTCCCAAAGGAATACTGTCAAGCCATTTTCAAGCTTGTACTCTTGAAGCCCATGACCATGATTGATGGTTTGAGCAAAAATACTTGCAGTTGCAGCCAAAAGCACCACAAGCGTTGCAAAAATTTTGTTTTTCATATTCATATTCAATTAGTAATTGTTATTGTAGTTATACCTAAAAAACCGAAAACAATAGTTAGAAATATTCTTAATTCCTAATTTCTCACTCCTCATTATACTCCAATATCTCTCCTGGCTGACAATCAAGCTCTTTACATATTGCCTCAAGCGTAGAAAAGCGTATAGCCTTAGCCTTGCCTGTTTTCAAAATAGACAAGTTCGCAGGCGTAATATCCACTCGTTCCGACAATTCTGTCAGCGACATCTTACGCTTAGCCATCATCATATCCAAATTAACTATAATTGCCATTTTTTTCAATTCACAATTTCAAATACTACTTATTACTCCCCTATCTTAGGGAAGGTGCCCAACGGGCAGAGGGGTTATCTCCCTATTCCTTGTTCCCTGTTCCTTATTCCTTCTCCCTAAATAGTCAAATCTTGCTCTTCTTTTATCGTTGTCGCCTGACGCAAAATTTCGGTTATAACCAACACCACCAAGCCCAACAACAAATTATTCCACTCTATGCAATGCTGATAATTCACCGCCAATCCCTCTACATCAATCAAATGCGCCGTAAGATATGCTCTACCAAAATTCCATGCAGTTGAAATCACTGCCAACACCAAAAACGCCACTCCAATATGATTCAACAACGAAATTATCTTCTGTTCAAACACTTGCGAGCGTATAAACAAACGCATCAACTTCACAAAAACTACAATCAAATAAACAAAAATTGCGATTATCACCCAATTCAACCAACACAAAATCTCATACCACACATTATGTTTGTCCGTCTCTTCCGCAAACGACTTAGCATATTCCACTATCGAAACGTTGTTTCTTAATATGACTATCGAATCGCCCGAAAGTTTATTCACCGCATTTGGCGCAAGTGCTTTACCCTCTCCATCAGCCACCACATCAACATACAAATGCTCGCGACTTTCCAATCCTTTAGCTATCGTGTATTCCACCATATTATAACCCATCTTTGCGCCCGCAATAAAATCAAGCACAAAATCCGTTACGACCGATGCAAAAAACACCGTCAACAACAACACACACAATATCTTAAATCGTTTCATATATTTTTCAGTAATAAGTAGTAAGTAACAAGTAACAAGACCATTAAATAATAAACAATACCACGAAACAAAGTCTTACGACTTAAGACTTGCTACTTTGTACTAATTAACTTGCAAAGTAACAAATAAATTTTCACTTGACCAAATATTTTTATCGAAAAACGATAAAAAACACAAAAATTTCACATTAAAAGCCTCTCCAGCAAAAAAAATCATTAACTTTGCAAAAAAATTCCTCATTCCTCACTCCTAATTCCTCATTCATATTCTATGACCGAAAAACTCCTAAACTACATCTGGTTCAACCGCCTATATTTCGAAGAACAACAAACTATCCTCGGAGAGCGCGTGCGCATTATCTCGCCAGGCATACCAAATACCAATGCTGGACCCGATGCCTTCAACGCAAAAATCGAAATAGACGGTCGCTTATGGGCTGGCAATGTGGAGTTTCACGTTCGCGCTACCGATTGGCATCGCCACAATCACGACAACCATCCCGAATACGACAACATCATCCTTCACGTAGTTTTCGAGGCTGACGAACAGATATTTACGCAATCCGACAACCCAATCCCTACCATTGCGCTTGCCTACCCCAAATCCATCCTCAACGGCTATCAAACCCTAATGCAAGAGCATCAATTTTGCCCTATCCACTTCACCGAAATCGACCCCTTCCGTCTTAACCAATGGATTGACCGCCTACTCATCGAACGCCTACAATCCAAAACCGAACGCATATCGCAAATCCTACAATCCAATCAAAACAACTGGGAACAAGCCTTTTATGTAACCCTCTGTCGTGCATTTGGTTTCGGAGTCAATAGCGATGCAATGCAGCAAGTAGCACAATCTCTGCCACTTAACGTCATCATGCACCACCGCAACTCTCTCCATCAAATCGAAGCCCTACTGCTCGGACAAGCTGGCTTTCTCTGCCATACAGAATCACTCTCCGAGCCAGAAGAACTCCTTTGGGTTCGTGAATACCAATTCTTAAGCAACAAATTCTCACTCAAACCAACTGAAGGCGTATATTTCAAATTTCTCCGCATGCGCCCATTCGGTTTCCCAACCATGCGCCTTGCCCAATTCGCCATGCTCCTCCACCGTTACGACCACCTATTTAGCCGAACACTCAACAATCTTGACATAAAAAATCTACGCAAAATATTCTCTATCAAAGCATCTCCTTATTGGCAAAATCACTATCGACTCGGCTCCCGCACCGAACAACATGGTTGCCAACTCTCCACTACTAGCATCGACTTGCTAATTATCAACACCGTAGTACCATTCCTATTCCTTTACGCCCAAACCACTCACGATATTGACCTACAAGAGAAAACCCTCGACCTCCTACGCCAACTCCGCGCCGAGCAAAACCACAAAACCCAGAAATTCACCTCAGCCCAATTCCCTTGCCCCGACGCCTACACATCACAAGCCCTCATCCAACTCCACGACAACTACTGCACCCTCAAAGACTGCCTCCGCTGCCAAATCGCCCACCAATACCTTAAATCAAACAAATAAAAAACAAATATGCAACAAAAGGCTGTACCCCAAAAGTACAGCCTTTTTTATATCCTCTCCCATACTATAACATAGGATAAGTATACTATAAATGTATGATAAATATATCATAAACATACTATAAAGCAAACAGCGCAACAACTTTTCCATTCCAACTTTTTTTTGTAATTTTGCGCCCCAAAATCATTGAATTTTATGAGTTCTATAAAATTAAGCAAGAATGCAATAATAGGTTACCCTGCGGGTATTATTACGGGTATAACATACGGATTAAATCCATTATTTGGAATGCCTTTGATGAAGGATGGAGTGGCAATCAACTCTATTCTATTCTTTAGATATGGCATCGCCATTGCCATTTTGGGGGTATTCCTATTACTCACAAAGCAGAGCTTTAAAGTGTCCTCAAAACAAGCAGGCATACTACTTATTCTTGGAGTACTATACACGTTCAGTAGCATATTCTTGTTTGAAGCATACAACTATATCGCATCTGGCTTAGCGACAACACTGATATTCCTATATCCAGTGATTGTAGCAATTATTATGGTTTTCCTCAAAGTAGTGCCATCATGGCCTGTGTGGCTATCCATATTTGCGACTTTTGCAGGCGTAATTATTATGACACAAAGCAATTCAGGAGAGGCAATAAATCCAATTGGCGTTCTGCTATCGTTAGGTTCGGCACTCGTATATGCCTTTTTTATCGTTATTATCAACCGAAGTAAAACTATAAGTACAATCTCAAACTCACTGCTGACATTTTATGCCCTGCTAACTGGGGCAATCATATTTCTCGGTAAGATTCTGTTTTCCAATACAGGTATCACATCTGGCATTGAGGGTTATGCAGCATGGGGCAATCTCATCGGTTTGGCTATTTTGCCTACTATTATATCAACTGCGACATTGGCTATCGCTACTCGCAATATCGGTGCAACTAAGGCATCTGTACTTGGAGTATTTGAGCCTATCACCGCAATTCTTGTAGGCACACTCGTTTTTGGTGAAGCCCTAACAACCAACATTGTTCTTGGCATCGTTATAGCCATAGTCGCCGTAACTTTTATGATTATCTACACCAAACGATAGACTATTAAACACATAAAGAGAAGATAATGATGCTTTTTTTCTCTTAAATTCAACTTTTTTTCGTAACTTTGCACTCCCAAAAATAAAACGTAAAACGCTATACATTATACACTAAACACTATACAAATAAATGTACGAAAACGAAATTAACCGCCGACGCACCTTTGCGATTATCTCTCACCCCGATGCTGGTAAAACAACTCTCACCGAAAAACTCCTCCTCTTCGGTGGTGCTATCCATGTGGCAGGTGCTGTAAAATCAAATAAAATCAAAAAAACTGCTACTTCCGACTGGATGGAAATCGAGAAACAACGTGGTATCTCGGTTGCTACTTCTGTAATGGGATTCGAGTATCGCGACTTTAAAATCAATATCCTCGACACCCCTGGTCACCAGGACTTTGCCGAAGACACTTTCCGTACACTTACCGCCGTTGATAGCGTTATCATCGTGGTTGACTCAGCTAAAGGTGTGGAAGCACAAACTCGCAAACTCATGCAAGTCTGCACAATGCGCAAAACGCCAGTGATGATTTTCGTCAACAAAATGGACCGCGAAGGTAAAAATCCTTTCGACCTCCTCGACGAACTCGAAGCTGAACTCGGCATCAAGGTGCGCCCTCTCTCTTGGCCTATCAACTCGGGCATGAAATTCAAAGGCGTTTACAACATCTATCAAGACAAACTCAACCTCTATACTCCTAACAAACAGAAAGTTTCAGAGACTATTGCCGTAGATATTCACTCAGCAGAATTCGACAATATGGTAGGCGAAGACGATGCAGAACAACTCCGCAACGACATCGAACTCATCGACGGTGTCTATGACCCATTCGACGTGAAGGACTACCTCGCTGCCGATGTTGCACCAGTATTCTTTGGCTCTGCTCTCAATACTTTCGGTGTGAAAGAGTTGCTCGACTGCTTTGTCGATATCGCTCCAGCTCCACTACCTGTTGATGCAATAGAACGCACAGTTGACCCACACGAAGAGCCATTTACAGGCTTTGTATTTAAAATCCATGCCAATATGGACCCTAACCACCGCTCTTGTATTGCCTTTGTGAAAATCTGCTCGGGTAAATTCGAACGTAACGTCAACTACAAACACATGCGCCTTGGCAAACAGTTCCGTTTCTCGGCTCCTACTGCCTTCATGGCTCAGAAGAAAGAGACTGTGGATGAAGCATACGCAGGCGATATCATCGGTCTTCCAGACACTGGCAACTTCAAGATTGGCGACACCCTCACTTCGGGCGAAAATCTCCACTTCAAAGGATTGCCAAGCTTCTCGCCTGAGATGTTTAAATACATCGAGAATGCCGACCCAATGAAGACTAAACAACTCCAAAAAGGTATCGACCAACTCATGGGCGAAGGTGTAGCACAGGTGTTTACTCATCAAAACAACAACCGCAAAATCATTGGTACAGTAGGACAACTCCAATTCGAAGTAATCGAATATCGCCTACTCCACGAATATGGCGCACAATGCCGCTGGGAGCCAATGTCGCTCTTCAAAGCATGCTGGATTGAATCGGACGACCCAGCCGAACTCGAAAACTTCAAACGCCGTAAGTTCCAATATATGGCAGTAGATAAAGACGGTCGCGATGTATTCCTCGCCGAAAGCGGATACCTACTCCAAATGGCACAATCCGACTTCCCAAAAATCCGCTTCCACTTCACATCGGAGTTCTAATACAACAAATATAAAACAAAAAGGCTGAATAACAAACCTGTTAATCAGCCTTTTTTATACCTATTATCTATTATCTGTAATCTAACTATGGTACTGGGTCGTAGCCACTGCCACCCCATGGATGACAACGTGAAATACGTTTGATGGCAAGCCATAGGCCTTTGAATGGTCCGTGCTTTTTAATTGCTTCTATGGCATATTGTGAGCATGTGGGGGTGAATCGACATGTCGGTGGAAACATTGGCGATATACATGCCCGATAGAAATATATCGGTATCAATAATATGTACTCTAAAATACGCTTCACTTTAAATTAATTCATAATGCATAATACATAATTATAATATCACGTTCTCCTTACTCCCTGTTCCCTGCTCCCTATTCCTTACTCATTGTTCCTTGTTCCTTAAGGGTTTGTATTATTTTACCCATGCGGCTTTTCAAATAATCAAATTTCGGGATTTGGTTATGTACAGCGGTAAAGGCTACGTCCATCACTAAACCGTTAGCATCTAACACCTCGTTGAGTTCGTGTTGTTGAAGTCGATATGATTCGCGAATTAGACGTTTGAAGCGATTGCGGTCAACAGCATGTTTGAATTGCTTTTTAGGCACAGAGGTCAATACTCGCACCGATGGTCGATTATCACGGACGCACGAACCGTACGTCCCTACATCGCGCGGCATCACACGATAGACTACACGCAACGGAAAGACCAAAAAGGCTTTGCCTTCACGGAATAGTTGCGATATTGTGGTCTCGCCACAAAGATGCTGTGATTTATTGAATGTAAGTTTTATATCTTTCATAATAAAAAAAGACAGAAGAACATAAGAACAAAAAAATATATACGAGTTTATGTTATTATGTTATTCTGTCTTTTATTTTAGAAACAAAATTTTATCGACGTTTGTGATTTTCTTTGATGAAGTCATCGACAGCCACAGTCATAGATGTGTATTTTGGCGATGGAACTTCGATATCAACACGAAGATTAGCTTCTTTGGCTGCTTGTGCAGTGGTTGCACCAAGACAACCGATTACGATTTCACCTTGGTCAAATTCTGGGAAGTTCTTTTTCAAAGCAGCAATACCTTGAGGAGAGAAGAACAACAACATGTCGTAGTTAAACTCTTCTTCAGGAGTGAAATCGTTACTTACAGTACGATACATAAGACCAATACTATGATTAACCTTATGTTGTTCAAGCATTGCAATTACCTCTTCGTTATTGTTATCAGGTAATACTACCAAAAATTTCTCTTCGGCATGCTTGTCAATAAGCGCAAACATATCAGCCAAACGACCTGTTTCTGGGAAGAAAACTTTACGTTTACGATAATTGATGTACTTTTGCAAATAGTTGGCAACAGATGGCGAAATACAGAAATAACGCCAATCGTCGTTAATCTTCACGCGAGTCTCTTCTGTCAAACGAAAAAAGTGTTTTATACCCACAATTGAGGTAAAAACAATCGCTGTATGCTCTGCAATATTGACTTTTTGACCCCTAAATTCTCTCGAACAGATAGGGTCAACCTTAATAAATGGACGAAAATTTACTTTTACGTTGTATTTTTCCTCCAAATCCAAGTATGGAGATTTGCCGGTTTCTGGTTTCGGTTGCGAAACAAGTATCTTCTTGACCTTCAACTTTATAAGTATTAAAAATTAGACAATAATCACCACATTTGAGCTATTTTCACAGCCACAAAAAGGGGCAAAATTTCCGAGGTGCAAAGATACAAAAAAATATAGAATAATGAGCTAATTCCGGTATAAAAAATTTGTAATAGTTTTATAAATAGTGCTATAAGTACGATAAAACCTATACATAACAACAAAATTGACCACACCAAATTTGATACTCCTGGCATGTATATAATGCCAAATGATATTGGCAATAAAAACAAACCAAAGAGAGCAATTATCACAAAATAATCGGTAGAAAATGACACTGCCTGCTCTCTCACACCAAACACATAACCGATAAATCGTATCAAGAGCCACTTCAAACCTAAATAAGCAACTATAACAAAATATAAAATTAAAAATTGAAGATTGAAAATTGAGAATTGAGAATAAAATAGTGATACTATCGTAAGCCCAAAACCCGATACAACCACAAACCACAAAAATATATTTGCCCATGCCGAAGTAGATTCTGTATCGTAATTCATTACACGTCCCTGCTTATTTATTAAATTGCGCACATAAAGAGTATATTGCTTACGATGCGCCGATACCGACAGCGCAAGCGCAATCAATACAATCAATATCAGACCTCCAAACCACGATGAAGAAGCGAGAGTCTCGACTCTTAAATGCGGAGTGAGGAATGAGGAATGAAGAATGTGGACTAAGGAACTATACACGCTAATATTAGTTTTTTTTATCATTTGAAAATTACCCACGGAACATAAAATATACTGCTCCGAGCAAACAGAGGCCTGCCCATACGAAATCCCACTTGAATGGTTGCCCCATGTATATCATTGCAAAAGGTATAAAGACACTTAGTGTAATAACCTCTTGAATGATTTTGAGTTGTGGCAATGTATAAACGGTGATACCTATACGATTGGCTGGCACCATAATCAAATATTCGCACAATGCAATACCCCAACTCACAAAAGCCGCCACATACCACGCTTTACTACTCATATTTTTCAAATGACCATACCACGCAAAGGTCATGAAACAGTTGCTCAACACGAGCATCAATACCGTAACTACGTACGGAGAGAAAATTTTTGCTATCATAATATTTTAAAGTAATAAGTAATAAGTCGCAAGTAGTAAGAACCATTCAGCATTCACAATATATGGACATTAGTCTTGCGACTTATGACTTGCGACTTACTACTAATTTATATAAATCAAATAGTGCTTGATTGGCAGTGCGCTCTTGGTGCTGTTCGCGTGTAGTGCGGAATATATATTTATCACACGCTACTTTAACAAATGATTGCTCCCTATCACTCCTAACTCCTAACTCCTCACTCCTAACTCTTTTCGCTACCGCAATATAAACCAATCCAAGCGGTTTTTCATCAGAACCACCTGTTGGCCCTGCTATACCTGTAGTGGCAATGGCATAATCGGCATCCATCACATTGAGGCAACCGAGCGCCATCTCTTTAGCAATTTGTTCCGACACCGCTCCATATTGCTCTAATGTTTCGTGTTTAACACCTAAGAGTTGTTGCTTGATTTCGTTAGAATAAGCCACTACACCACCTTTGAAATATGCTGATGAACCAGATGTCTCAGTAATACGACGAGCAACCAAACCACCCGTACAACTCTCGGCAGTAGCCAACATAGCTCCTTGCTCTTTCAATAATTTACCTATTACAGAAGATATTGTCTCATCGTCATAGCCATAGATATTCTCACCTATAATCTTTTCTAACTTCTCGATTTGCTCTGCCACCTCACGCTCCAATCTTTCTTTAATAGGAAACGAGTGCTGTGCATTGTGCATTGTGCATTTTTCGCTGAAGCTCAAGACCGTTGGTTGTGCATTATGCATTAAAGAACCATAAGCCGAAAGGCGCAAACGAACCTTACCTGCTTCGGGGAGATAAGCCAACTTGATATGAGAAGGTAAAGCATCTTCCCAATCTGCAATTTTATCGGCTAAAAATGATTCGCCTATGCCGAAAGTCAAAATGGTTTTATGCACTATCGCCTCTGCGCCCAATCGCTCTTCCAATAATGGCAACACACTATTCTGCATCAACCACTTCATCTCGAATGGCACACCTGGCATACTGATGACAATCTTCGAAAGTTGAGAGTTGAGAGTTAAGTTTTGAGAGTCAGCCGACGCATCTCGTGTCTCGTGTCTCGTGTCTCGTGTCTCTTTCAATTGTGCATTATGCATTATGCATTGTGCATTGAAGAAGACCATACAAGGCGCAGTACCCACTTCATTCACAAGTACCTTACACTTGCTTGGCACCAAAGCCTGAGCCTGATTTATTTCGGTAAATGGCAAACCACGACGCTCGAAAAATTTCTTAACATTATCGTAAGTCTGCTGATGACGCACGAGAGTATCGCCAAAATACTCGCACAATACAGTTTTCGTAATATCGTCCTTCGTTGGTCCAAGACCGCCTGTAATAAGCACTACATCTGCCTCAGCGAGAGAGCGGTCGAGTTGGGTTCTGATGTCATCTCCACCATCGGAGATGACACTGATATTCGTAACCTTTATGTTGCGCTTGTTCAACTCCTCTGCCATCCACGATGCGTTGGTATTGACTACTTGACCGATGAGCAATTCATCACCTATATTTATGATATGTGTTGTCATACACGGAATATCTGTTTTACACCTTTTATAGTTTTTAATTTCTTGAACAAAGCCTCAAGTTGTGATGCTTGATGCACAATAAGCGTAATTGTTCCTTCAAACAATCCGGCATTAGAATCAACTGAAATCGAACGCATATTCACACCTGACTCTTTGCTTATCACCGATGTAATATTTGTTACAATACCAATATCATCGCGACCAATTATGCGTATCGTAGTGGTATATTCAGCCCCTGTCGATTCGCCTGCCCAACGTGCATTCACTATGCGATAACCAAAGCGCGAAATCAATTGCGGAGCGTTAGGACAATCTTTTTTATGTATTTTTATACCTCCCGACACCGACACGAATCCAAATATTTCATCGCCATATATAGGGTTACAGCAACGAGCCAATGTATAATCGACGTTCTTCAAATTACGGTCAATCACAAGTGCATCATCCTTAGCAGTAATACGTTGCAACTCGGTCTCTTGTTCAAATCCTTCGGCTGAACGAGGTGTTGCAGATTGCTCTTGTGTATCAAACCCATCAACCAACCAATCGCGCAACTGCAACAGATTCACTTTATCTTGATTGATTGCCACATAGAAATCCGAAAATGTCTTATATCCCAACTTCTTATAAGCTCGCCCTATCAACGAATCATCAAACTCCAATTTCCAATTCTTCAAACGGCGCAACAATGTTTCACGACCATTCTCTGCCTCTTTATGTTCCGCCTCTTTAAGTGCTTGCTTGATTCGCGAACGCGCCTTCGAAGTCTTCGCCCAATTAAGCCAATCGGCACGAGGTGTTTGTGCTGGCGAAGTGAGCACTTCCACTTGGTCGCCATTCTGCAATTCGTATTTGAAACTTACGTGCTTGCCATTCACAATAGCCCCCATACATTGCGAGCCAATTTTTGTATGAATACCAAATGCAAAGTCCAAAACCGTAGCTCCACGATGCAACTGATGCAAATCACCTTTAGGAGTAAACACAAAAACATCGTCATCATAGAGTTGCATCTTGAACTCATTCATCACATCAAGACCATCATCCTCATTACTGCCCTGTTCGAGCAAATCACGAAGATTTTTCAACCACTCATCCATCTGAGCAGAGTCACTCTTACCTCCTTTATATTTCCAGTGAGCCGCCACACCTTTCTCTGCCACTTCATCCATACGCTCGGTACGTATTTGCACCTCAACCCATTTACCCTCAGGGCCCATCACCGTAACGTGTAACGATTCATAGCCATTGCTTTTTGGCACCGAAATCCAATCACGCAAACGCTTAGTATTTGCTGTATACATATCCGTTACAACTGAAAAAGCCTGCCAACAAGCCGCTTTCTCCCTCTCAATCGGACAATCTATTATGATACGTATAGCAAACAAGTCATACACCTTTTCAAATGGCACTTGTTGTTTGCGAATCTTATTCCAAATCGAATGAATACTCTTTGTACGCCCTTTAATCGAAAACTTCAACCCTTCAGCCTCCAAACGCGCTTTCACCGGCTCAATGAATTTCTTAATATAAGCATCACGACTACGTTTCGTTTCGTTAAGTTTCGTGGCAATCTCTTTATAAACCTCACGCGATGTATATTTAAGCGACAAATCCTCCAACTCGGTCTTGATGCCATACAACCCCATACGGTGAGCCAATGGCGCATAAAGATACGACACCTCACGTGCAATCTCTTGTTGCTCATCGACATCATACGCTTGCAAATTACGCATCGTATCCAATCGCTCAACAATCATAATCATAATCACACGCACATCCTGAGCCAAAGAAATCAACAACTTACGAAAATTATCACTACGCACCACGCTACCCTCCGCCCGTTGACCATTGACTGTTGACTGTTGACGACTATACAAATCATACACCTTCATCAAACCATCGACCAACATAGCTGTCGATTCGCCATATCTCTCTTCAACGTATGATATAGGAGTGCCTGTCTTATAAATCAAAGTATAAAGCAATATCGCCTCAATCGAATGATGACCAAGTGATATTTCGCGATGCGCAATCATAGCAGCACGCATCGACTTAGCCAACGCATCCAACGATACATCATATTCAGCAGTAAACCTACGAATATCCTCTTTCAATCGCATCAAATATTTCGTATCTATCTTCCGTCCCTCAACACTCATAAAGTCTCGATAGACACGTAAAAACTCCCTCTTATCCAATTCCATAATTCCCTATTCCTTGTTACTTATTTCCTATTCCCTTAACTACCTCAACCTTTTCTCCTGCAACAATTCTCAATACATAAAATCCTCGTGGAGCTTCAAATTCCATCACATCACCAGCTGCCTCTTCACACCACAACAATCGTCCAACTCCATCATAACAAGAAACGACAGCACCTACACCAACTCCCAACAATTCAGCTCGACTACCTGAATTAACCAAAACTATCTTAGCTTCTGAATTTAATACATCTGTTACCACTCCTTGTTTTTTACAAACTTTGAAATTGTCAACATAAAAACGATTATCACTTGAATAAATTTTTATTTGAGAATAAGCTTCTAATCCATCAATATCAAAAATATGTGTGACTTTTTGTGATGTAACATCAAATTCATTAACCACCTCACCATCAATTTCAAAACTAATCACAGCATCATTTTTATAAGCTGCACCAACAAATTCAACTTGCACATCACCATCAAATGGCAATGCAGGAGTGACAACATACCCTTCAGCTTTACTTGACCCAACTTTCAACATCCCAGAAGAACAGAATAATTTATATCCTTCCCAACCTGCATTATCAGCATATTCGTCTATCATCTCTGTAATATCTGTACTACCAACAACAATCAAACCATCAAAAGTTTCTTCGAAACAATCATCAACAACCACATCATCTCCTGGATTATTAGGTGTATCAGGATTTTCTTCCGAAGCACCTCCCATAAATACAAAACTAATTACACCACCAACTTCTTTAATATCTGTAATTGGATATTTAGCGTATGGAGTATAATTTGTTACTTTCGATGTACCAGGGAATAAATCTCCAGGCTTACCATAATCATCATTAGGAGCTTTACCATCTGCCTCAATTATATCATATCCTTGTGAATTTTTACTATTATTTGGAATATTATTATACCATTTATCTTCGTCATAAATAGTTTTAGTAATCATCATACCATGTCCTGGCAAATAAGCATCCCAACCTATTTGTTGTCTATTCTCCAATAAATAATATGTTTTAGGATTAGGATTACCTCCATCTAAATTATGAGTTCCTGTCGATGTTATAATATATGCCTTATTACTTGTTTGAATATCTTCTAATTCAAAATCTCCAGCTTCATTCAATATTTCAGGAGTGAGCCAACCAAGATAAAAACGCTCATGAGCAGAATATGTTGGAGGTGTATTACCATCATTCAAATACGAACCACAATCCATAATATCCCAATCTCCAGGCGTTTTATGTGATGAAGAATAATCTGTTACATAAAAATCAGGCAACCCAAGCACATGACTAAATTCATGACAAAAAGTACCTATACCACACATAGTTGAGCCACTTACCCCTTGCAATTCTGATGTACACGCATAACCTGTTAATCGCTTACCATCATACACCAACTGTCCACTCACATACTCATCATACACCTCCCAAGCATGTGGCCATATTGTATTCTCCGATGCTCCTTCATTCTCACCATAACCAGCATAATAAATGAATATATTATCTATATTTCCGTCATTGTCAGTGTCATAATCAGCAAAATTTATATCTTCTGCAGCATTCAATTTTGCCATAGCATCTACTACCATCTGATCGGGATGCATATCCATTCCTTCTCTATCATTCTGACCATAATAACTCATTTTTTTATCAAGTTTATATGGTCCATACACATCAAAATGTGGCACATACTGTCCATTCGATGCATCTTTGAAATAATTCATTGCCGACCCCGTAGCACCATTATAACTATATCCATCTTTATTCAACAAATCATCAAAATCCTGACGTGTTTTCTTAAAACTATTATCCGAAAACTCCACCAAAATCACCAATCCCCTCGCTGCCTGATGAGGAGCACGCTTCAACATGTAGGGACGCTCGGCTCGAGCGTCCGATACTCGCCGCTTAGCCATTGCACGCTCCCTTTTCTCTGCAATCTCTAAACACTCACCTATAATCTGCGTACTATTATCTGTAATCTGTAATCTGTTATCTGTTATCTGCTCATAGTAGTGTCCAAACTCATCACCTCGCAACACCATCTGCACCACACTACCATCTGGTAAAATACTATCTTTAACTATCGGTTTCGCTGGCACCGCACTCAATTTAATGCACAATGCACAATACACACACAATGCTAATAAAAAACAAAACTTTTTCATATTTCAAATTTCTATAAATAATCCCTATTCCTTGTTCCCTATTCCTTGTTCCCTATTCCTTGTTCCCTGTTCCCTAATAGCAAATCTCTTATAATACGAAATCAACAACGTAGTCATAGGCAACGCAATAATCATACCCACAATACCCAACAACGAACCCCATATTGAGAGCGACAACAATATCACCGCTGGATTCAACCCCATAGCCTTACCCATAATCTTTGGCACAAGAAACAAATCCTGTATTCCCTGCACCACCAAAAATACAATAAAACATCCCAACAACACCCACCAGAAATTACCACCTGGTTCAGCCCCCTTCACCAAACACAACAACACCACAGGCACAACCCCCACAGTCTGCAAATAAGGTACCAAATTCAACACTCCAATAAATAGCCCCATCGTAATAGCCATCGGCAATCCAACTATCTTAAAACCAATAGCGAACAACACACCAACAATAAACGCCACCAAACTCTGCCCACGAAAATAACGATTCATTCCACTTTCTAAATCTTCAAACACACCCTCAACCAATTCACGATATTTTGGTGGAATCATCTCCCTCGCGCCACGATTAATATTCTCATAATCAACCAAAATAAACACCACATACAAAAACACCACAAACAGCACAAACACACCAGCAATCAACTCCCATGTACCCGACAACAAGCCCCACACACCAGGCACCAACTTCTCGAAAGCCGATTTCAAAGTTTCAGGATTCAACCATTTCTCAAAATCTAAATTCTCAACAAATCCATACAACTGACCGATAAATTCAGAATTGACTCCAAAATTATGAATTGTGAATTGTGAATTGTGCATCGACATAATTTCATTCCCAATCGCAGGCACCACAGCAAATCCCAATCCTGTAATCACAATTGCAATAAATAATAACGAAATCATTATAGACAAACCCCTATTACCCACTTTCATCTTATACTGCACAAACTTCACCAACGGATGAATCAAATATGCCAACAACCAACCAATCAAAAATGGCAATAACACACCGCTCAATCTATTCACAAGCAGTGCCAAACCAATAATCACAGCCAACGCTATAATTAAACGAACAACTCTATCAAATGTATATTTCATAAACTACTTTATTATAATCTACAGTCTGTTGACTATTGACTATAGATAGTTGACTTTTTTAACTTGCAAATATACTCATTTTTTATAACCTATACAATTAAAATATCTTAAAAATATATTTTTTATCGAAAAACGATAAAAATATTTGGTCATTCAAGATTTTTTGTGTTACTTTGCACTACAAAATAAATTGATTTATAAAATATATTAACAAAGAGAAGTTGAGTTGTCTTACAACTCTCTACTCGCTACTAAAAATCTAAAATATGAAAAAATTATTTCTCTTAGCACTCTGCATTATAAATTGTGCTTTGTGCATCAACCTAAAGGCTCAACAGCCACAACCACTCCCTATCGACACAAACGTACGTATCGGTGTCCTCGAAAATGGTTTGACTTACTACATCCGTTACAACAACCAACCTAAAGAACGTTGTGAATTCCACATCGCTCAAGCCGTAGGTGCAATCCTCGAAGAAGACCACCAAAATGGTCTCGCTCACTTCCTCGAACACATGGCATTCAATGGTACTGAGCACTTCCCTGGCAAACTCCTCATCAACTATTTCGAATCTGTAGGTGTTGGCTTCGGTAGCAACATCAATGCTTACACTTCACTTGACGAAACCGTATATCGCCTCTCTAACGTGCCTACTCGCGAAGAGATTCTCGACAGCGCACTCCTCGTGCTTCACGATTGGTCTTGCGCTATCTCTCTCCAAGAGGCCGAAATCGACAACGAACGTGGCGTAATCCGCGAAGAATGGCGCCAAGGCAACAATGCTCAACGCCGTATGTGGCGCGAAGGTAACAAACTAAAATACCCAGGCTCGCAATATGCTAAACGCGATGTAATCGGCGACACAGCTGTTATCAACAACTTCACTTATCAAGCACTCCGCGACTACTACGAATTATGGTATGGTCCAGACCTCCAATGTATCGTTGTCGTAGGTGATATCGATGTTGACAAAATGGAGAAAAAAATCGTTGACCTCTTCTCTACAATCCCTGCTCGCACTAATCGTGGCGAACGTCCTCGCTACAGTCTCCCAACAAATGGTGCACCTCATGTAGCTATCTATACAGATAAAGAGGCACAATTCACTCAACTCGCTATCGAATTCCTTCACAATGCTATCCCTCATGAAGTGCGCGCTACTGACCAAGGCTACCTTCTCTCTACTGTCAACTCTCTTATCCGCATGATGATTTCTTTCCGTATCGAAGAAATCACTATGAACCCTAATGCAAACTTCATCCAAGCTATGGGTGGCTACGGTAACCAAATGGGCGAAACAGATGCTTTCGAATTCATCGTTATCCCTAAAGACGGAAAAGAAAAAGCTTCTATGGCTGATATGTTCACTCAAGTGGAGAAAATCAAACGCTATGGCTTCACTAATGCCGAATTCGAACGTGCTAAAACTGAATATATAGCTAATATTGAACGCTACTACAACGAACGTAACACTCGTCAATCACAAAGCTATGCACAAGAATACTATCGCCACTACCTCGATGGCGAACCTATCCCTGGTATCGAATTCGAATATGAATATGTGAAAGCTGTATTGCCTCAACTCCCTGTTGCGCTCATCAACCAATTAGCACAACAATACATCACTGACAACAACATCATTATCAGCTACATTGGTAAGGAAAACAGCGACATTGTGAGCGTTCCTACTCAAGAAGAGGTGCTCGAAATCTTCAATGCTATTAAAACTTCTGAAATCGAAGCTCCTGTAGAAGAAACATTCGACCGCCCATTAGTAGAAAATGCTCCTGAAGCTGGCACTATCGTTAAAGAGAAATTCAACAAACGCCTCGGCACTACTGAGTGGACTTTATCAAATGGCATCAA
Source organism: Candidatus Aphodosoma sp. (assembly GCA_045126975.1). Lineage (GTDB taxonomy): Bacteria > Bacteroidota > Bacteroidia > Bacteroidales > Paludibacteraceae > Aphodosoma. The sequence goes on along the minus strand of JBGVPL010000028.1, from coordinate 40,182 downwards.
AGTAGTTATCAAACCTACTGAATTCAAAAACGACGAAATCAACATGAGCATGGAGTCTGAAGGTGGTCTCAGCAAAGTTGCTCTCGAAGACCTCCCTTCTGCAGCTATGGCTGATGGTGTTATCTCTTACAACGGTATCGGCGACTTCTCTGTTCTTGACCTCCAAAAAGCTCTTACTGGCAAAAATGTATCTGTCTCACCAAGCATCAGCGAATATTACGAAAGCATCTCAGGTACATCTACAGTGAAAGATTTCGAGACTATGATGCAACTCACATACCTCTACTTCACTGCTCCTCGTCAAGACGACCAAGCATACCAAACTCTTATCTCTATGCTCGAAACTCAATTAGCTGCTCGCGACAAAAACCCTAAAACAGCGTTCTCTGATAGTATCCAACAAACTACTACTTGCCATAGCCCACGTACGCTCATCGTCAACCTCGACCTTATCAAGCGTGCTAATCAACAACGTGCTATTGAAATCTACAAAGAACGCTTTGCTAACCCAGCCGACTTCTTCGTAACTTTCATCGGTAACATCAACCCTAATGACGAAGCTACTCGCCAAATCATCTGCACATGGTTGGGTGGTCTTAAAACTGACAAATCACGCGAAACATATACCGACCATGGCGTGCGCTACCCACAAGGCAAAGTAAACAACTACTTCGCTAAAGAGATGGAAACAAAAACAGCTTCTAACCGCATCGTTTATTCAGGCAAAATGAAAGCTACTCTTGCTAATCGTCTCAATATGGGTATTATCGGTGATATCCTTGGTACTCGTTACCTCGAAAGCATCCGTGAAAAAGAAGGTGGTTCATACGGAGTCGGCTGCGCAGGTTATGTAATGGAAGATCCTATCGAACAAGCTGTTCTTCTCATGCAATTCGACACTGACCCGGAAAAACAACAAAAACTCATGTCTATCATCCACAAAGAGGTGATGGAAATCATTGAAAATGGTCCACGTGCCGACGACCTCCAAAAAGCAAAAGAAAACCGTCTCAACACACTTGCTGAAGATATGGAAGACAACGGCTGGTGGGGCACAATCCTCGACCGCTACTACAACGACGGCATCAACTACGCAAAAGACTACAAAAAAGCTATCGAAAAAGTCAATGCAAAATCAATCCAAAAAACACTCAAAGCCCTCGTAAAACAAGGCAACGTAGCCGAAATCGTCATGATGCCAGCTAAATAATAACTGTCAACAATCTACAGTCTACAGACACAAACAGCCCGAATTTTTCAATTCGGGCTGCTTTATTTTGTGCCTTGCCTTAAAAAGCGTCAAAAAAATAGAAATAAATCCGTTAAACAGCGATTTCTGGCGAGGTTACTCTGATTCATATCGAAGTGTAAAATCTACGGGCAAGCACAAATATTTGAAGAAGCAAGCAGCCTGCCCGAGTTTTAAGCGCTGTAGGATTTATGTCTATTTTTTAGCTTTTTAAGCACAGCATAAGACTTTTGGTTACTTTTGGTCACAAAAGTAACGATAAAAACTACCATCCAAACGGATGTTTCGCTAATGGCAATTTTGCCAATGGATGATAATCTCCTTTCAAACCTATCGGCTCAGCATTACGGATGTCATACACTGTATTTATAGCCATACGTGCATCTTCTATGCCAAATCCACCACCATTCAATATATCACGATAACTCTCAGTATGCAATTCAGTAAATCCTTCGCTGAACTCAAACTCCTCACCGTCAATATTTATTGTACGGAACGTGCGTTTCTCACCTTGCACTGCATTCTCTGGCAAATTATTGGCATTTATGCTAAGAAAATAACGCACTCGTGCCTTCTCTAATTCAAGATATCCAGCCACACGGTCGTGCGACGACACATGCACCACATTGCGTGTTACCCTACCAAACACCCATTGCAACATATCGTAAAAGTGCACACCTATATTCGTTGCCACACCACCACTCTTATGCGCATCACCCTTCCAACTAGTATAATACCAATTGCCTCGACTTGTAATATATGTCAAATCCACATCATAAATCTTATCTTTCGGCCCAGCCTCAATCTTCGCTTTCAAATCGCGAATAGATTGATGCAGACGAAGTTGAAGAATAGTATAGATTTTTTTACCAGTCTCACGCTCCACCTCTTGCAACGCATCCACATTCCATGGATTCAACACAAGTGGTTTCTCACAAATCACATTCGCTCCTAATCGCAACCCATAACGCATGTGAGCATCATGCAAATAGTTAGGTGTACAGATACTCACAAAGTCAATCGGATTACCCATGCGATGCAATTTCGTACAATGGCGGTCAAACAACTCCTGCTCGGTAAAGAATGCAGCCTCAGGGAAAAATGAATCCATAATTCCCACACTATCAAACTTATCGTATGCAGCCAAGAGACGATTACCAGTATCTTTTATCGCTCTCATATGACGCGGAGCAATATACCCCGCCGCCCCAATCAATGCAAAATTTTTCATAATATATTTTATCACTTATTTTATTACTTATCTCCCACAGATTACACAGATAACTCTGATTTTTCTTTTCTTATTCGATTCGCTCTTTTGACTTCGTCAAAATCACTCTACAGATTTACACAGATTTTTACTCACTACGCTCGTAACAAATTATAATACTTTTCTATAAATTGACTCTGCAATTTTATCCGTATTAAAATTAACCAATATACCCACACTCTTTTTTGCTAATCGCATATATGTAAGCAACTGCTTATGATGAACATCTTTTATCAACTCTACCGATTTTAACTCAACAATCACTTTATCTTCCACCAAAATATCCAACCTTAAATCTGCAGGTAACAACACCCCATCATAATACACATCTATTTTTACCTGCCTCTCTACTTTCAAACCCAGTTTACTCATTTCATGCATCAAAGCCAATTCATATACACTCTCCAATAAACCAGGACCTAAAGCATTATACACAGTAAATATAGCTCCACGTATTTTATATGTTATATCATTTATTTCCATCATGTATTAAAAATCTGTGTAAATCTATAGAGCTAATTTTTGTTACAAACAAAAATTGCGAATCTAAAAAAGTTGACAATTCTACAAATCTTTTATTTATCCCTACTTAAATTATTTTATCTATTAACAAAAAATCTTTTTAATCTGTGTTATCTGTGGGAGATAAAAATTTATTTACGTACTACATTTACCACAATATACTCCAGTTGCTCTTTTGATAATTCCGTATGCATTGGTAAACTCAACACCTCTTTTGCCAAACGCTCTGCTACAGGGAAATCCCCTGCTTTATATCTCGCATCTTGATACGCTTTCTGCTGATGCAATGGTATCGGATAATATATCATCGCTGGCACTCCTTTCGCCGCCAACTGCTCACGCACCTCATCCCTATCCACTCCCACACATCGCAATGTATATTGATGAAACGCATGCGTCGTGCCCTTACCTACCACTGGTATCAACAATCGCTCATCTCCCTTAAACGCCTCGTTATAATACTCAGCCGCACGCTGACGCGCCTCAATGTACTCATCCAAGTGTGGTAATTTAGCCAACAACACCGCCGCTTGTATCGAATCCAAACGACTATTCACACCCACCAGATCATGATGATAACGCACCTTCATGCCATGATTTGCTATCACACGAATCTTGTTTGCCAACTCATCGTCATTAGTGAACAACGCACCCCCATCGCCATAACAACCAAGATTTTTCGAAGGAAAGAATGATGTACACCCAATATTACCCATCGTACCACTCGCCGCCACTCGTCCATCCGAAAATGTATATCTCGAACCCATCGACTGACACGCATCCTCCACTACAAAAAGATTATGCTTACGTGCCACAGCCAAAATACCCTCCATATCGGCATTTTGACCAAATAAATGCACCGGCACTATAGCTTTAGTTTTAGGCGTAATCGCACGCTCAATCGCCTCTGGAGTAACACACATCGTGTCGTAATCCACATCCACAACCACAGGTGTTATCCCCAACAACGCCACCACCTCAGCCGTAGCTATGAAAGTAAATGTCGAAGTAATCACCTCATCACCAGGTTTCAACCCCAATGCCATCAATGCAATCTGCAACGCATCAGTACCATTACCCACCGCAATAACGTGTTTCACATCAAGATACCTAGCCAACTGCTGTTCAAACTCCTTCACCTTACCACCCTTCACAAACTGAGTAGTATCAATCACCTCTTGAATACCAGCATCCACCACCGATTTTATCTTTTCATATTGACCACGCAAGTCAACCATTTCAATTTTTTTCATGATTATATAATGTCTACAGTCAACAGTCTACGGCCAACAGTCGACCCTCCGGATTTAATTTTTATTTTTGTCTAAATAATTTATCAATTTAAATATGCCTGATGTTATTGAAAATAACTTATTCTGCAATTTTTCATGTTCTTCATTAGAACAATAACCTAAATCTAACAATAAATATAACATACTCCTAACCTCAGCACAACTACCTTTTGCAATATTCAAAAATTTTATAAACGAAGCATCTGAATTATACTCCGAACCTTCAGCTATATTATTCATAATAGAAACAGATGCACGCTGTATTTGATCCTTAAAACCAAAATCTCGATTATCTTTCATCAAAGAATAAATCTCAACAACAAAAGCCCGAGCTTCAATCCAAATCCTCAAATTTTCAAAACTTCTTCCCATAATATATTCAAATTAACTAAATTGTCTGTTGACTGTTGTCTGTTGACTATTGACTGTTGACTATTGACTGTTGACCGTTGACTGTTGACTGTTGGCTGTTGACTGTTGGCTGTTGACTATCTAAAAACTATTCTCCAAAAATATCGCCAATCAGTACAATTCACACCATCTCTATCGCATGCCTCTAAATATCTCATTTCCGATTCCTGTATCTCATCCAATGTCGATGGTCTATCAGCATAAAACGGTGGCAACAACCCTGGCTTATACTTAATTCGTGCCTGCTGCACCTCTTCTCGATATAATGAATAATAATGCTCCGACAACGGACGCACTCCCACCAATTTCATCTCGCCACGCACCAAATTCCAAAAATTAGGCAACTCATCAATCCACAACCTACGCAACGAGCGACCAATAGGAGTGATACGAAAATCATTAGCTATCTTACCCTTTTCGTCAAGATTATACTGTTCATACATCCATTTCTGCAAATATTCAGCATAGGGATACATCGTACGTATTTTATAAATATTAAATCTACGACCACCCTTCCCCACACGACGCAACTTCACAATCCATCCATAATCTCGCTCAGGGCAATCATCCGCCACCACCTCACGCGCCTTTCGCACACTCACCACCTCGTCCGTAGCCTCTACAATCTCAAACCCACAATACACCAATCTGCCCATCAACTCCACCCTATTCATCGAAGCATACTCCTCCACCATGAATGAGCGCCCCTCACCCACAGCCATCCTCGCATTTATATCACACAACAATTCATTCATAAAACTATATTTAACGCTAATTACCATTAATTTTCCATTAATAAAAATATGATAATTTACAATAAAAACATATCTAATAATTAACTCTATTTAAATTTCTATCAACCAAATAACATTCGTTATTTTTATCATCATAAATATATCTTTCACAATGCAAATTCAATTCTCCAAAATTAATTAATATACCATATTTCTTTTTTGTAAGACGCATATAATTGAACAATTGCATACGATGAGCTGTTGTTATTTCAACTACGGCTTTAAATTCAACTATAATTTCATTTTCAACAAGTAAATCCATTCTATAAGATTTTTCCAACTTTACGTCTTTATAAAAAATCGGTAAATTTACCTCAATCTTATGTTCTACAAACCTCCTTTGTAATTCAACAGAAAGGGCCTCTTGATATACCGCCTCCAACAATCCCCAACCAAGCACACGATGAACTTCCATTGCTGACCCTATTACTTTATATATAACTTCTTTCATATAATTATTTACGTTTAATTTACGACAATTTGCGTTAAAAAACTTTTAATAATAGAACGAGAAGCCCATCTTAACCGTAAAATTCTGCCCCCAATAGAACGCAGGAGTATATCGTTTCAAATAGCCTTGTGCATCAAGGCGCTCCTCATCAATCGTTGGCTCCGAAGTCACATCAAACCCTCGTGCATTATTCCACCCAAAATCAAGGAAAGCATACGCATTATTCACCACCTCATACACAGCATGCAATTTCACTTCATCATTGCGCCACACCTTCTCGGCAAACTGTTTCTGACGTATAAATGGTGAATTAGGATATCTAGTATATAAATACTCATTATATTTCGTAGCATTCACATACGTCAATGTAAAACTAAGACTACGAATTGGCTTATAAGCCAACGCCACATACACCTCTTGTGCATTATCGCCAAGATAATGACCGAGATTATACCCATTCGATGCCCATGTCAGCACCTGATACGGATGTTGATAGTTGCCACAATTCGTACGCGTAAACTCTGCCGTGAGCGACAAATCTCTCAATGGCCAATTCGACACTCGCCCTCCCACTTTCCAACTATAGAAATTATGTTCAGGATTCGAGGGTTTCAAACGCTTAAAGTTTATCTCATCAATATAGATAGAGGCATAAAAATGGGTATATTTCAAATTGCGACTCGATATATTAAAAAATATCTGCGAGTTTTCGTTATCCAACATTGCACCGCTATTCATCTGATAATCTAACGAATTAAAGAACGATATAGGTAACGAGAACGCCGCAGCAATATTCCGTGCACCATACACCACAGCCGAACCTATCGAAAGGTCCAATCTCTTCACAGGTGTGAATGTCAGCATATTTGCGGCTAAATATTTCGATGCCGTACGATACATCCTATGCGACGAGCCATCTATCGGATTATTCTCTACTCTGTAGTATGTCGAATCCACCACACCACTTGCAAGGAAGCCATGTATATAATCCAAACGGAACCAACTACAAGGTTTCAATTTCAACTCAATCATCGGGAACGAAGGCGCACGTCCCGACAATATATTCGCTGAATGATACGAATCGCCCCACTGTATATTATCCTTCACCAATCCAATCGATCCCCACCACGCATACGCTTTAATACCACCACGCACCTCGGCATAATCACCTCCATACGATGACGGATGATAATATGCCCCAGGCAAATTATTCAGATATTTTGGTTGTGCCAAAAGTGCACTATACCCCTTATCCATAAACTGATTCGAAAACGAATGGTCACGAATCGACCCCCACACCGCCACATGGTCCACAATATCAGCACGAATCTCCGCCCCATACCAACGATGCATCACCATACCATGACTATTAATAGTCAAATCCATACCAAGTATAGGATTCAATTTACATTCAAACCACTTATCACCATAATGAAACGCTGGCTGCAACAAAGACAAAGAAAATTGCCCACTCTCGCTATTGCTCCCCTGTTTTAGGGGAGCTGTCCGTAGGACTGAGGGGTCTGTCGACCATTGACTATTGACTGTTGACTCTAAGGAGAACGCATCTTTCCATAACTCCTTATTCACCAACTTACCACTATTCGACCACTGCACAATACCATCATACATTCCATCACATTCCAAAGCAAAATCGTTCAAATAAAATCGCAACTCTTTGCGTTGACGCACCGACAACAAAGAATCCACCTCCACCGCCTCCATAAGCCACGCAGCAATCTGATTCCTATCGTATGGCTTCACTACCGAATTCACACTGATAACACCCATATCTGCCAACTCTTCAATAAAATCATACACCTGAGTATAACCCAAATATTCAGGCACACCACCCAATGCTGCAGGTCGTTGCTCCTGAGCGCTCATACCACCCACCAAAAGCAGGCAAAGCATCACTACTATAAATCTCAATCTTTTCATAATCAATACAAAAAACCAAAACACCACAAAGGAATTTTATTTCCAAACGCATATTCAATATTATCTGCCGCAATATATGCATTTTCCATTTGAGCAATTTGCTTGCCATCTTTAGATGCACCACCGACCTCCACAATATATTTCTTGTCAATAGTAAAATCACCTTTTTTTGAATACTCCACCAAATGCTGATACTTCAATTGATTCACAAAAAAAGTTTCTCTTATTGTACCTACACTTGGTTCTTTTGTCGCAAGAGCATAAATTAAATTACAATTTTCAGGATAAATTTTATCTGGCTTTTGCATCTTCCTCAACGAATCCACGTCCGAATATAATAGAGTAATCAAATTAGCACGATGCAAATGATTCAAATAATTCAACAAAGTGAGCCTCGATACACCAACCAGTCCAGCGGTTTTAGTAGTATCAATTTGTTGAGGAATTTCATTTGCAAGAATTACCAACAGAGCCTTCAATTTTCTAATATTAGCAAAATCTACATTACAATAATAAGGCAATTCAACATTAACAATCATATCCACCACACTCTCCAATTTAGTATAATACTCCTCTCCCGAACGAGCAAAAGGATAATAACCAATAGCCAAATATTCTCTAAAGAACTCTAATGGACGACATTTCTCATTTACTTCAGAGCACAATTTATCAGGATTTGCCAACAATTCCTCCAGTTTATACTTCTTACAATCAATATCCTTATACAATTTCAAATACTCTCTAAACGATAATCCTTGCATATCATAAGCCACGCATCTTCGCGACAAATCAGCCTCTGCATTTAATATTTGAATCAATGAAGACCCACTAAACACAATTTTCATATTAGGATATTCATCATAAATATTTTTCATTGCACGACTCCAATGTTCATATTTATGCACCTCATCAAACATAATCAACTTACCTCCACCAATATAAAACTCCTCAACAAAATCATAAATTGTTTTTTGTGTAAAATAAGCGCTATCCAGACTTACATAAATAGCCTTATCTCCATACTCATTATAATGCATTTTCAAATATTGCAACATAAGTGTAGTCTTACCCACACCTCGAGCACCTCTAATCGCAATCAAACGCTCATCCCAATCAATTTCATTCATAATTTCACGAACAAAATCCAATGAGACATTATTCAATAATCGCTTATATCGTTTCAAAAGAGTCTGCATAATCACAAAAGTGTTTAATCCGAATCAACAAATAACACAATATAGTGTTTAATTAGAATTAACAAATACCCACAACTAGTGTTTATTCTAAATTAACACACACTGCAAAGTTACATCTTTTTTTCATTCCCACCAAATTTTTCACCCCCAAAATGCCGATTTCCACCAAATTTACAAATTCTATAGTCGACTATATGATTTGTAAATAATCAGCCCGAAAACCCAAGATGTTTTCTTTTTCACATAAATTCTTTCCAATATTTTATAAATTGGAAAGAATTTGAATGTTTTCAGAGCAACAAACACTACTTTTACCTCAATAAATGCACATTTTTCAATACAAAAACTATAAAATTCTCTCCAATTCTTTGTAGATTGGAAAGAATTTTGTAACTTTGCCCTTAAATATTACAACTATGATAGAACAATCACCTAAAATTTCAAAAACAAAAATTCTAGAAATACTGCTACAAAAAACTCCTCCAGAAATAGAAGAAGCAGTAGAGAAAATCAATAATGATTATCTATATTGGAGTGATGTAAAATACAAAAGCCAAAATTTAACTTGCACTGCTATTGATCTTTGGCATTATGTAAAAGCATCCAGAATTCCATATATAACAATATGGAAAAAATATAACATAAAACTTCATATAACAACTAAAATGCAACAAATGTGTCACTTATTTGATATGAAGTTTGGTGGTTCTTGGGGCAACGACACCATCATTGACACCAACAATCGCCCTCAATATTTAATATCATCATTGATGGAAGAGGCAATTTTCTCGAGTCAAATGGAAGGAGCAACAACGACTCGCAAAATAGCAAAAGATATGCTACAAAAAGAAATTACGCCACGAGATAAATCACAACAAATGATTTACAACAACTATCAAACAATACAATTTATATTAAAACATAAAAACGATGATATAACAAAAGAATTGCTATTAACAATACATCGTCTCATGACTAATAAAACATTAGAAAAAGAGAGTGATGCTGGGCAATTCCGCAACAATGACAATGTTGTCGTAGAGAATTCTATAACACACGAAGTAGTACATACACCTCCATCACACACAGAGATTAACGAATTCATCAACGATTTTTGTAATTTCTTCAACGAAAAAGAACCTGCGATATTTATACATCCAATAATAAAAGGCATTATAATACATTTTATGATTGCTTTTATGCACCCATTTATAGATGGAAATGGAAGAACAGCCAGGGCCCTTTTTTATTGGTATATGCTTAAACAAGACTATTGGTTAACTGAATATCTTTCAATATCAAGAATTATTGCCGAATCAAAAAAAACATACGAAAAAGCATATTTATATGTAGAAAATGATGAAAATGATTTAGGTTATTTCGTTACTTACAACTTAAGAGTATTAGATTTGGCTTTCAAAAAACTACAGCAATACATTAAACGCAAAACAAAAGAAAAATTAGATGCTAATCAATTCTTACACATAGGAGAAATAAACCAACGCCAAGCTCAGATTATAAAAATATATTACGATAATCCACAAGAAACACTAACAGTAAAAGAAGTACAAAACAAATTTGGCATATCTCCAACAACTGCCAAATCAGACATCATTGAATTAGTCAACCGAGGCATATTAGCAGAAATATCATTTAACAAAGTAAAAAAAGGATACATCAAAGGTTCTGCATTCGACACAATCATCTCAAAAAATATTAAAATATAAAAAGGCGCTACGTAGCGCCTTTTTTATATTTCGCAAGTTCAAAAATGGAAAACATTCTTCACTATTAATAGAAAAACATCTAACAAACCGGATAGTTTCTACTAATTTTTGCACTTTTACAAATTCTACAGTCAACTATATAATTCGTAAAAGTACGTTCTTTAAACGTATTTTCTTACTTGCAGTATTAGCCCCACTGCTAGCATTCTTAAGGCCATTTTATGCAGTACGCCAAATAATAATCTTAAACTGAATAAAACTAACTGTATCTCTCAACGATACAACTTCTCATATGCTTTAGCAATATACGACCATTTGTATCTCTCTTCGGCCAAAAGTCTCAAATCCTCGCAGTTCAAATCCTCGCGAGACAACAACTCGCATATATCCTCACTTGTCTTGAAATATAGAGCCTTTCCGCCTGTCGTCTCTCTATTATACACCACATCATACGCCACAATTGGTCGTCCAAAAAACATTGCCTCTACCAGCGACGGATTCGTACCTCCAGCACTATGTCCATGCATATACCACCCTGCATTTTTTCTAAGCACATACAACACATCAAGGTCATACAACGAATCAATCATTGTTATATTTTTGCAATTTGCATATTTCCGTTTCAACTCCTTACCATAATCATTACGATTCCAATTACCTACAAACAACAATCTCTTTCCGCACTGCGCAAAAGCCTCAAGCGTAATATGACAGTTATTCTCAGGTTCAATTCTGCAAATCGACACCGCATAATTACCACTCACCACTCCATACTCTCTCAATATATTCTTCTCTCGTTCCTTATCCACGCAACGCAACACATGATCCCCTCCGTATGCAATCATTTCAGAATCTACATTATATGTTTCCGTAACATAATCTTGAATTCCTTTGTTATCTGTTACTACTACATCAGCCCATTTTACCGCCATCTTCTCCGACAATCTCAGAAACCATTTAGCCATACGTCCCCACTTATCACGTCTATGCTCCAAACCATCAATATTCACTATCACCTTTGCTTTAGAAAACAATTTTACAAATGGCAAAAACAAACAACCCGAAACCCCCAATATCAACATCACATCATACCCTCCTAAAGCTTTACACATCGAAATTACATCATACGGAATACTTTGCACTCCATTTGCCGACAATAACACATATTTCAGTTCACATCCCTTATACTCCGACAAACGTTCTTTCATATCTTTTGCACTACAAAATACAGTATATTTCACCCCATCAGAGCAATTTTCGCCAATTATATTCTCCACCAACGACTCAAACCCACCATACTTGGCAGGCACCCCCTGTATCCCTATAACCGCTATTTTCTTCATATTTAACCTCTATTTTATTCCTCACAAATAATAATAACATTCCTAACTCCTCATTCCTCATTCCTCATTCCTAACTCCTCATTCATTCTATCAACCATCTCCCTCGCACTATACCGCTTCGCCTGCTCAACTGCCCCTTCCGACAATCTCACATACAATTCCCTATCACTCAACATCTCATCAATCCGTTTAGCAATCTCATCCAACTCCTGCACATCCACCTTATAACCATTCACCCCATCTTCCACCATCTCAGCAATACCTCCCACCGTAGGCACCACCACTGGTAAACCAAACACCATAGCCTCCAATGCAGTCAAACCAAATGTTTCAATAGCTTGTGATTTATCTGTCAAATTCAGCACCACACTCGCCTCTCTATAGAACGGCACTACATCCGCCTGACGAGCATATACCTTCAGATTTTCTGGGCAAAACAATTCATCAAAATATTTATCCACATTCTCCTGCACTTCATTCAACACCAACACAAACTTATATTGTCCCAATCTACGAGCCAATTCCACAAACTCCCTCGTACCTTTATACCCCTTCAACGACCCCAACATCAATACCTGCTTTCTGTCAAACGCACCAACACCATCCACCACAGCTCTCTCCACAAACTCCTCTGGCAACGCATTAGGTACAACCGCCACATGCTCCTCTCGTTTCAAAAATGACCGTTGATATTCCGACACGCACACAATCTCTGTCGCCACCCTTTGCATCACCCAAGCCAACAACCTATACAACCGACTCTTCACCATAGCATTTTCATGATAATGATACACCACCCTCTTTCTCATCAACCACCCTGCCACCGCAGGACCTATAGGCAATATCGTATTTATATAAAACACCACATCCTTATCAAACAGATAACCCAATGCCACAAAAAACGTATAAATCTGCACCCACACATACCTCAATGCCGTAATCACCCCACTCCCCGAAAACTTATAATCATAATATCTTAATCTCAACTCCTCACTCCTAACTCCTAACTTCTCACTGAGAACTCCCCCTCGCGAAGTAACCAAATCCACCTTACAGCCCTTTTGCAATAATCCCTCCAGCACCACTCTCAACACCTTCGGACTACCGCTAAAATCATTATACAAATGAAAACAAACTATTTTTTTCATAAGCACTACCTTTCTTTTAATATCTTAGCAGGCACACCTCCTATTACAGAATACGGAGGAAACTCTCCTTTAACAACAGAACCAGCAGCAACAACAGAACCTTTTCCTATTATAGTACCATCCAAAATAGTAACCTTTGCACCAATCCAACAATCTTCTCCTATTTTTATTCCTTTACGAGAGACTCCTTGTTGTCGAATACACACACTCCTATCAGAAAAATTATGATTCTCTGAATGCAAACTAACAAAATTACCAAATATAGTATTATCCCCAACACTAATCCCACCTGCACATCCCCAAAAGCCATGAGTTCCTAAACCTACATTGTTACCTACAACTAAACCCTTTCCTAAATTCTTAATAGTGCCCGAACACTCAATAGTTGTGTTTTTCCCTATCGAAACATTATCTCCAAATAAAATACCATTTTCCGACAATGCATCAATATAACAATTCCTATCAACATTCAATACCTTACCACACTTAATTTTCGAAACACACTTAATCTTCGAGGAACAAGCAATAGAAAAAAAGCCCAATCTTCTTAATTTAATTATTCCCCAAATACAATTTAAAAACTTATTAAACAACAATGAAACTAAATAACACAAAGGGATTCTCTCATCTAATTCAAATTTCTCACCCTTTATTTTCGACAAAATTTTATTTAAGATCTTCATATTTTTGGAAAATTTGTTCTAATAAAAATATCCATATATCAAAACACGATTTTATTTTATCATTAAGAAAACCATTATCTCTCGTCAAATAAAATTCCATTACAACAAGAAGATAACACATATATATAAAATCAGCATTAGGTATTTTTTTTAATAACCATTTCTTTTCTTTTTCATACTTCTCATAAATCAAACTTTTATTCATCCCCTCATATATACAACTCTGTGTAAAAAAATGGAAAAAATCTAAATATTTAACACATGTTCGTTGTGCATACTCAAAATCAAATACAAACAAATGTTTTTCTACTATAAAACTATTCCATGGAGTAAAGTCTCCATGATAAAAACAATATTCTGTATCATTTTTAGCCAAATATAATTCTACTGATTTTATAACAGAATAAACAAGATTTTTGTTTTGATTCAATAAATCTAATTTAATCTTTAAACGCTGTAATGCATAATAAAAATCTGTCTCTTTATATTCTATTTCTTCTTTAGTCAAATTAAATACTTTATCCAAATATTCAAATATAACAGCATCTGTAATTTTAGCATCGCATTCCTCTTTAAAATTTCTCTCTGTTGTTTGAATAAAACAATATAAATTCTCCTTCAATTCTCCACAGAAAAGCACACTTGGAATATGTTCAACTCCTTTATCTTTTAAAAATTGTAAATTTTTTGCTTCTCTCAAAAAAATATCATATACTTCATTATTATCAGAAACTTTACAATACCCCAAACATTTATTGTTTTTCAAAATCATCAAAGTAAATTTTTGATGTCTACCTGGAGAACCACCAAATATAGCAAACTCAAAAGAATCAATATTAAATACTTTCTTAATACATTCAAATAACTCTTTAACTAAAGAAAATTTTTCTATATATACACCAAATATTTTTTGTAAAAAAGGAAATGTAATACAAAATGGTAATAAAAACCGAACAACTTTACCTTTTAAAGTTGAAGGAAAATATAATGATAAAAATTTAGATATACTTTTCGTTGGAAACAACCATTCTTGTCCTACAGTATTTTTAAAAAACAAAAAAATTTGTTCCCCTTCGCAATTATTATTTTTTATTAAATCTACATTCATTTTATATCAAAAAAGTTCTTTATTTTCTCTCCTTTAGATTGCCATGCATATTTTTTACTATTTCGTTTCGCTTCTGCTCCCACTCGTATAATCAACTCTCTATCAGATAAATCCAACATTGCCTCACTCAATCTCTCAACTGCCTCTTCACGACTTTTCACGCCTTTTATCACACGACTATACTCTGGTTTGAAGTAATGCGTATAACCACCTGTATCAAAACAAATCAATGGTTTACCCATTGCCATCGAATCAAACGACACAGTCACAGCCCCCTCTCTAAAACAAGGATTCACCACCACATCTGCCTGCGCAATATACGAATAATAAGTCTCCATATCTACCTGCCCCACAAACCGTACCGAATCCACCATACCTAATTTCTCTACCAACTTTTCCAATCTTTCCCTTTCAGGACCATCACCCACAATAGTGAGGAGTGAGGAATGAGGAGTGAGGAGTGAAAAATGAGAAAACCACGCTTCAATAAGCACATCCATTGTTCTCCAGCCCACCAACGTACCAGCTGCTACATAATTTATTTTCGTTTCATCATACCTCTTTGGCGACAAATAATTCTCTGCTTCTCGCATCTCCACCGCCACATCAGTCATCTGCACACACTTTCCACGCCACTTCTCAGGCACACATTGTATAGTATCATCCGTTTTACACAATATCAAATCTGCATTTTTACATCTTCGTCTGAACCCTACATTCAACGGCAACATCCACTTCATCCACCTCTGCACCACCTCTTTCATCCTACTTTTCCACGAAAAATGCTTAGTCAAAAAACTCGGCAACGATACTCCTGCACTCACTGGTCCCCACACAAATCGTTGCTTCATACCATACTTGCTTGCAGGCCACATCGCATTGCCGTAAGTCAGCAGATGATACGTATCAATCCCATTCTCCATCATCGTACGTCGCACAATCCCATCCGATAACCATTGCCACAACATATAGTATATCCTCACCCCACGCATACCACGTTTCCAGCGGCGAGCCCATTGAGGCAAGTCATAATAGACAAAATGAATATTGACAAATTCAGAATGCTCTGCAATCCATGGCTCAATCGTTTTGCGATTACTCTCACGCGTCAATACCCACAATTCGAAGTATCGCGACATCTCCAATACCCAGTGCCAGCCCACACCAATCTCGCTACCCAACCCTGGCTCACAAGCATACGCCGATACAAATATCTTTTTCATTTCATTCATCTCAATCTCTTCAAATTTTTCTTATGCTGACACTCAAAAATATACTCCAAAATTTCTGTTATTGCCACCTCTGGTGTAGACTCATTCAACACCTTCTTATAACCTTTTTTAGTTGATAAATAATCTATCTTATCATTTATCGCCTCTATTCCCTCTTCAGTCAACTCACGTTTACGCGACAAAATAGTCTCAGTACGTGCCGTAAGCAATATATTATAATCCAATCGAGGAATAAACACTCGACCGAACCAATACAAAAACTTGTAATTCAAGAAGATTCTACTCCTTCGACTATCACAAATCACATCCGTATAGTAACGGTCAAAAATCACTAAACGAGTAATACGTATTTGAGTTTTCACCTTCACCCAATACCCCACAATATAATCCACCGAATAATACGCCAATCTCACCAACGAACTCACCACACCAACTTTACCACCACGATGAGGTTTAGTGTATTCACGGTCCACCTCTTTTTTCAATCCAGCCGAATGAGCCACCTCACCCAAGTTGCCAAACAACATCGGACGAAAATGCAAATAACTATGAGCAGTACGGAACACATCCCCCAATCGCTCAATTAGCATATCAATCACCGTAGTCTTACCCACACCATCAGGACCTGTAAATCCAATCGAAAATCCCGTATTCGAACAGATATAGTTTTTCACAAAAGTATAAAGAAAAGCACACGCTCCACCAATCAATCCCAGCGGATGGTGTCTCAAATTCCATTTCACCGCATTCCACAACAATCGCTTACCAGTCGCCTTATCACACTCCTCTATCGACCCACATCCAAACACCTCACTTAACTTAGTTAAGAGTTGAGAGTTGAGAGTTAAGGGTTGAGAGCTAATAGTCGACCTTATCTTCTCATATTTAAGAGGATAATTCGCTCCCACCGCACGGTTATAAAGATACTTATCAAGAAATTCTCCCACCACATCCACATGCCACAAAAACCCATTCCACACTCTATGCTCCACAAACTCCTCTGCACTCATAAGTTCCACGCCCCACACCGACGTGCTCACAAAAAAGTCCCACTGCACAATCTCCGTCTTATTATCAACATTTTTCGCGCATACAAACGTAATCAACCTATCGCTATTCAGATAAGTAATGATACGCCACCCCTCTTGGCAGAGACACTCTACCAATTCACGTTTAACCTTCCGAAAACACCGTTTCGTGATAATGATATCAATATCACGACTACTATTATTATCCGGCAGCCCCTGATAATTCCGCAGCACCGCATACTCCGCCCTCTCATTCAAGAACCCAAACACCAAAGATATATGACGAGAAGTATCCATATTATTATTTACAAGTAATTTATTATTCAACGATATTATTTAAATGCTAATTTGATTGTCTAATTTAGCTTCTATCTCTTTAATAGACGGCATTGTACCTTCAACTTTTTCAGGATATAATTTTTCAAGCTCATATTCAGATATACCAAGAGGCTGACTACTCGACTCTAACGCATATTGAGCTAAAGTATTATTCTTTTGTTTACAAATAAGCAATCCAATTGTCGGATTATCACGTCCCTCCTTACGAAGAATATGATTACACGCCACAACATAACCACCCAATTGACCAGCATCCGCAAAATCAAACTCTCCAATTTTCACTTCGATTACAACATAACAAGATAATTTAAGATTATAAAAAAGCAAATCAATGAATTTTTCTTTTTCGGCAATCTGCAACCTATACTCTTTACCCACATAGGCGAACCCTGTACCAAGTTCCAATAAAAAATTAGTGATATTAGTCAACAACGTATCTTTTAATAAACGTTCATTATATTTCCCCTGTAATCCAGTAAAAGAAAAATCATATGGATCCCGTATTAATTCTTGCGCCAAATCACTATTTACATCAATAAGTGTATCTTTAAAATTTGTCAAAGCCTTACCACTACGCTCATAAAGATTTGTCCCCAGTACATTAAGTAATATATCTCTACTCCAACCATTTTCCAGTGTTTGATGGACATAGAAGAAGGCTTTATCAGAATCATTCGAACATTTATCTATAATATAGCGATGATGCCCCCAGGGAATTGAAAACAAATCAGAATATAATTTTTCCACAAGTTGTGGAAGATTTACTTCTTTAGAAACTTCCACAAGTTGTGGAAATTTTTCAAATTGCTGTTTATAAAGAGAATAGAAACGTTTAGCATAACGAATAGATGTTTCAGATAATCCTTCTACATCAGGCATTTTATGACGCAAATCGCGACTCAATGTAGCATAAAATTTACTACCATATTTGTTATCTACTTGCTTTTCCTCAATATCTTTACCAAGCTCCCAATAATAACGCAACAATTCTCTGTTTACTTTTATTGCCGCTTTAATTTGGCTACTACGATAACGCTTTACAAGTTCTTCAACCCATAAAGTATAATCCTTATCCAATATACCTATTGATTTATCCATCATTCCTCCTATATTTCAATAAATCTCCGTACACTCAATATCAAACAACAAATGCTACTTTTATCTCCAAAGACCATTAGTTAAGCATTAAATTTTTATTTATAGAATATTTACGTTCAAGAAAAAAGAATATTTACGTTTCAACTCTCAAATTTCAACTTTCAACTTTTTATAAGATTATGCCTAATCTTATCCCACAAATACCCTGGTCTATACCACACCGACTTCGCCAATAGCCACACAAACATAACCACATTTCCCCGATGCAAATAAAAGACAGCATTCCTAAGCGCATCCGCTGCCACAGCATCACATTTCAACGCTTTCAACTCCTTCTCCGACAACGAACTCCTAAACTCTATAAACGTCAAATCCCTCTCCCCTCTGCGACGACGACGCACATTAGTCTTTATATGGCGCATTCTCAATATCATATTAAAAGAATTTATAGACATTCCATCCCCTTTCCTATACTGATAAAGAATCTCTGGTATAACAACAATCGCTTTCCCTTCTACATACAAATCACTCATTCTCGTCCATAAATCCAAATCCTCACAATAATCCCTATAACGTGGTTTACCATCGGGGAAACCTTCCATATTATGCCCACCTACTCTTAAAGCTAACTCCCTATCATACATCGAAGTAGAAGCTAAAAACATCAATTTCCCTTTTTGTGCTCTTTCATAAAAACCATCCTTTGTTTTATCACCTAAAAATACCCCACCCTTAATCTTTTTACTTTTTAAATTTATATATTCCATATAATATCCGACCACCATCAAATCTTCATCTGATATTATCTTACTATACACTTTTTCTATCAAAGTCGGATAAAATCTATCATCTGCATCCAAAAACATCAAATATTTAGTAATTGTATTCTCTTCCACATAACGACGTCCTGCGCATAATCCCTGATTCTCAGAGAAATTTACCAACTCATATTGACGCGGATTTTCTTTAAAAAACTTCTCAACCAATGCCACACTTCCATCAGTTGAACAATCGTTGATAATCATCAAATGAAAATCCTGCATAGTTTGAGACATCAAACATTCCAATGTCTCAACTATATACTTCTCTGCATTATACATGCATATCGCTACTGTTAAATCCAATTTATCCATATACAATATCTTTTTGATACTTCCTTATTTTATTATCAAACTCTTGAAAATATCTAATTGTTGTAAATAACATCAAGGCACCCCATGTATATGCAATATTACCAAACGAAAAACCAAAAAGCATCGCCCACATCATAGTCTGTAATGACAAAAACCTAAAAGCACATACAAACACACATATTTGCATAATAATAAAACTCAATAGACCATATTGATCAATATTACCTATTTTACTTGTATTTCTAATATGAGCCATTACATTTTCATCTCTCGTCGTAGTACCTTTTCCAAACCAAGTCTCCTTTGAATTAAAATCCATATTCAATGTATTCAAAATTGGTGTTATTCTTGAGGATGCACTACCATCTGTCTCTTGCACAATCTCGGCATCCAAAGTCAATGTTGCATTAATTACATTTACGGCCCTATCTAATTGATGTATATTCAACAATGGCAATATAAAATACAACACAGCAAACACTGGCACTACATACCACAATCGCTTCGCCTGCACAAAATACATCGTTTGTATCATCAATACAATAAATGCAGTACCCGAACCCATCGTAGTCATAGTATAAAGATACCCTATTGTTACCCAACGATGAAATGGCTCAAATATTCGTTTCAACGACAATTTCTCTCTCTCTACTATCTCACAACATCGCAAATAGGCATAATACAATGCACCCAATACACGAGCAGAAGATGATGGCTCTTGCGTCCATGTAGGCAATTTATCAATAGCCAAATAATATTGATTATACAAATTTATAAATGGCATATTACGAATACCGACCAACACACACACCTGCTGAGCCAACAAACAAACCGCATACGCCAAAATCATAAATCTCAACAACCGTATGAAATAAAGCAACTGAAATGCATGTCGTTTATACAATAAGTTATAAAAGACTATGTATGTTATCAAAAACATACCCAAATAGCCTAATGTTGAAAACCTCACATAATCCTGCATATAAGCACACATCAACACCACCGCCATATACAATGAACAGCAAAAAGTCGCCTTTGTCATATATGGAACTCTAAACAAAAGCAACAATGGAGCAATACCCATCAGTGCCACTTTCAACGAACTAACTCCATAACCCTCAATAGCAACAAACTGAGTACACATCGTCACCAAATATATGGTAGCAATACCCCTGTCTGAAACAATATCTTTTAATTTAAATGGTAATTTCATAATATTTTTTAGACAAACAATGACAAACATTAATTCTACAATGATATTCGTTATTGCATATTAATCATCTTATTATCATCTTACAAACTGATATCTATGGGGTACATTCGCTTTTACAAGATATTCTGGTGTTAAAATTTTTATAGCATTACAATATAAAAATATTACACCTTTTTCCTTTAATTCCAATAATTTATTTTGATTACATAAAAAATTCTCAAAAGGAGTAACAACCTCATATTCTGGATGTGATACGCACAAATATATCAAATATGAGCTATCCTCAAAATAATGTTTTTCATTTTTTAAAAAATCATAGCACTCTTCTAATTCATATAATGCATTTTGCATATTTGTTGGAATATTACGTTCTTTACAGTACTTCAATTCCAAAAGCATAATCCAACGACGTCCCTCCTCTCTATTTGCTTTAAAAATGCACTCACATTGTTTAACTAATTTGCCCAAACTATTTGTTAAAAGTCCCTGATTTTCTTCAACATTAATAGCCTTATACGAAATATGATTAGAATTAAGAATACAGAAAGCCCCCAATCGACAATCGGGCTCCTCTATGAACATTACGCCATTAGAAGGCAAACTTTCTATTGGGTGATTTTTGTGATATTCCGTATAATCAACAATAAATAAATTATCTGTGATATTATTAAGATTCATAAAAATTTAGCATATTGTTAAAATCACTCATAATATTACCCATTGTTTCATCGAAATAATTTTTCCGTATTAAATGTTTTGAATCTTGTATAGTAACATTATTTTCATCTATTCCTAAAAGTTCACCATTTTCTATTTGCCAGACAGCAACTAATTCTGGATTGTATGCTGCATCAAGACATGATATTTCATGTTTTATCTCATCAATTACAGAACTCTGTACATAATAAGCCAACATAGCATTATTTAATGCACATAAAATATAAGGACTATGTGTTGCTATAAATATACTGTCTTTATGTTTCTTACTATTTATCAAAAGCTCATATATAAGCTTAATTTGTGTTTGAGGAAATAAGTTTTGTTCTGGTTCTTCCAAATAAATATCGGAGCGCCAAGTTTTAGTATATGATTCAAATAATTCTTTACATTCTTTAAATTCTTTAGCATTTTTAAAAGTTTTCTTTCCCATTCCAATTTTACCTATATAGGGAGTATTTGCTTCCAAAAATTTTTTTAATCCTATTTTATATTTTTTATCATAAATATGATTTAATATCTCTTCATTTTCTGACTCTGTGGATAGTTTTCCATACTGCCCATCTAAATATTGATTTTCAAATAAAAATCCTAAATAAACTAACATAGGTATAGCCGATTGGATACCGCTAGATCCATTTGTAAATTGTAACAATTTCCCATTTTCTAGTTCAATTATATCTTGATTAGATTTCTCATCAAAATAATATTTCACTCCTAAACCAAGAATATCTAACTTATGCTCGTAATTATAAAATGTTCTAGTTAACATCCAATCACTTATAAAATTACGAATATAATTGTGTCTCATTGAAACTTCCATCCAATTAGGAATAGTTGCTATCACATTACGTTCGGCTGGAATATATGAAACTCTCGTTCTCTTATATGTCCAATGCCCAAGTTTATTCCAGCCCCAAGTAAACGCTTTATCATCCTTATCATATTCATATTGAAACCATAGATGATCTGTCTCATATCTAAACATTGCACCACGCCCCCTTTCAAAGAACCCTCGCAGTTTATGAAAATCTATCAAATTTTCTTCCATAAACTTGGAATCGGAAAAACCATTTTTACCCTGTTCAAGTTGGATACGTTTTTCTGCCCACGCACAAAAACAAGCGATCTTCAATACACAACTTTTACCTGCACTTTGAGGTCCGATAATAACATTTATGCACTTAAGTTCTAACTCAACATGCCCAATAGGACCAATATTCTCAATTGTCAATTTTTTCATTGCCAAACTTATTTTTAATGCTTTACTAAAATTATTGGCGCAATTCACCAACTTATAATTTTTCTGTAGCAACAATATGTTTCTTAACATCCATAGGAGAGCTAATTTGCCCACAAAGTTAAGAAATTAATTAGAAATTACTTCGTTTTTGTTTGAAATTCTCACAAAATTTTTATATAAACAAAACACCCTACTCCTTATTCCTTGCTCCTTATCTCCTCCCTAACATAAAACGTGCTTTATTATTAAACAACCACACAAGTGGATATGTCAACAATACCGTAACAACAAAATAAACAATAGTTCGCCAACCAATAAACTCACTACATCCCAACACATATTTATCAAAAATCTGACACAACACCATCAATATTGAGTAGTGCGTAACCATCAATACCAACGAATTACGCCCCCAATAAGTAAAAAACTGCATTATACGCCAACGCTCAACTACCACAGCAAACAACAACAATCCTAATGGACCTAATACCGATGGCAAAAAATAGGTAACTACCCCTAAATTCAATTTCGAAAAACTTGCGAAATATATACTCAATCCTACTATCGCTAAAGCAATCATCAATATCACACTATTAGACATACTTCCCATCAATCGCTTGTAATCTTTTGCTACCAAATATCCTACAGCAACCACAGGCCAGGCAATCATCGCATTTCTAATTGTAAAAAAAGGAGCATCAATAATTTGATTCATGCTACTCAAATTACGATATTCACCTGCCCATCTATAATAAAAATAGAGATATAAGAATGTACCTAATGCCATAAAGCCAATCAATAACCAACTGCGCTTACTTTTTAACCACACAAACAATAATTCACCAAAAAACAACGACGGCAGAAACCACAAAGTACCTATTCCTCGCAAAACTATTGTTTTATACACCTCTCTCCCAATAAACTTCACATCATAATATCCAAACAAAAATAGTATAATATCAAATAATAGTATCAATCCTGAAAACCACAAATAAGGCACACCCAATGATTTTAATCTCTTTCGGGCTAAATCTTTCACCGAAATATCTTCATCCCTCATCCCCATCATCCAACCCGATGTAAAATAGAACGCCGAAATCATAAAAGACCCAATCCATGTATTCAACCACAAAGGTATCACCCCTGTCTCAAAATGCAAAAAGGTAATACACAGAATAGAAAACCCCTTCAATATATCAATATAATCTAATCGTTTGTTCATAACATAGTGATTTTAAGCATAAAGTTACACATTTTGCCGATTTCCACCAAATTTTTTACCCATAAAATGCCGATTTCCACCAAATTTTTTACCCACAAAATGCCGATTTCCACCAAATTTGCGTTTCATAATCTTTTTATATACCATGAACGCCAACACATAAAGTCTCATCGAGAGAATCGAAATCTGTCTTCCCCACCACGAATCCTTACTATATCGCTTATAAAAATATATCCTTGACCGTTGCCAATGCTTAAATCGCTTCACTGGATCTCCCTTCTCACTCTTTATATGTCGATGAATAGCCTGCACATCAACCAAATAATACATCTTCTTACCTGCCATCTCCACCTGACGCGCCAATATCGCCTCCTCACAATAAAGGAACGGATACTCATCAAAATAGCCAATCTGCTCCACAAACGACATACGGAGCAACAAACAACACCCACTCACCTTAGCGCACTCATGACTCTCCTTATAATTATCTATAAACGAATAGGTATCAGTAAGCTGTTTACGACTAAAAATCTCTTTTATCCAACCGAAAGAAGAACGCCAATCCCCATCAGGTAACATAGGATTTTGGTGTATGCCCTCAGGTGTAACAATATCCGTTGCCGCCACCACTATATCCTCATCTCGTTCCATCACCTCCACGAGTCGAGCCAAATAATCAGGGTCAATCAGTTCCATATCAGGATTTATCACCAACGCATATTTTGCACCAATTTCAGTAGCACGTCGCAACCCGATATTATTCCCAGCAGAGTAACCTCGATTTTCAAACGAAACTATAAACTCAATCCCCGAAATTGCACACTCTTGTTCAACAGCACAACGATCTTGCTCTTGAGAACAATTATCAACAACAATTATATGTAAATCTACATTTTGCTGTTGCCTTAAAAAATTAAGACATTTTATTGTATCCTTAGAAGAATTATAATTCAATATTATCGTTGCTATTTTCATCTAATAAATTTTCTAACAATAAACATAGGCAAATATGCACAACACCACCATTTTAATCGTCCCAAAAAAGAAAAATAATTAAACTTAAAAATATCTTTGTGACATTCAGGATATATTGATCGCCATAAAGCTAAATCTTTTTTCTGACGCAATACATTTTGCTTTGACACAAATTTCAAATAATTTACAACTATTTTGTATTCATGAATAACCCCTTCTTGTACAAAAAAATCTTCTATCAATCTTGCCAACAAAATATATTCATTTGTCGATTGTTCATTATATACGGCACACATAGATGTTATATTTAACCTATTATAATAATACAAAGGTTGGTGTACCACAATAGTTTTTTTGCTAAAACATCTCAACCTAATTGTCACTGCACTATCCTCTCCCATATTAACCCCATCATAATGCCAAATATTATTATCTATAAATAATGATCTTTTTATTAATTTATTCCAAATTGCAGTATAATGATCATAAAGATATAACTGCCTTAATTTATCACCACCTACCTCTTCATCATAATCATACTTCATTAATTCTTTTCCATTAATTCCCACCTTAAAACCTTCACAACAAACAATATCAGCATCACACTCTATCGCTTTATTATACATTACTTCTAACATATTCCTCTCCACCCAATCATCACTATCACAATTTAACACATACTCTCCCTTTGCCAATTTTAAACCAACATCTCTCGTCGCTGCCAACTTTTTATTCTCACTATTATGAATTATACAAATATCACTTTTTCTATTAGAATAATCCTCAATAACTCGTTCTAATATTTCAATACTCCTATCCTTGGTACAATCATTAACAAAAATAAATTCAACAGAATCTAACGTTTGTTCAAATAATGATCTTGCACATTTCTCTATATATTGCTCAACACCATAAATAGGAACAATAACAGAAACTTTATATTTTTTGTCTAAATTTTCCATACAAATTAGATAAAAAAGCAAATATAATCATAATTATTTTAGACTTAGAAAAATAAATATATTTCTTTTCTGTGGGAATAATTTTATTTTGCTTAATAAAACAAAAAGAACTATTTAAAATATTTTTAATTTTTTTCTTTTCATCCTTTGAATATTCGCTTTTATTAGTAAAATAAACACAATACAAACGATATAAACGACCTACATATTCATTACCTACTTCGTGTATTATAGCATCTTCATTTTTATAATTATCCAATACCCAACAATACAACAATTTTGATGCTTCAATTGAAAAATAATATTTAGGTGTAACCTTATGTAATAAACTATTAGGTTGTTGCCTATAAAAATAATGTGCATCCACCATTGCAACTTTATCTGCTGTATACAAAAATCTGCGATGATCAACTTCATCTACAACTGCAAAATTACAATTCGAAGTATAAAACTTTCTTATATATTTTTTATATAAATCCGTTCTTCCCAACAATCCTGCCATTGCAATCTCCCAAGCACCAATTGTTTTTTTACATATTTCATACCCCGAAAGCACAATATTCATATTATAGTTTACAATTGGAATACTCCTATTTTTCAATAAACTACCTTGTTCATCACAAAAAACCATACGTCCTAGAACTATATCAGCCTGAGTCTCTTTTTGTCTTAATATACATTTTTGTAAATAATCACCTCCAATAAAATCATCTGAATCAATAGGACAAACAAATTCTCCTTTTGCTGCCAATATTCCATCAAATCTAGGCAATCGACATCCTCCAGAATTTATTTCTCTCTTTATCAATCGTATATTTGAATATTTTTCCACATATGACTCTATAATAGAAACTGTATTATCTGTCGAACAATCATCTACAATAATCAATTCCCAATCTGTATAACTTTGTGCTATAACACTATCTATTGCCTTCGAGATATATTTTTCGACATTGTATGCCGGCATTACTACTGAAATCATATTTTACTTCTTAGACTTGATTTAATAACACTATAAAAATCAAACAATATCCAACTATACAAAAACAACAATACCGAAATTGGCTTTTTATTATTAATCCGCAAATATTTTGATATATATTGCAAATTTTTCTTTGTGCGATATTTTTTAAAAATTCTCACTCGCTCTTTATATTCAACTTTGTTTTTATACATACTTATAAAAACATGCATATAAATAGATGCAACCGAATAATTTAAATAATTATGAGACAAAACATCAAAATTATCATTAAAATGCAAAATTATTTTTTTAAACCACCAATAATATAAATAAGTCTCATCTGATGAATGATATGAAAAACTTAAAGAACTTGTTTCATATTTATAAAAATAATTTGCCCCTGATACAAATTTTACTCGCCTAACCACAGCAAGATACTCCAACATAAAAATATTATCTTCATGAAAATGTATCTTCTCTTTAAATCTAATTTTATTATTTACAATAATATCTCTCTTAAATAATTTTGAAGCAATAAACCCATACAACGGTATATCAAAAAATTCAGACAATCTTTCTCCTTCATAAATACATTCTTCAAAATTATCAACTTCAGAAGTACCATCATTTTTTATATGATTTATACCCTGTATCAATAAAGCATCTCCATCTCTCTTATCATAAATTTCTTTAATATAATCACATCCAACCCAATCATCTGCATCAACAAACGAAATCCATTCCCCTTGTGCATTATCCAATCCTAAATTACGCGCCGAACTAACCCCTCCATTCTCTTTATGAAATACTCGCACTCGCGAATCTTTCGCTGCATACTCATCGCATATCTCACCCGACCTATCTGGTGAACCATCATCAATCAACAACAACTCAAAATCCTTCATCGTCTGCACTAATATGCTATCAACACAACGATGAAGCCACTTTTCAGCTTTATATACTGGTACTATTACGGAAACCAACATTTCAATGAAAATTAAGAATTAAAAATTTTGTTGTTTTTTATTATTTTCAATAGCAAAAATAATTCTATTAGATAACAATAATCTAATCTGATCTATTATAACAGCTACAACAAAAGTTGCCAATATACCAATTACCCACAAAATAATAAGTAATAAACCTGAATATTTATCATAAATATTATTGTAATAACCTCTTAAAAAGTATTCTACACTTCTAAAAGCAAAATAAGAATTATGAAATAACAATACACCCAAACAAGATTTTGCCACGTGATTTACAAATTTTAATTTGGGCATATTTATCTTATTAAAACCAAAGAAAAATGCCACTGCAGATAAAATAATCAACGGATTATTATAATTATACCAAATTGACATTAATGTTTCTATACTAAACCTCAAAGCAATACAAAACCCAATAGCTAAAATCATTGACAACAACACATAAATAATAAAACCATTATTTACAAGCCATTTAGGTGCACCATACAAATTAAAATAGCGCGCCAAAAATAAATCAAACAAAACGACATTATTGAATACCCTCTCGAAAACTCACCTAAATTAGTGGCTCCTGGTATAGGCATAAATCCAAACCAAAAAGAGTACCCGAACAACATTAACAATAAATAAACAAAAGTCCTTTTATCCGTATTTTCAATAAATTTATTCAATATAGGAGAAACTAAAACCAATCCCAAATAATCAACGATAAACCAATTAGAATTTGACACAAAAAAGATTGTCCTCAAAATAAATCCTTTTCCACTAAAATAATTTATTGCCGACAAAAGCACAAAATAAAAAAAGCAAAAGAAAATAAGGTTAAATATTGTCTTATGTTTCAATTTAATAGAAAACCAACCACTAATAAAAACAAAGACATTAACTCCAATTATTGTAAAACTTTCAAGCAATATCAATCCCCACGATGTATCGGCTAATATATTAGGCCATCCAAAATAAAGAAATCCCGAATGTACTAACAACACACAAATAATTGATGCTATTCTACATAATTCTATATTTGATTCTCTTTTCATAAAAATTAAAATTTGATTTATTCACTTTTGCCATTCAACAAGCTCAATGCACAATGTTTTTTAAACAGAAAGACAAGTTTCTATAGTTGACAAACAATAGTAACGAATATCTCACACAGAACCTAGAGACATCACAAAACATTAATTTATATTTTAAATTTGCTCTCTTGCTATGCAAGAAACGCTCTACGTATGACACAGATTTTCAACTACACTCACTTATAAAAAGTCGAAAGACGTGGGGGTTCGAGTCCCTAATCCAAAAACTATCTTATACCATCCAACGCACTCTTCAAAAACTCATACGACTCTTGTCGCAACTGATTCAATCTATTTTGAATTGTGTCTGTTTTGAAAAGAGATATAACATCATCAACCATCTTTTCGGAAAATTGGTCTTTCGATTTAATAAAAAACTGCTCCAACCCAAATTGTCGCAACAATGATTCGAAACGAGCCATACCTCGTCCTTCATTACCAAAAGCGATGAACGGTTTATTAAATATAATTGAAAATACACATCCGTGAAAAGAATCAGTAAAAACAAACTCTGCATCATGAAAACCTTTCAACCACTCTTCTACTGTCGGATTTTTTATGTTTGGAACGTCAATATTTTTCCATTGACAAATATTATAACCTTGATATTTCGCTACGCTATTCAACACTGCCAACTTATCATCTGCTTCATCAAGAATATAAGCCAAACACATACATTTTGGATATTGCTTTTTACAATTGTTAATATGACACATATAATGCTTAACGTCAACCAACATTGTAGGGTCTAAAACATGCTTTGCATCTACACCTAAATAATTGCGACAAAGGTCAACACCCGAATCCTCACGAACTGAAATTGCATCAAAATTTTTTATCAACTCACTACAAACTTGTGTCTGGGCCTCACTATATTCGCTCCAATCGGCAACACCAAACGACGCTGCGTAAGCAATACGGCGAACATCCCAATCCTTTGCAAACCCTAAATAAGCATCTTCAATATTTGATATATATAATGGTCGCCAAATCTGGTCACTACCCACAATCAACGTATCAATATCTTGCTCTTGCAAATCACCAATAGGCAATATAACAATATTATTTTTAGCGAATTTACTAATTTTATTATAAAATCTATTCCTTTTTATTTCTAAAAAAACTATAACCGCCCTATTCCGAAATATTTTTAATAAAAAACGCCATAAATATATTTTTAATGAAGCCAAACGATAATTATACGGCATCCACTCAATATAAACCGCATCATGCCCCATATCTTGCAACACTCGCTGCAGAGCATACGCTTGCAAAATACCCCCATAATTCAAATGTAACGGATGTGTATATACCCCTATTCGCATAAAATTTTATTTAAAAATCAATTTATAAACTCGACGTAAATGCCACCTAACCTTTTTGTAATACAACATCCAAAAAGGCTCTACACACAACTTATCAACAAGCAAGAAAAAAGATTGTTTTCCATATTGCTTAAAAAACTTTGCACGTTGTGGTGGAGATACTACTGAACGAACAAGTGCTGGATTATAACAACACAAATCGCCATAACTCATCTCATATCGTTGCAATGAAAATTTATCAAACCATAATGCTCCTTTATCAGAATTTATAGTTACAGCCGATACTCCTCTATCGTCATCAATCTCTGGCTTAAGCTCATTAATACCCCAAAAATCGCCTAATGTGATATCGCTACCACTCTTACCAGACTTGGCTGGACAAGAATAGCACGATGGACGCAAATAGAAATCACGCAAAAACCCTCGCATAAATATGTTCTCATTAAGCGAATAAGAGAGTGAAACTGAATTTTGCTCACCTGCGGCTAATGCCTTGGTGAGACAGAGAGTGAAACTGTATTTTTTCCAACCTAATCGCTTATCTCTGAACTGAATATTCTCAATACGCCAATCCATTGTATTGAGCATATTCCGCTCAGCGACAAAATGATTAGACAAAGATGAAACTGTATTTTTTTCGTCTACGGCGATTCGTGAAATCTCTTCTGTAAGGTAAGTACGAAATACACCTGGCGATGGCGCCCCATGACAGATAACATCAACCGCCAAAAGATTGTCATAATCTTTCTTTAAATATCTTTTTAATGCTGCTATTTGGCATGGCGTGCCAATAAAAAGAACTTGCCGGCCTAATTTCAAAAACTGCTCAACACGAATATAAGCATCACCAACATGCGCTTGTAAATATTTAGAACCTCGAAAACGAGATAAATCATCTTTGCTCTCGGTATAATCGAACACCAATTGCCAATCATCGTTCCAACAAACACCAAATACTACCCCTCCATGACTCAACACAGCATCAGCTAACATAGAAAATACTCCACCAGATGAACTCTTTTGTCGAACATCTGCGTCGGGATTGATAGCAGCATAGACAGCTTGTGGCTCACGCTCGGCAGATTGATTGAGAACAGGACAAACCTTCTCACACAAACCACAATCGACACAAACAGCAGTATCTACCCGCGGATAAAGAAAGCCCTCGGCATCTTCGACTAACGAAATACAACGCTTCGGACATCGCTGAACGCATGCCTCACACCCACAACACTGAGATTTATCTTTTATATCAATCATCAACCCAATATCTTGTTTTTAAATTTAATAACATAACTTCGTACCATATTTCGTTCGAACTTATTACATCCCACAAAATAGACAACCATACCTGACATAACTACTGACGATACACAAACTACAAAGAAACGAATAACATACTGCTCAATAAAACAATAACAAATGGCAGGCAGAATAGCCGACAAAAGCGTAACTACAATAGTATTGAAAATAACATACAAAATATAATCACGCACAGGCAATTTAATTGTATGACGCAAAAAACATAGACGAGCAATAAGACATATAACTCCTACAAATATAGCAACAACAAGCGTTATTTCGGGCATAAATCCTAAATAGAGCATTAAGTATGAAAGCGGAAAATTGAGCAACAACAAACCTCCCACTACCAACTGATAATTACGAATACGACCTGTGGCATTTTGTGCTGTAATCAACACCGAAGACAACATCTCTAACAAACTAAGTAACAGCGCCAATCGCGTAAATAACACCGTATGTTCGGGAACTTGACCTAACCAAATTCGCAAAACAGTCTCAATTTCAAAAAATACTGGTATGGCAATAAACATAAAGATATAATACGAAAACCGAGTACCTCGAAACATCAATTTGTGCATCTCGTTTAACTCTCCAGATGCATAATATTTGGTAATTTGAGGCATTAGAGCTCCCATAAAGTTACCCGAAAACTGAGAGATAATCCCATTAACTTGCATCGCTATACCACGCGCTGCATTTATTACGGGAGAGGTAAATATATTGATAAGAATATTAACCCCTTGGTCTTTCAATAGCCCCGCTGTACATCCAATAAAATTCCATACTGAAAAGGAAAACATTTCTTTAAACAACCCTCTATCCAGTTGAAAATTATATTCACATTCTGAAAAGTTTCGTTTACAATAAATCCAAAAAATAAATTGTTTTATTACACTTGGAATTAGAGATATAACAGCCAATAAAATAAGTTTATCTCCACCATAATAGTATATTGATACCACAACTATCAACTTAACCACAGCATCATAAATAGTAAACCAAGCAAAAGCAGACATACGCTCATGCGCATAGATAGAAGAATTATACGGCACAGAAAATAGTCCTAATACAAATGATATTACTGAACAGTGCAACACCCAATTAGCAGCATAAAGTCGCTCCGATGGTATATTAAGTCGATTATTAAGAAACCAAACTCCAACTGTTTCAATTGCAATAACTACAACTATGGCTAAAACAATATGAATATTAACTGCTGTAGCAAAAACTCGTTTTTGATAATCTAAATCGCCCTTACCAAGTGCAAACGTAATAAATCTACTTGATGCAGATGTTAAAGAACTTGATAATAAAGAAAACATGGATACCAAACCACCAACCACATTATTGATACCATAATCATCAACACCCAAAGCATTAAGCATAATCCGCGTTGTGAAGAAACTTATCAGCATCATCACAAACATACGAACATACAATACCATTGTATTCTTCGCTATACGTTTATTGTTTTCGGATAGGGTTTGAGACACCTTTTATTTTAGTTAGTAGTTAGTTACTCTCTATTCAACAACCAATCTATTGCTCGAATGCATTTGATAGTGTAGCCTTCGACTTCAATAATGCGCGATTCACCATTCATCATTATTAAGGTTAATTGACTACAACCAGTCTGCTTGGCTCCTTTAACTAAACCTCCTACTTCGCGATTATACAACTTAGTAGTAGGTGATGTGAAATCGTAGGTGACTTGTATTAACTCCTTAATCTTGCTCTGCTCTACTACTACGAAATCGACTTCGTAGAATTTGTTTTGTCGCAAA
The DNA here is from genome assembly GCA_045126975.1 of Candidatus Aphodosoma sp. Lineage (GTDB taxonomy): Bacteria > Bacteroidota > Bacteroidia > Bacteroidales > Paludibacteraceae > Aphodosoma. The sequence continues at coordinate 6,439 of JBGVPL010000028.1, read as the reverse complement.
TAAAAAAGTTGCTGATAAGACCTATCTATTCTACGAAAAAGCTCAATGACTACGACATTCTCTAATCGCCATCCATAATTGTCAGGCTGCAACACTACTTCGTGATTAGTGATAAACGCAGGGTCGATAGCATAACTCTTACGCATCTGTTGTCGCTCGCGAGACTTAAACGTATATTTCGGTATTGCACACAACAGATAAGCATTCACCAAATATGAAAAATAGTTTTTTGCCGTATGTATCGAATTCAACTGATATGCCTTAGCTATCTGCGCATAAGATACTTCTTGACAAAACAAATCAAGCAAACCGTTGGCTATGTCTGACAATGTCTGCTTATGTCGCACTTTATAGCGTTGGCAAATGTCTTTGTTAATTATGGCATTGAGCAACGACAATGTGTACTTACGACTATTATCCAAACCTATTATCTCTGGAAATCCCCCATTAAACAAATACTGATCTAATGCACGCAATCGTAACGCTTCATCTTTAGTGGATTTACCTACCACTTTAATATTATTTATTGTACAATACTCTAAAAATGAAAATGGATATAATTCTATTTGATTGTAACGCCCTGTGAGATGCGTTGCCAACTCGCCACTTAATAAATTGGCATTACTACCTGTGATAATTAATCGTATGCCTAAACGCAACAACCGATTGACGAACAGATGCCACCCCTCTATATTTTGTATCTCATCTAAAAATAGATGCGTAAACTCACCATAAACTCGATAAAGATTCTCTAACAATGCATCTAAATCACTTTTCTTAATATCAACAAGATTTTCGTCATCAAAATTGACATAAGCAAATTGCACTTTGCTCTGCAACAATACTTTCTGACACAATGTAGACTTACCACTCCGACGAACACCTATGACTATCTGTGCTAATTTACTGCCTAAATCTATCTGCCGTTCTTCAACCCGAGTGCACAATTTGGAGATGTCAAGCGCCGCTATTTCGGCACGCTGATTGAATAATATCTTTTGTAAATCCATGTTTTTAGTGCATTTTATTACCAAATTTTACTGTTTTTCTTCTTTTTTGAGTGCAAATATACGATATTTTTCCGATAAACTGCACAAAATGGAAAGTTTTTTACTCTCAAACTGCACAAAATAGAAAATTTACACTACCCTAAACTGCACAAAATAGAAAATTTTCATCTACTCACAGAAGTTTTTACTCGCTTTGCTCGTTATTTTTTTAGACAGAATGACATAAGAATACTATTTTTTTCAAATACAATAGAATTTTTATGGTTTTGTTTCTATTTTTTCAAATAGACAAGAAAATTTTCGCTTTTCTTGACATAATGGTCTTGCTTTTGCTTCGCAATAATAGTGCAAACCGAAAACAGAACTAAATTTATTTGAGTCATGTTGAGGTGTAGCCTATTTTCGTAATTGTAACTCAAATGCAAAATCTCGACTCAAAAGACAAACCTTCGGCGTTGTTTTTTTCTCCAACGAATGTTTTTACGGACGCTCGAACCGAACGTCCCTACCACTATTCCTTATTCCTTGTTCCCTATTCCCTAAATTAAAGTCTTCCATCAATAATCTCGCGTGGGAGGATGCCTTTGACATCGAAAATGACGTGATGAGAATTGAGACAAGATAGGAGGTCTAATTCCTTAAATTCGTTATGCGCTACTGCAAGTATTGCTGCATCGTAGTCGTTTCGTGACAATTCATTAACTACCTCTACTCCATATTCGCTACGCGCTACATCGAGATTTGCCCACGGATCAAATATGGTTACTTTTACATTATATTGCTCGAGATGATGTACAATATCAATTACTTTTGTATTACGAACATCGGGACAGTTTTCTTTAAACGTAAAACCTAACAAAAGTACATGCGAATTAAGCACTGAAATACCTTTTTTCAACATGAGTTTCACCACACGGTCGGCCACATACTCTCCCATACCATCGTTCATACGACGCCCAGCTAAGATAATCTCAGGATAGTAGCCATGGCGTTGTCCGCACTGTGCAAGATAATATGGGTCAACACCGATACAGTGACCACCTACAAGTCCTGGTCGCATATTAATGAAGTTCCACTTAGTACCTGCCGCTTCAAGCACATCGTATGTATCAATACCAAGTGATGTGAATATTTTTGACAACTCATTGACGAAGGCGATATTAATATCACGTTGTGAATTTTCGATAACTTTCGACGCTTCGGCTACTTTGATAGTTGGCGCGAGGTGTGTACCACCCAAGATTACTGACGCATAAACAGAATCTACTAATTTACCGATTTCAGGAGTAGAACCAGATGTAACTTTCTTGATTTTTTCTACAGTATGCACTTTATCACCTGGATTGATACGTTCAGGAGAGTAACCTGCATAGAAATCAACATTGAATTTAAAACCTGACATGCGTTCAACAACAGGGATACATTCGTCTTCTGTTACACCTGGATATACTGTTGACTCATAAACTACGATATCGCCACGAGAGATGACTTTACCTACCGTTTCTGAAGCTTGATAAAGTGGATTAAGATCTGGATTATGATTTTCATCAATAGGTGTAGGCACAGCTACTACATAGAAGTTGCAGTCGCGAATTTGTTCGATATCTGCTGTACAAATAAGACCATAGTTGTTGATAGCAGCTTGTAACAACTCATCACTCACTTCAAGTGTAGCATCGTGACCTGCCATAAGTGTCGCTACACGATTAGGATTCAGATCGAAACCTACTGTTTTATATTTAGTTGAAAAAAGACGCGCTAATGGCAAACCTACATAACCTAAGCCTATTACGGCAATTTTAACGTCTTTTAATTCCATATTTTGTTTTTTACTTAATATTTTCTTTTTTAAACGCAAATTATCATTAATTATTCATTAATTTTTTCATCAACTTATATTTTATTTATGTCTAATTTACGATAATTTATATTCACAAAAAAATACAACAATTTATATTCACACATTTTTACTTTTTATTCTTCGTGTAAGATACACGTTAACTCCGCCATAAAAAACAAAGTTAAGAATCAATAATATGTGTATATCAATATATTGCGATACAAAAAGATTTGCCAATGATAATGTAAGCGAAGAAAGAACAATAATAACCATTGCCACTCTTGGTTTCAACCCAATAGCAAGGAGTTTATGGTGAATGTGATTATTGTCAGGAAGGAATGGATCTTTACCATTACGAATACGATGAAAGAAAACTCGAATTACATCAAGACATGGTATCATCAACGGAGCAAACGCCACTACCAATGGGTTATAATCCCAACTAATACCACCAATAGGTATTGTTGTAAGTTTAATACTCAACAAACTAAGTATAATACCTATTGTCAACGATCCAGTATCGCCCATAAAAATTTTTTGTTGCTTCTCGGCTCTACCAAAGACATTGTAATAGAAAAAAGGAACAATAACACCCAATGTAACAAAAGCAATAATAGCAAAAGTATACAATTTTAGCCCTAAAAATATAATACCATAATAAAAACAAGCTACAGCACTAAGACCTGACGCCAAACCATCAATACCATCAATAAGATTGATTGCATTGATAATAAACACCACCAACAGTATAGCCAAAGCACCTCCAAACCAAACATTCAAGTCATACAAACCAGAAAAACCATAAAAACTACGAACCCATATACCTGCACCAACAAAGAACAAACCACATATAATTTGAACAACGAATTTAGCACGATAACGCACACCTATCAAATCGTCGGCAATACCAACAAGATACAACGCTGTAAGCGAACACAACGACATCGACAACACGTTGACATTGCGTGCAAACTCACGCAATACCTCAGGATTACCAAGATATTGATTCGTAGCAAGCATCAATGCCATTGTAAAAAATATAACTGGCGTAAAAGCTAATCCGCCAAGACGAGGCACAGGGATATGATGTATTTTGCGCTCACCTGGCTCATCAAAAAGTTTTTTACGAAATGCTATGAGCAAAATCTGCGGTATCAAAATACCTGACAAAATTGCACTTACAAGGAATCCACAAATAATATTTATAATCCAAAACTGCATAATTCACCGAATATAATAATTCATAATGCAAATTTAATATTTTTTATTCAAATAGACAAAATATTAAAAGTATTTTATCTTTTAACAAAAAACACCAAGTAACAAACTAATTCATAATTATTTAAAACAAAAATAGGAGATAAAAAACCAATTTTATCTCCTATTTTTTAGCGCATTTAACCAAAATATTAATAATTTATTCCGTGATTTTCAATTATTTGATACAAATCATCGCTTGATTCAACTAAATGCGTTTGAAATCCTAAACGTTTAGCTGTTTCGATATTACGTGGTCCATCATCCAAAAAGAAACATTCTTCGGGTTTAACTTTTTCCGCTTCAAGCAATTTTAAAAATATCTCATCATCGGGCTTCGATGCTCGCATTTCATACGAAAGATACAACACATGAAAATAATCGTCCATCGTATAACCATCATACTCAAAATGCTTTTTAATACAATACGGAAAATGAATTGCATTGGTGTTACTAAGCATCACTATTCGCACTGGTTCGCCATCAGCATTACGAGCTGATGATTTAAGATGTCGCAATAGCTGCAATTTGTGCTCTGGCACATCAAGCAGAAAAGCAAGAAAGGCTTCATCAATTTGCGCATCGGTGATATGCTGTAAACGATAGTCAGCACGCAATTTACTACGGAATTCATCAGGTGTTACTGCTCCGCTCTCAAGGTCGAGAAACAAGCCTGATTGCACATAGTTATTAAGCAAACTATCGGCATCATGTACGCCTAATTCCACCAATTTATCTACTGCTGCTTGCCGATTGAGGTTGATAAGCACACCTCCAAAATCGAAAATTATTACTTTAATCATGATATTATAATGTCTATAGTCGATAGTCAATAGTCAATAGTCATTACCCCCTCCGCTTCGCTCGTCCCCCTAAAACAGGGGGACAATAATAAAACGGATGCCAACCTAATCGTCGGACATCCGTTTGTGTTGTGGTCCCACTTGGGCTTGAACCAAGGACCCCCTGATTATGAGTCAGGTGCTACTAACCAACTGAGCTATAGGACCAATCTCAAGTTTAGACTGCAAAGTTACGAATTTTATTTGATATTACAAAAAATTTTTACCTGTTTTTTTACTTTTTCAACCATCTCCCAAATAATCAAAGGAAAAACTACCCCAATAACTGAATACAACACCCAATAACCTTCTATATTCAATACAGGAAACACGGACAAACTATCTATTGATAACCCATAATAATAAATCAAAAATAATGTAACCAACTTAAATGACAAAAAATGAAATACTAAAACATACAATGTCTTCCCACCTATATAATCAAAAACATCAACCAAAAATTTCCACTTAATCACACTTACTAAATTCAAAAGACCAAAACACCCAATCAACGAAACCACAAAATAAACAAAAATATCTATTCCTTCTACAAACATCGAACCCGCAAAAAAGAAAGATATAATAACCAATAAAACAATAGCCACCAAACCTAAAATCCAATTATCTTTCACAAAGCCATATTTCCTATAACAATACCCAAAAACAAAATAAGCCAAAGACAACATAGTTGTGCTCGAAATCGTTGGAATACGTATAGAAGTAACACTAAAAACAAATGCCAACAACAAATATAACAATATAAGTAACGGCAAAAATATATTCTGACTTAAATTACAACGAACAATAGTTCTCAACGAAAAATAAGATATAATAGACGCATATAATAATTGCTTCAAAAACCAAAAACCACCCAACAACTGCTCAGAATCAACCATAATTAAAATCGGTAAAATATTCTTCATAATATCCCCCCCATCTAACATTGTATCATATATATGTATCTTCGCAAATAAATTATGCAGAAACAAAAATATAAAACTCCACTTCACAAATGGCCACCACAAACCTTTTACCTTATTAAAAATATATCGCTTCGACTCAGAAAAATACTTTTCCTTAAACAAAAATCCAGAACAAAAAAAGAAACATGGCATGTGAAATAAATATATAAAGTTACTCAAACATTCAGGAGAACCAGAATGCCCAACAACCATCAATATAATACAAATAGCTTTGCTTACAGAAATAGTTAAATCTCGTGCCATTTTCAAAATATAAATTTACACTACAAAGTTACAAAATATTTTACAAAAAACAAATAAAACCCCTAAAACCAATCTTCAGGGCATATATAAAAAAATAGAGACGCAAATTATTGCGTCTCTACTTAAAAACGGCGGCGACCTACTCTCCCACGATGCAACGCAGTACCATCGGCGCGAGTGGGCTTAACTTCTCTGTTCGGAATGGGAAGAGGTGGAACCCCACTGCTATAACCACCTAAATATCTTTTTTAGTTACTAGTTATT
>JBGVPL010000027.1:0-64230 GCA_045126975.1 Candidatus Aphodosoma sp. | reverse complement strand
AATATACTAATCTTATTTCTCATATATATACTTATTCCTTGTTCCTTATTACCTATTCCCTGCTCCTTATTTTATAGTAATTCTCGCCACAACGCCATCTGTCGTAGTCAACACCCAATCTCTCTCGCCCACTGGCACCATAGTATTTATTATCGAATTACCTATCTTGTGTTTCCACAACAATGCTCCGTCCGACGAACGTAAACAATTGATTTCTCCATTCTTAGTAGCAAACACTATCTCGCCGTTACGCTCTATCAACATCGACGGATTATGGTCATAACCAAATTTTGCATCCACTTTCCACAACAATTGACAATCCTGCGCCGACACTGCCAACACGCTATCATTCATACAACGCGAAAATACAATTTTATTGTCCTCCGACAATCCAACTGTCTCTCTCACTTTATGCTCTTTTGTGCGCCAAGCGGTAGTACCATCTGCTACATTCACCGCCGTCATATATCTATCTGGCGCAGTGATAAACACCTTACCATCAGCCACTACAGGCCATACTGCCGCTGGCGAAAAATGCGGACGAGTACCGCCATTATTCCATTTCCAAGCCAACGTACCATCTGCCACATTCAACGCATACAAATAACTATCCCACGCTCCAAAAATCACTTTACCATCTGCTATCACAGGGCGCGACTCTTGATAATTTTTCAACCCATCAAACTCCCACACCAATTCGCCATCTGCCAATCTCAATGCTCTGAATCGTCCATCGCTCGCACCGACATACACTACACCATCCTTTATCATAGGCGAACCCATCACCGCATTACCTGTACGCACACGCCACAACATCTTACCTGTCTTAATATCAAGACAATAAACACTCTTATCGCATGACCCAAACACCACTTTCCCTTCTGCAATCATAGGCGTAGAGGCAATACGCTCACCTGTTTGATAAGTCCACACCTCTTTCCCTTTTTTCAACGAATAACAATGGAACGTACCCTTATCATCTCCAAAATACATATTCTCTTCATCCACCGCTGGCGTACCATAAATACCATACCCTATCTCTCTCACCCACACATCTTTCACATTCTTATACTGAGTATTAACCGAATAATCTGCACGTGGAAACTCTTTTTCATTACCCTCCACATATATTTTCTGCTCAATAGGCAACGCAGTCCAACGCTCTTGCTCTCTACCAATAATTTTCTCGCTCACAAAAAGACTATCTTCCGTCATGTCATACACCGTATATCCTCCTACCTCTTCTTTTGCCCTCAATGTAGAACGACACAACACACCCGGTATGCCATCATAACTATGCATCATATTTGTATGATAATGTCCTCCAAGAAGTGCCTGCGTATTATATTTACGCACAACATCCGTCAACTTCCACCAGTTATCCACATCCCCAGCTTTCAATGGATAATGCGTTACAATAAACACTGGCATACGCTTACCCACATTCTTCAACTGACGCTCTACCCACGCCACATCTTGTGGCGACACGTGTCCATCGCCCATCTTAATAATCGGACCTGTATTTATTCCCAAAAACAAAAATCCATTGAATTGCAAACGGAATCTATTATCTCCAAATATACGCTTAAAATCCGTAGCTCCCGACTCACTCCACTTCGTGTCATGATTGCCAGGCACAATATAATACGGACAATTCAACTTATCCAACTCACACTTTGCCGCCACAAGCGACGCATAATCCCCTGTCTCAGCAATATCCCCCGACACAATCACAAACGCTATATGCTCTTGTGTATTAACATCTTCCACAGCCCTCTGCAAGTCCAAAGTATTATTCTCATTCGACTGCGAAATATGCACATCCGTAAACTGCGCAAACGAAAACGCAATATTCTCCACCTCTGGCGTAGCCATAGCATCTGCCAAATTATTCACTTTCGACTGTGCAAATAAGAAATTTACAAACAAAAAACAAGAAACAAATACAACACTTAATCTTTTGTATAACATCATTATATATATTTTTTTACATTCAACATACAATCTTGCAAATTTAATATTTTTTTTTCACATATACAACACTATAAAATTTTGCTATAACAATAAAAATTCATAACTTTGCAGACATAACAAAACTTAAGAATAACCTTAAAATTATGAAATCTATTATCCACCTCGCCACTGCCCTCATCATCTCTATGGCTTTTGCCTCTTGCGGCAACCCAAATCTCTCTAACGAAGTCCGCAACGACTTCAACTCTCGTCGTGCCTCTCTCAACAACGACAAGCTCTACTCTATTTTCAATCAACGACTTACCAACGACGAGCGCGACGCTCTCACGTTCCTCTACGCCTATATGCCTCTCGGCGATATAGCATGCTACGACGGCGATTTCTTCTTGAAAAACGTACAAACATCCCTTCAAGCACGCGCCGAAATGCCTTGGGGAAAAATCATCCCCGACCGCGAATTCCGCCACTTCGTGCTCCCTGTTCGCGTCAATAACGAAAACCTCGACTCTTCTCGTTGGGTATTCTACAACGAACTCAAACCTCGCATCCAGCACCTCTCTCTCTACGATGCAGTCCTCGAAGTCAACCACTGGTGCCACGAATACGTAACCTACACCCCATCTGACTCTCGCACCAGCTCTCCTCTCGCATCTATCAAAACCGCATACGCTCGTTGTGGCGAAGAATCCACTTTCCTCGTTGCAGCTCTCCGCTCAGTAGGCATCCCTGCACGCCAAGTTTACACTCCACGCTGGGCACATACCGACGACAATCACGCTTGGGTCGAAGCATGGGTCGATGGAAAATGGTACTTCCTCGGTGCTTGCGAACCCGAACCTGTACTCAACCTCGGTTGGTTCAACGCACCTGCATCGCGCGGAATGCTTATGCACACCAAAGTATTTGGCAAATACGATGGTCCTGAGGAAGTTATGCAACGTACTCCACTATTCACCGAAATCAACGTAATCGACAACTACGCCCCTTGCTCACGTGCCGAAGTACGTGTCCTCGACCAAGATAGCAACAAAATAGAAGGTGCTACAGTAGAATTTAAGCTCTACAACTATGCCGAATTCTACACCGTAGCACGCAAAACAACCGATGCCAATGGCACCACATTCCTCACCACAGGCAATGGCGACATGCTCGTATGGGCAACCCACAACGGCAAATTCGGTTACCGTAAACTCTCTTTCGGCAAAGACTCCATAATTGATATCGTTCTCAACCGCACTCCTGGCGAAACCTACACCGAACAACTCGACATCATTCCGCCAAGCGAATGGGCTAACCTCCCAAAAGTAACAGAAGAACAACGTGCCGAAAACAACCGACGCTTTGCCTACGAAGACTCAATCCGCAACGCCTACATCGCAACCATGTTCGACGAAACAGAAGCCCGCACCTATGTTGATTCCCAAGAATATAAGTATATCGAAGAACCTTACGACATAGCCCGTATTCTTGTAGCCTCACGAGGCAACCATGCCACAATCCTTGAATTCCTAGAACGCATTGATGGCATCGAAATAGGAGACAAAGCAGACTTCTTACTAAACCTTTCAGCAAAAGACCTACGCGACATAACAACTGAAGTAATCAACAATCATTTCGAATTCTTTGATAGCATTGCTAGTCGCCAACCTGCTTCATACACATGCATTTCACGCTACATCCGCAACCCTCGCGTAGCTAACGAAATGCTAACTCCTTACCGCTCTTTCTTCCGTAACGAAATCAGCCAAGAAGATCGTGAAAAGTATCTCAACGACCCTATGCTACTCGTAGATTGGGTGCGCAAAAACATCAAAATTGACCCACAATGCAACCTCGGCGGTGCTCCAATCCAACCTATGGGTGTGTGGAAAGCTCGCACTGCCGATGCTCGCAGTCGCGACATATTCTTCGTTGCCCTCGCTCGATCACTCGACATCCCTGCCCGCATCGACGAAGTTACAGGCAAAGTACAATTAGTAGATCCAATAAGTAACAAACACAAAATAATTACTACTGATATTAACTTTGAATCAGAAGAGCAAATCACAACCCCACAAGGCACACTCGTTGCCACCTTCGAACCTACAAAAACACAATCCGACCCTAAATACTACTACCACTTCTCTATATCAAAAATCGACGACAATGCCCAACTCCAACTCCTCAACTACGACGAAGGCGAAAGTGGTATGGAACAAGGTGCAGCATGGAGCAACCTCCTCAAAGACGGCACTAACCTCGACTGTGGCAACTACCTCATGGTAACAGGCTCTCGCCTTGCCAATGGTGGTGTATTAGCCGAAATGAACTTCTTCACTATCGAAGAAAATCAAACCACCACTACCGAACTCGTTATGCGCCAAAGCACCGACCAAGTACAAGTAATCGGCTCATTCAACTCCGAATCGCTCTACCAACCATATGTATTAAATTCTCCCCCTGTTTTAGGGGGAGTACCCGAAGGGGGAAGGGGTCTCTCAACTCTCAACTCTCAACTCTCAATTCTCTCAACCACAGGTCGTGGCTATTACATCATCGGTATTATAGGCAATGGCGACGAGCCAACCAACCATGCTCTACGCGACATTATCAGCGTAACCGATCAACTAAATGAATGGGGACGCTCCGTAATCCTACTCTCTCCTAATGCCAATGCCGCACAAAAAACATTCTCAAGCGACCTCCTCTCAACTCTCAAATATTCTCCCCCTGTTTTAGAGGGAGTACCCGAAGGGGGAAGGGGTTTACAAAACCTTCATTGTGGTATCGACATCGACGGCTCAATTCAATCGCAAATCGTACGCGAAATGAAACTACAAAATGCCGAAATACTACCAATATTCATCATCGCCGACACCTTCAATCGCGTAGTATTCTGCTCACAAGGCTACACAATCGGACTCGGCGAACAACTCATCAAAACCATCCACCAACTCGAAAATTAAATCACAACAGAATAATATAATTTTATTCTTATAAAAACAAAACAACCGGAAAATCTGGCCTCCACCAGACTTTCCGGTTATTATATATACTCTCTCTAACCTATTATCTATTATCTGTAATCTGTAATATCGTCTCCGCAACTTTCACCACATCCGTTACATCCCTACTATACTCATCAATCGTTACTATTCCCCCCATCGACACTCGCGACCGACGAAACTCCATACCACTCTCTCGTTTCGAGCGAGCCGAAAAATGAAACTCCTTCGCCCCTGTCGCTTGGGCAATTTGATAAATATTACCGACATTCACTCCACATCCTGGCATTATAATTATTCTATCTCCAGCCTTATCCACTAATTGCTTCAAAAGGTCAACACCCTCCTCTGCCTTAGGCATTTGCCCTGAAGTGAGTATCCTATCACAACCCAACTCTATTATCTGCTCCAATGCCTTAAATGGGTCGCGACACACATCAAATGCACGATGAAACGTCACCGACATTCCCTCGCTTTCAGCCATCAACTGTTGCATAAACTCCATGTCAATATCGCCATTAGGCAACAACGCCCCAAACACCACGCCATCCACACCCAATTGACGAGCCATGCGCACATCCTCAAGCATAATCTCTTTCTCCAAATCCGAATAAAGAAAATCCCCACCTCGCGGACGAATAATCACATGCAATTTAGTAGTATCCAATACTTTGCGAGCCACTATAATGTCGCCATACGATGGTGTAGTACCACCTTCAGGGATACCAGCACACAACTCTACCCTATCTGCTCCACCTCGCTGAGCCTCCACACAACTCTCTACAGAGTTAGCACAAATTTCGAATTTATACATAATCACATTATATTTTTTTTCTCATAGTCAACACTATCTCTTCACCATCGTCGTTTCTTGTCACGAATTGCAAATAATCAAACGATTCGCTCACTTTGCGCAATACGCCAATTTCTTGAAATTCGGCATTAGCATTTTCACGAGTACAAAGCACTGAATCATTTACAATATTATAATCAATCACATAAGGCATTCGTTCGTCCTCATCGGCAAAAGCGTTTATCAAGCTACTAACAGCGTCGCTACCATCAATAATCAACTTATCGTCATCGAATTGCATAGTTAACTCCATTTGCGACAACAAGATAGCTGCAAACGCTACAGCAAATCCATTATCCTCATCATCGGTAAACTGAGCCAAAGCCTCAGAAAAATCTATTTCATAACGTCCTTGCAAATCTTTAGAATTGATAGTCTGCTTGTTATTATTGCAACTCATAGCCAATAGACAGCAAACAACGAAAACGGATAAAAGTTTTTTCATAATCAGAGGTATTTTAATTATTATCTTTGCAAAGATACAAAATTTTTAATCAGTTTGCAAGTAATTTCTAATTTTTAAGCTACCTTTCATTCTTTACTTAATAATTTTTAATATTTTTTACTTGCATCTTGTTCAAAGTGGCATATTAGTACAAAAAAATACAGACAACTCAATTCGGTTGTCTGTATTTTATCTATAATAATCAGAAAAATTATGCTTTGTAAAGTTCGATATCATCGATATTGAAGTTTGTAATGAATGAGTGATGTTTGTTGACTTCAGCTTCGGCATAGTTAATATATACTTCGGCTGATGTACGGAACTGTTCATCACGTGTTGCATCAATAATAAGGAGGTATGTCATAATGATATGACCTGCCATTTCGACCAAACGACGTGCTACGAAATCGAGATATTCTTGGTTTTTAGTCTCTACTACTGCATTGACAATAGCCTCGTATTTCTCAGTCATAGCAATCAAACGAGCGCGAATTGGATTATAGATTGGGTTGATTTCCATATTCTCATACGCGCGGATTTGTTTGAGATAGCCACCTGTTGTGACGTGGCGAATAGCTGCTACGGTTTGGAGTTGCGATGTACCTTCGTAGATAGTGAGGATACGAGCATCGCGATAGAGGCGTTCGCAAGCATAGTCTTTCATGAAACCTGAACCACCATGCACTTGGATACAGTCGTAAGCATTTTGGTTAGCGAACTCAGAAGAGAACATTTTGAGCATTGGAGTGAATGCATCTGCCAAACGTTGAAACTCTTTATAATCTGCTTTTTCTTCTGGAGTAAGTTTGCGAGTAGCTTCGATTGCCTCGTATGCTTTGTAGACATCCACAAAACGTGTGCATTCGTAGAGAATAGCGCGAGAAGCATCGAGTTTGGCTTTAATCATTGCCACCATTTCGAACACAGCAGGGAATTCGATGATAGCTTTGCCGAATTGACGACGGTCTTTTGCGTAAGCCAAAGCCTCTTTGTAAGCTGCAGCCGAAAGACCAACTGATTGAGCACCTACGCCAAGACGTGCGCCATTCATCAACGACATCACATATTTGATAAGACCCATACGGCGAGTACCTACCAATTTGGCTGGAGCATTGGTGAACACAAGTTCGCATGTAGGCGAGCCTTTGATACCAAGTTTATTTTCGATACGACGCACTTTGATGCGATCGTCGTGTTTGTTGTCACAAACGAAATAAGAGAGACCACGACCATCGTTAGTGCCCTCTTCAGAGCGAGCAAGAACGAGTTTGATTTGTGCATCACCGTTAGTGATAAAGCGTTTCACGCCGTTGAGATACCAAGTTTGGTCCTCTTCGTTGAAAGTAGCTTTGAGTTGAACGGCTTGAAGGTCAGAACCTGCATCAGGTTCGGTGAGGTCCATAGAGCAAGTTTCGCCAGCGCAAACGCGTGGGAGGAACTCGGCTTTGATTTCCTCAGAAGCGAATTCGGCAATAGTCTCAGCACAGTCTTGCAAACCCCAAATATTAGCAAAACCAGCATCGGCTTGGCTCACCAATTCGGCTGCCATCACGTATGGCACCATTGAGAAGTTGAGACCACCATATTGACGAGGCAAAGACATACCATAAAGACCTGCTTTGGCAAGCGCATCATGATTTTCTTGTGTGCCACGAGCATATTTCACGCGATTGTTGATTACTTGAGGACCCTCATGGTCAACACTTTCAGCATTAGGAGCGATAATATCGCCACAGATTTCGCCCACGATTTCGAGGATACGGTCGTAAGAGTCGATAGCATCTTCAAAATCTTGTGGTGCATAATCATATTTATCTTTATCGGCAAAGTTTTGCTCTTTGAGCGCAACGATTTTTTCCATCAATGGGTGACCAAGTTGGAATTTAAGTGCCGGATTTTCTTTATATAAATTCATTGTTGTAATGATTAGTGTTTAGTGTATAGTGTTTAGTGTTGAATATTCAGTGTATAATATCAAGTGCTACATAGCTCTCTATACTCTACACTCTATACTCTACACTTTTATTTTGTGTTTGCTTTGTAGTATTTGATCAATTTTGGCACTACATCTTCTACGTTGCCAGTGATTACATAGTCGGCAATAGTGTTGATAGGTGCGTGTGGGTCGTTGTTGATTGCAATGATGATAGAGCTATCTTGCATACCAGCAATGTGTTGGATTTGACCCGAGATACCACATGCGATGTAGAGTTTAGGGCGCACAGTAACACCAGTTTGACCGATTTGGCGTTCGTGTTCGCAGAAGCCTGCATCGACAGCAGCACGCGAAGCACCTACCTCGCCACCAAGCACGTTAGCCAAATCATAAAGGATATTGAATCCTTCGGCACTACCCATACCATAACCACCAGCTACGATGATAGGCGAACCTTTGATATTCAATTTTGATTTTTCCATGTGGCGTTCGATAACTTCTACTACGAAATCCTCATCGCTCACATATTTCGATACTTCAAGACGACGAATTTCGCCTTTATAGTTAGCATCGAAAATTTGTTTTTTCATCACACCCTCGCGCACAGTTGCCATTTGAGGACGGCACTCTGGGTTTACAATAGTAGCCACAATGTTACCACCGAACGCTGGACGAATTTGATAAAGAAGATTATCGTATTTTTTGTCGTTTTTCTTGTCTTCGAACTCACCGATTTCGAGCATAGTACAGTCGGCAGTCAAACCGCTAAACAACGAAGACGATACACGTGGACCAAGGTCGCGACCAACCGAAGTAGCACCCATAAGTGCGATTTGAGGTTGTTCTTCTTTGAAAAGGTTAACAACTATGCTTGTGTGAGGGAGAGTTGTGTAATATTTCAATCGTGGGT
This sequence comes from Candidatus Aphodosoma sp., assembly GCA_045126975.1. Classification (GTDB taxonomy): domain Bacteria; phylum Bacteroidota; class Bacteroidia; order Bacteroidales; family Paludibacteraceae; genus Aphodosoma. The sequence continues at coordinate 55,128 of JBGVPL010000027.1, read as the reverse complement.
CTTCGGCAATAGTCAAACGATCAACGCCGTAAGGAAATACTTGCTCGCCTACAGTGTCAAGACCATAACCGATGGCAATAGCCTCCAACTGACAACCCAATTCATTAGCCAAAGTGCGACCTTTTGTCAAAAGTTCAAGACTGACCTCAGCCACTTGACCATCTTCTATTTCGAGATATACAAATACGTTTTGCATAATACTTATATGTTTATTTTTTTTATTTTTATTTTTTAGACATAATGACATATTTAAACATATACCCTATTCACATAATGGTCTTGCTTTTACTTCATAAAATCTCGACTAACAAAGACATATTTTATAAATGTATTAAAAATATGTCATTTTTTTTGCCAAGATAAAACATTAGTTTTAGCGAGGCATATGCCAAAAGTAATCTAAACTTTAAACATTTCCTCCGACCCAAAATTATGTTCTTATGTCATTCTGTCTTAAAAAAACAATTATCCTATAGTGTGATTAGCAATAAGTTCTTTCATCAAGCCATCGATTTCGGCATCAGTTGGCTCGAGACGTTTGCTCTCTTTTGCTGTGAACACCACGTTTTCGATTTGTTTCACCTTAGTAGGCGAACCACTCATACCCAACCATTTAGGGTCGTGTTCGATATCATTCACGCTCCACTCCTCAATCTTGAGGTATGGACGATTGTTGAACACTTCAGTATAATCAGTTCCAGCTTCTTGAACCTCTGATTGAGTCTTAGCCAATTTATATTTCAATGTCAATTTAGCGTGACGAGGACGGCATGCAGCTGCAGAAGCATTAACCGTAACCAACATAGGAAGGCGACCTTTTACCACCTCAACGCCACGTTCGAGGCGACGTTTCACAGTGATAGTACCCTCTTCCACTGCAAGAATTTCTTCAGCGTATGTGATTTGCGGAATACCAAGTTTCTCTGCCACTTGTGGACCCACTTGCGCAGTATCACCGTCAATCGCTTGACGACCACAAATAACAACATCTATTTTGCCCAATTTGCGCAACGCACAAGAAAGAGCATACGACGTAGCCAATGTGTCAGAACCTGCAAATTCGCGACCACTAAGGAGGTAACCACCATCGGCACCACGGAACATACTTTCGCGAATCACCTCAGCAGCACGTGATGGACCCATAGTTAAAACATGTACCGTAGAACCCGGATGTATCTCTTTCAAACGTAGCGCTTGTTCGAGCGCATTCAAATCTTCTGGATTGTAGATAGCAGGCAATGCCGCGCGATTCACTGTACCATCAGCTTTCATCGCATCCTTGCCCACATTTCGTGTGTCAGGCACTTGCTTAGCAAGCACAACAATTCTTAAACTCATATTGTTAGACTTTTCTTATATTCTCCCCCTGTCTTAGGGGGAGTGCCCCAAAGGGCGAGGGGGTTAAAATTATGAATTGTGCATTGAATTAAACACTATTCAACCGCAAATTTACACAAAAAATCCGAATTACAATGCCTTTTTCAAAAAAAAACTCACTTTTAATACCTACTTTTTATTGAAAGTCAACACAAAACAGATCCAATTCGAAATACTCAAAATATGCACATTTTTTATTTTTTTGCGCAACATCTCAAACACAATAATAAACAAAAAGTTCCTTTTAAACTTAAAACAAGAACTTTTTCATAGAAAATTATTAGTTTCAGTAGAAACAATACAATATATCAAACTATAGATAAAAATAATGTAATGTAATATAAGACAAACTAAATAAAACTAACAAATTCTAATTTTATTAATCAAAAGATAACTCTAATTATTTTACTAATAACAAATCTTTAACTTAATATATTTAACTTTTATAATTCCATATTCCAACCATAGCACCAACTTCTTAGATTCATAATAGAATTAATATCATTAAAATAATCACATTCAGGTAAACGAACAACCCTAATTTTAGTTTGTGAATTTATCTTTTCTAATTCTTTTACAGCTAATAAATATGGCACATTAGGAGTTGGAATTAATACACATACACGATATAATAATTTTAACTGAAGTGTATATACAACAAAAAAACCACGATAACGATTATCTTTTGTCAAATATATTCCATCTGGAATTGATAAATCTTGCATAGTCCATAATCCATTGGGAATATAAAATATATCAGGATTAAATATTTGTTCTCTTAAACAAGAATAATATTTATCAAGTAAAAAGGTATAGCCTGTTTTAGCAAAAAGTAAAAGATAAGCATTTTTTAATAATGCTGCATTAATTCTACGTTCATCTTTTTTTATATTTTTATCTTCAATTGTAATTTCTTTTTGAGGAATTAATACTTGCTCATAAAAAAAATTCCAAATCTTAGGATTATTTTTTGTTATATCAACTAATAATTTAATATCTCTATTTTCTCCAATTTCAATTGTAGCATTTAATTTTTTTTCTCCATTTTGCACATATATTTTTCTTTTATCTCCAGGCAAAAAAAATTTTTGTTCTTTTACTTTTATTAAATTAAACAAATGAACATCTATTTCTGAACCACAAACATTATTACACTCTTTACATGTAAGAGCTATCCTTCTTCCTCCTAAAGAACGTTGTGGCACATCTTCTTCCGTTAACTTTATAACATCTTGTTCTCTATATGATTTCAAACACAATGGGCATACATAATCTCCCTCAATATTAATTTCTATAGTCCTTAAAATTTTTATATTATTATGCATTTTAACGTAATATTCTTTTTTATCCATATTATCTATTGTATAACAAAAATATATTAAACACATATAAAAATTTATTACAGTCCGCTAAAAAGAAAATTTTATAATGTCTTTAATTTTTTACCAGACAGTAATATATCTCAATACTCAACACCAAATCTGGTTGATTTTCAAAAGCTATTCTCCTATATAACGCTAATTTATATTCAAAATCAGACCACCATTCTTCATTACAATAACCATATAATTCTTCCTCTTTTTCAATAACACAAGGATATTTTTCACATAGCCATGCTTTAAAATTCTTATACGAGCTATTCATTCCATGATGTATATCAAAACCATTACAAAGTTATATATAAGTGTTTTTCCATATTATCATCTAAAAAAAAAAACATTTCATAATAAATTCTAAATATACAAATCGATTTATAACAAATTTCAATTACAAAATATTTTCAACCTTTAAATTTAAATTATAAACATCAAAAATCTTCAAATAAAATACCTTGTGTAGATTTATACAACCACCTCATAGCAACCTCATTATCTTCAATCACCCCTCTACCCCAATAATAACAAACGGCAAGATTATATTGGGCTATCATATAACCTTGTTGTGCTGATTTATAATACCATTTAACAGCCTCATTTTTGTCTTCAATTACTCCTATACCATTTTCATAACAAATTCCAAGATTATTTTGTGCTTTAGAAAAACCTTGTTCTGCAGCCTTTCGGTACCACTCTACAGCACACTCATCATCCATAACTACTCCAATACCGTTCTCATAACAAACACCAAGTTCAAATTGAGCAGAACAATCACCTTGATTTGCTTTCTTTACATATTCTTTTATTATTTTTACATCTCCCTTATACCTATTATGACCATATTCATATCCATATTCATTAGAGCTAATAGTATATCCACTCTTAAGTGCTTCAAAATACCATTTCATAGCTTCGTTTTTATCTTTAATTACACCTCTACCAAAATTATAACAAACACCAAGATGAAATTGAGCCAAATATATATCTTTTTCTACTGCTTTACGATACCATTTCACAGCTTCTAAATAATCTTTATCTATTCCTCTTCCAAAATAATAACGAATTCCAAGATTATATTGAGCTATCCAATCACCTTGCTCTGCGGATTTACGATACAATTCAAACGCTTTTTTCTTATCTTTAACTACACCAAATCCATATTCATAATAAATACCTACTTTATATTGAGCCGCAGCATCTCCATGTTTCGCCGCTTCTATAAACCATTTAGCAGCCTCTACTTCATTTTTTTCTACACCTTCTCCAATTTCATAACAACAACCAAGATGCCATTGAGCTAAAATAACACCTTGTTCTGCAGCTTCACGATATAATTTTACCGCTTCTATATCATTTTGAATGACCCCATATCCATAATTATAACAAATACCAAGCATACATTTAGCTTTAGCATAACCTTGATTCATAGCCTTGCGATACCATTTTACAGCTTCTTTTAAATTCTTTTGTACACCATGACCTTCAAAATAACACTCACCTAATAAATACAATGCTTCAACATAACCTTGCTTTGCTGCTTTACGAAACCACTTTATAGCTTCACCATAATAAAAAATTAGTTCTATTTCTCCTTTGTAATAAGAAAAACCTATTTCATAATGATTCGATTTTTCAATAATTTCCGAATATACTTTATCTACATTACCTTCATAATAAAATTTTCCAAGTTTAAATTGAGCAAAAGCATCTCCTTGATTAGCAAGCAATTTGTAATACTCAAATGCCTTTTTATAATCTTTTTTATCTTCTGCCTCTTCTGCATATTGCATTAATAAATTAACATCATTTTCATATACAACTAAATTTTTATCATTTACACCTATTGCAACATTACAAGTCCATTCTCTACCTTCAACAAATTCACCTTTACCGAAAACTTTCCTATAATAAATTTCAGCATCAAGTAATTCTATAAAACGCTGCAATTTATCATCTTCTTCATCATAATTAAAATATGGTTCTATACAAAGATATTGATTTTCACCCACAGAACTATTATTTATTAATCGCACAAATTGCTCTAAATCAAAACAATCATCTGCTAAATCTATTACATTAGAAAATATATGCAACGTAGGTACATCTTCTTCTACATTAATATCATCAACGACTAAATCATCAAATCCTTTCAAAATAGTAACTATCTCTGCATTGGGAAAGAAACAAGACACATGCAATGCTGCTCTTTTCAGTGCTAATTCAGAAGGCTCTATAAGTGTAACTTTTCTTACATTTTGAGAATATCCTTTTTCAAGCAAAAAGTCAGCGTAACAAATTGTTCCTATTGCTTGTCCGCAACCATAATCAATAATATCTATCCTTTCGTTATCAAAAAAACTATCATACAAATGCTCAAACGCATGTTGCAACTTTGCCTCGTGCATCATACCTAAAGCATGAATATACATATTCAACTCTGGCTCACTTTGCAATTGACATACTCCATGTTGAATATCTTTATATAATTCACTACTAAGATCTTCTGGCAATCTTTTTGTAAAATCAACACTCACACTACGAAGAGAACGAAAATTTACGTCTTTCATTCTCTTAACAATATATGAATAGTTTGTCCCTTCCTCAATATATTTAGCCATAATTATTTACCAATTATAGTTTCTAAAAATGGATTATGTTTATGTTGTTTCCAAATCTTCACAGCTAACTCTTTACTTGCATTAGCATAGCAATATTCACACAAATGCGGACAAGTGTTGTATTCCCCAATATCCTTACTAACCATACATCCACAGAATTGTCGTTGCCCTTTATCTTTATTATTATTTTTCTTTATTGCATACTCTCTTTCCGATAATACTATTGCATCAGATGGTATATCATCATCACCAAACAAAGAAACTTCCCTCTGCTTTATCTCTACTCCTAAATAATTCATCAAATCTCTATCTTCATGAGCTAATCTAATCATCAAATCATCATCAACACAATGATTATGCTTTATTCCAAATTGTTCTATATCTATTTTCTCACCACAAGTTGCTAATTCATATCCCCATTTTTTATTTAATTCAGACAATCTTTTTGCAAAAATCAGCATTTCATCTTCAGTCCAAACATGGTAATTAATACCATTCTTCTCTAAATTTGATTTCACTTTACGATATTCTGTTATATCCGCAAAACTAAAAACTAATTTTTCGGTATAGCCAAACAACTTATCTCCTATATACTCTACCTTTTTCAACAAATCATCAATCGAAATCTTATCAGTCAAAATCATAGGGTCAAATCGCCATATCACACTACCTTTACCTAATTTATCAACCAATTGCTTAAATGTCTCTATACGTTCATCTACACTAGGCACCCCTCGCTCCAAACCCTCTTTCACATAATCATTTAAGGTATACTGAATATAACAACCTATACCTCTTTCCTTCAAAATATCAATATAATTTAATAATGGTTTCGGATTTTTCGACCAAAACACTATAAATCTCGTTTTTTCGTACGACACATAACTTTTCACTCCATTAAACGGATTAGTCCATGCCGAATACCCAACCTTCAATCTATGAAAAAACCAATCTGCATAAAAAGCAGGTATATCCGTGCTTCTACTTGCTGACACAATAACCGGAGCCTGCGCCTCAACTATTGTTCCATCCTCTTTTGTTATTTGTATTTTATCCCAACTTTTAGCCATAAATAAATTATCTAAACAAATAAATATAACCTCCACAAAATTACAAAAATAAATTTACCCAACAAATAATATCTAAAAAAATATCAAAAAAACATTATACCCTCACCCACCTCAACAGCAACCCTCTTCAGAGGATAACCCTACCCTCTACGAAAGATATACGAAGGATATACGAAAGATAACTTTACTCTCAAAATTCCAACAAACAAAATAAACACACTTTTTTCAAACTCTTTTTATTGTGATTCAAAGAAAAATAACTACCTTTGTACTATCAACTCAACACCATATACATAATATGAAACTACTAATATCAGCCTTAACGAAATACCTCATGGGCATAACCCTCATAGGCACACTAATATTTCTCCCCGCAGGCACTCTCCATTGGAGCAACGCATGGCTACTCATGGCAATACTCTTCATCCCAATGTTCCTTATGGGTATCATAATGTACGTTAAATCACCTGAATTACTCACCAAACGTCTCAACAACAAAGAAAAACGCTCTACGCAAAAGGGTGTCGTAGCTATGTCGGGACTAATATTCATCGGAGGTTTCGTTGTCGCAGGTCTTAACTACCAATTCGGTTGGCATACTCTACCCAACTACATCTCATACCTCTTCGCCACAATATTTATTATAGGCTACGCCCTATATGCAGAAGTTATGCGCGAAAACGCATACCTCTCTCGCACCATCGAAATACAAGAGAATCAAACCGTTGTATCAACTGGTCTATATGGCATCGTGCGCCACCCAATGTATATGGCAACTGTGCTCATGTATCTCGCCATGCCACTTGTGCTTGGCTCGCTCATAGCATTCGGCATCATGCTACTCTACCTACCCATCATCGCACGCCGCATCAACGACGAAGAACAACTCCTCAAAACCGAACTCCCAGGCTACTCAGAATATTGCACACAAGTGCGCTGGCGATTGATACCGTTTATATATTAAACTTTAAAAGACAGAAGAACAGAATTACATAAAAATTTTTGTTATTACGTTATTATCGTCTTCTAAAAAAACTACAATCATGCAAAAAACTAAAGAATATATAAAACAACACCGCAACGACGACATCTACCGCCTCGCACTCACCAAAGCACCCGAAGGCGTGGACCTACAATATGCTCTCAGTCAAATATCTGCCTACCAAACACTATCGAAAAAAGTACCCTCATGGGCTGAATGCGATGAACTAATATTCCCTCGACAACTATCTCTCGAACAATCATCAAGCGAACTCACAGCCCGCTATAAAGCCGAACTTATCCGCGAATTTATAGGCTCCGACAACTACCAACACATCGACCTCACAGGCGGTATGGGCATCGACTGCTACTTCATTGCGCAATATGCCTCTCAATCCCACTACATAGAACAAAACCCTGAACTTTGCACCATAGCGCAACACAACTTCGCACACCTAAATCCCAATATATCAGTCCACAACACCACAGCAGAAGAATTCCTTAATATATTGTCCCCCTGTTTTAAGGAGACGAGCCCAACGGGCGGAGGGGGTCTCTCAACTCTCAACTCTCAACTCTCAACTCTAATCTATCTCGATCCTGCTCGTCGTGGCGACCACGGACAAAAACTCGTATCCATTGCCGACTGCCAACCTAACGTAGTAGAATTGTTGCCACAGATGTTTGAACTGACCAACAAAATAGTGGTCAAACTATCCCCTATGCTCGACATCTCACGAGCAATCAACGAACTCTCGCACATCGAAAAACTATACGTAATATCGGTCAACAACGAATGTAAAGAACTGCTACTACTAATCAACAAAGAGTGTGAAACCGACACCGAAATCTATGCCGTAAACATCGACAACAAAGGCAATAAATCGGATATACTAAAAGGAACTATCCCCTCAGAAAGTCAAATCGGCATATCGCATGCTCACGAAGTAGGCTCATACCTCTACGAGCCATTTGCCGCTCACCTCAAGAGCGGACTCTACAAAACAATAGCACAACAATATGGTGTAGAAAAACTACATCAACACTCTCATCTCTACACCTCTAACACGCTAAACAACGACTTCCCTGGACGCAAATTCCAAGTCAAAGAGGTAATCCCATTTGATAAAAAAAGTGCTAAAACCCTCTTCAAATCACTCCAAAAAGCCAACATCACAACCCGCAACTTCCCCCTCTCGGTCAGCGAACTCCGCACCCAATACAAAATAAAAGATGGTGGCGAAACCTACATCTTCGCCACCACCCTATACGATGATTCAAAAGTACTTATTGTTTGCGAGAAAATTTAAAATCAAAAATCTGCGCTTTGCCATGTTTTAATTTCACCACCATCTTCATAAATCAAATAACCTTTTATATCACGGCGATTATTGATCCATACTTGAGCTTTTTCTAATCCTGCAACCATACAAGCTGTTGCCCAAGCATCAGCCGTCATACAATCTGGAGCTACAATAGTAACACTCAACAGATTATGACGTACAGGATAACCTGTGCGTGGGTCAATAGTATGAGAATATTTCTTACCTCCCATTTCATAATAGTTACGATAGTTACCACTAGTTGCCATACCACAATCGGTCAATTCTACCACCTCTTGTATCTCACGATTGACACACAACGAATCTTCAACTGGCTTATTTATAGCTATATGCCAATTTACGCCTTTTGAATTTAGACCTTTAACTACTATTTCACCTCCTATTTCTACACAAAAATCGGTGCATCCATATGCTTCCAAAGTGTCTGCTACTACGTCACAAGCATACCCTTTGGCTATTGCTCCTGCATCTATTCGCATCTCAGGATAGGCTTTATGGATTGTGCCATCTTCTAATACTACAAGTTCGTAGCCTACATATTGACGAATGCTATCTACTTCTGCATCAGCAACAACCTCACGATTCTTTAGCCCAAAGCCCCATAAATCTACAAGTGGTGCCACTGTCATGTCAAATGCCCCTTTAGTACAACGGCTCACTTCTTGTCCTTTCTCCCAAACCCTCAAAAATAGAGAATCTAACACAACAAGTTGATTGTTATTGATTTTAGAGATTGTACTCTCGGCATTGAACATCGAGAGTGAACTATTTACTGCATTTAAGGCGTTTTTGATATTGGCAGACAGGTCTTGATTATCTGGATTAGAATATGTTACACTATAAACCGTACCAAATACGAAGCCATCGCTATGCTTATACTCCGCTTTTTTATTATTCGGAAACTCTGTAAATAAAAAATATACTGCCACAGCAACAAGCAATAAAGAAAAAAGTGTTTTTTTATTCATTTTTTAGATTTTTAGACTCGAGACACGAGATATGAAACATACTCGCTCCCGCTCGTTTGTTTATTTTTTGCAAAATTACAAAAAAAAATTCATCTATAATTAATTCTTTCAATATTTTTTAGTAACTTTGTAAGTTAATGACAAAAGTTTATAATCATGAAAAGAATTAATATTTTATTTGTTATTTGCTTATTCACAATAACACTTTTTGCTGAAATTCCAGCTGGGTATTATCATAAAGCAGATGGAAAAAAAGGAAATGAACTTCTTAATACTTTAAATGAAATTTGCTCAAATGGCACATTCCTCAAATATGGCAAAGGAGAAGGCTATACTTGGGAAGGGTTTCATTACACCGACCGCAATGATGATGGTTCGGTAATCGACATGTACTCTTCGACTATACGCTATCAAACTGATTTCAACAGCGTTGAAGGTATGCATATCGAACATGCACTCCCTAAAAGTTGGTGGGGTGCTTTAGAAAATTATGCCTTCCGTGACCTTCACCACCTATTCCCTGCTGATGCTAAAACTAATATTACTAAAAATAATCTTCCCCTCGGAGAAGTAGAAACAGCATCATTCGATAATGGTGTATCTAAAATTGGAACTACTACGCTTTATAATGGTAAAGTAAAATGTTTTGAACCTGCCGATGAATACAAAGGCGATTTTGCTCGTGCTTATTTGTATATTTCGACCACTTACAATGAATTTTCTGACATTTGGGACTCGCACATGATGCAAAACAATACTTATCCTGTGTGGACTAATGAAGCTATTGATTTATTATTAAAATGGCATAGAGAAGACCCTGTATCTGAAAAAGAAATTAAACGTCAAGAAGCTGTATATCAAATACAACACAACCGTAACCCTTTTATTGATTATCCTGAAATGGTAGAACATATTTGGGGAAATAAGAAGAATGAGAGTTTGAATCTTAATGATGAGGAGCGTCCTGCACTACTTACTCCTACTGCTTGGACCGAAATTGATATTCCTTTGACATATATTGGTACTACTGCTACTAAAATTCTACGTTTTGAAGGTATAAATTATACAGAAAATCTTACACTCGCTCTTGTAAATAATTCACAAGAAATTACTTTATCTAAAAAAGCAATCACTCCAGAGGAACTCACTAATGGTTATGATTTGACTATATCTATTAGTTGCTATGAAGTGAAGACTGTGTTCGATACTTTATTAATTAATACTACAGACACTATTCGCTTAGCTATTGCGGCTACTTTTACTGATGAGTTTATGATAACTAATGTCAATGTGATAAATCCTACTACTACTAATATTGAATGGACTCAAACACCTAATACCAACGAATATGAGGTTATTCTCAGTGATAAACCTAATAATCGCACTACTGACCTTATTTTTTCTGCATACGTCGAAGGGTCATCTTATAATAAGGCTGTTAGTATTTATAATGGCACAGGACAAACTGTTGATTTAAAATATTATTCTTTGCGCAAACAAGGTAATGGTACTGGTGATTGGAAATTGGACTACCCTCTTTCTGGCACTTTGAATCATGGTGAATGTTATGTTATTGTAAGTAATCGTGCTGGTGATGAACTAAAGGCTATGGCTGATACTTTAGTTAAATCACCTATCGACCAAGATAATATTCTCAACTTTAATGGTAATGATGCTATGGCTCTTTATCACAATAATATTTTAATTGACGTAATTGGTGAGGTTGATAATTCATCTGATTGGGGTAAAGATGTTTCTTTGAAACGTAAAGCTAAAATTTTAGCTCCTAACACTAATTTTGATTGGGAGGAATGGACTAAATATGAGAAGGATGATTTCTCTCATCTTAGCACTCATTCTGCAACATTTACCTCTAATGCTAAAATATTGAAATCATATCAATCTGCTAATAATTATATTACTATAGATAATTTGACTCCAAATAAAGTCTATTATGCTGAAGTGAAAGCTGGTAATACTTCGACTACTAATCTCTTGACTTTTGTAATGCCTAACATTGATGCTCCAGAAGCATACGAGGCTACTAATATATACGCCAATCAGTTTACTGCCAATTGGGATGAGGTTAGTTATGCTGATAGCTACGTTGTTGAACTTATTCAAGAGATTGGTTCTTCTGTCATTACTATAGAAGAAAATTTTAATTCTGTAAGTTCTAATGGTAAACCTTTACCTGAAGGTTGGAATGGCACTGCTTCGGGTAATTATACTACTGCAGCTTCAAGTGGTAAAGCTCCAAATTCTATTGCCCTCAAGAATAATGGAGAGTATATTCAAACTCCTACTACTCCTTATCCTATAACTGATGTAGAATTTATGTATCGCTTTCCAAGCACCTCTGCTACTGACTCTTATTTTATTATATATTCGGTTGATTCGCAAGGTAATTTGAATCAAATTGATAAAATAGAATATACAAATACTACTAAAACTACACTAAGATATAGTGATTTACAAGATACATACGCTATTCGCATTGAATATCATAAAGTAGCAGGTAATCTTGCTATTGATGATGTTATATATAAGTATGGGGGTAAAACCAATAATATAATAGAATCAGCTGAGACTACAAATAATTTCTACGTATTTGAAAATCTCACTGCCAATACAGAGTATATGTATCAGGTAAAAGCAATGGTGGGTGATGAATGCTTGTCGGATGCATCTAATATAGTGATGGTAAAAACTAATAATAATTATATTATCACTAATATAGATAATAACTCTGATTTGTTGTTCTACACCAGCGACAACACTCTTTACATTGAAGGTCTGAGTGCAAATTCTACAGTAACAATATACAACATATCAGGTATAAAAATCCACCAAACAGCTCTCAATTTTTTCGCCAAAGGCTCAAAGACCTTCGGTTCTCAACTCTCAACTTTCAACTTTCAACTTTCAAAGGGTGTTTACATTGCTCAAATCACTAATAATAAAGATATCGAAACTTTTAAATTCGTAATAAGATGAGAAAATTTACATTATCTTTAGTTGTTTTATTCTGCTTTGGTTTATACGTATTTGCCGAAGCTCCAACCAATTACTATTCGTCGGCTAATGGTAAAAGTGGTAATTCATTGCGTCTTGCACTACAAGATATTATTGACAATCATACTGTGGTTAGTTATGATAATCTCAACTATCTATATGTGGCGTCTGATTCTCACGATGATGACTCGTTGTGGGATATGTATTCTACTTGTAGTTGGAAACATAATCAAGACAAATGCGGTAATTATAAAAATGTGTGTGATTGCTACAACAAGGAGCACTCTGTGCCTCAATCATGGTTTAATAGTAAATCGCCTATGCAGAGTGATGCGTTTCATGTAGTACCAACTGATGGTAAGGTGAATGGTCAACGCTCTAATTATCCTTTTGGAGAATGTTCAGGTGGTACCGTATTAGACTCTAAAGCATTAGGTCGTCTTGGTTCAAGCACTTTTTCTGGTTATTCGGGTACTGTATTTGAGCCAGATGATGAATATAAGGGAGATTTTGCTCGTGGTTATTTTTATATGGCTACTCGCTACGCTGATAAATGCTCAAATTGGGGCAATCAGATGTTTGGTTCTGTAAATGGTTTGACTACTTATTCTGTAAATCTACTACTTAAATGGCACCGCGAAGACCCTGTGTCGGAAAAAGAGAGAGTAAGAAATGATGCTATTTATGGTATCAACAATTCAACTGGCTACAAACAAGGTAACCGAAATCCTTTCATCGATTACCCTTGTTTAGCTGAATATATTTGGGGTGATAAAAAAAATGAAACGGTGGATTTCTCAAAATTATTATCGGCATACGATGAACAATATATCTCTGGTGATGACAAATCAGGTTGTAATTGTACTCCTACTAAACCTACTATCATCTACCCTACTGATGGTGTAACAGTCAATGTAGGTTCGGCTAACGTCAATTCTACTATATCTACTGATATAAATATACAAGGTTTATTGCTTACAAAGGCGTTAACTCTCACTCTTAGTGGCACTAATGCTTCTATGTTTGAGCTTTCGGCTAATCAAATATCTGCTTCTGAAGGCTTAGAAGGTGTGGATATTATAGTCTCTTACACTCCAACTGCTATCGGCGAACATAAAGCTACATTAACTATATCAAGCAGTGAACTTACAAAATCGGTTGTTGTAAATCTTACTGGCAGTAGCACTACTACGCTTGTATCTCCATCTAATAGTAGCATTACTTTCTATTGCGAAGATGTAAGACAACCTGAAACAGGTAATATACTTATAAAAGCAACTAACACTACATCAGATATTTCATTGTCGATTAGTGGCACAAATAAATCTCTTTTCTCTATTAACAAAACAACTATTACTGCAGCTAATGCCCAAGAGGGTGAAGAAATAGCAGTTACTTATTCACCTACTACAATAGGTCGTCATACTGCTACTTTGGTTATATCATCTGCCGATTTCACTACACGTAATATTACACTTGATGGCACTACTACATTTACAGTATTTGATGCAAGTGATATTACAAACAACTCATTTACTGCCACTTGGAGCGATGCAGGTGTTAATTCTTACACTTTAAATGTATATACAAAAGAAATTTCTGAATCATCGGAACAAGAGATTATAAATCTTACCTCATTGACATCTGATATTATTGATGCAAATAAAGATATTCTATCTCTTTCTGGTAAAACTTATTATGAAAGTGATGCTTTACGTTTAGGTACAGGCAAAGGTGATGGTACACTCACTGTTATAGGTGATTTCTCAAAAGGTGGCACTATTGCTATTACTGCTAAAGCCTACAACAATGATGCTTCGGTGCTTAAAATCACAAGTGGTAGCAATACTATTGCTAATGAAACTTTAACATCTAATTTCAAAGCATATACCTACACTATCACACCTAATGATTTAGGCAAAATTGTTATATCACAAGGAGCAACTGGCGAGCGTGTTATAATCAGTCAACTTGCTGTAACTGGTGGTGCTAAAGAAGTAATTGAAAATAAATCAGCTATAGGTTATCCTAAAAATGTGGGTAATGTGACATCATATATCGTTACTGAATTAGACTGCTCAAAAACATATTACTATACTGTTACACCTGCTGGCAATGCAATTTCAGAGGAATTATCAGTTGAATTGCTAAAAACTACGGTTGATGATATGGCTATATATCAAAGTAATAACGATATAATTTATTATATCAACGACAATATGGTTGTATTGACTAACCTATTTCCATCAAAATCACTCACTATCTACAATGCTATGGGACAATCTATTTTAACAATAGACCAAGTACAACAAACCGAAACCCTTACACTCCCACAAGGCATTTATATCGTACAACACAACAACAAAACTATTAAATTAATAGTTGAGAATTGAAAATTGAGAATTGAGAATTAAGTGTCGGACAGGTCAGACTAGTCGGACAAATAACCCTAACTAACCTATAACCTTTAACCCCTAACCTCTAACCTACATCATTATGAATTCTTTTGATAAATACAATTACAATACACCTAAAATTCCTTCTCCATGTTATGTGGTAGAGGAAGAGTTATTACACAAAAACCTACAACTAATCAAATCGGTTAGCGAACGCTCTGGAGCAGAAATCATTATGGCTTTCAAAGCTTTTGCTATATGGAAGTTGTTTGATATCACTCGCCAGTATATCCCCCACTCTACTGCAAGTTCTTTATCTGAAGCAAAATTGGCATACGAAAAATTAGGCTCTAAGGCTCATACGTTTGCACCTGTATATAAAGACTCTGAGATTGAAACTATTGCACAGTGTTCTTCGCATATTACTTTCAATTCGCTTGCTCAATACTACCGCCACAAAGCAGTGACAGAAAAATATGGTATATCTTGTGGTGTACGTATCAATCCTGAATATTCAGATGTAGAGACTGACCTTTATAATCCTTGTGCTCCTGGTTCACGCTTTGGCATTATTCGCGACCAATTGCCTGAACAATTACCAGAAGGCATTGAAGGATTACACTTTCATACCCTCTGCGAATCAACCTCTTATGACCTTGAGAATACACTCAAAGTGGTTGAAGAACGATTTGCTCCATGGCTCAGTCAGGTGAAATGGATAAATATGGGAGGTGGACATCTAATGACTCGCGCAGGATATGATACAGAGCATCTTATTCAGTTGATAAAGGGATTCAAAATGCGTCATCCTCACTTACATGTGATTTTAGAGCCTGGTTCAGCACATGTTTGGCGCACAGGGGTATTGGTGTCAGAAATACAAGATATAGTTGAAAACCATGGTATTAAAACTGCTATTGTAGATGTATCATTTGCATGCCACATGCCTGACTGCCTCGAAATGCCCTATCAACCAAAAATCATCGGGGCAAAAATTATAGATAAAGAAAACTCTCAACTTTCAACTCTCAATTTTTGCGATAAACAAGAGCAATCAAGTTTACTTGAATTGCCGAGTGAAGCAAAAATCTTGAGCGAAGCGAAAAACTCTCAACTCTCTTATAGGATGGGTGGCAACAGTTGCCTAAGTGGAGATTTTGTAGGCGATTGGGTATTTGACCATGAATTACAGATAGGCGAACGCATAGTATTTGAAGACATGAACCACTACACCAACGTAAAAACCAACATGTTCAACGGCATCACCCACCCTTCTATTGCTTTAAGAAAATTAGATGGCTCGATTGAAATCCTCCGCAAATATAGTTATGAGGATTATTTCAATCGCATGTGCTGATGCCTAAATAAAATAAGAGCTGTGTGAAATTTTTATTTTTACACAGCTCTTATTTTATTTAGTTATCTAATAAATAAACCTACTTCTTAGCTTCACTAAGTGGCTCAGAATCTTTACTCCAATAAATATACTTGTTAGCACTAACTTTCTTTTCTTCTTCATTTACAATAAAAGAAGGTGTATCTAATCGCCAATTCATAAACTCTGCATTATAGATTGTATCATCAACAAAATTACGTAAATTATATGCCCACTGACGCCAATCATCACTACCTTTCAATAAATTATTATATTGATACTCTCGACCAACAAGATTATTATGAAAATCCATTACATTATCACACGGCATATTCACACTTGCACGCTCCCAATACACATCCATCACAAGCCAAGCTATTCTCGATGTAGTATATCTACGCAATAAAAGATTTACAAATATATGTTTATAAGCATCACCTCGTTTACCATAACTTGTATTGATATTATAAAAATGGCGAGCTACATACTCTGCCCTCGCTTTTGATTGTAACACTCGATAAATTATAGATGAAGATACTCCCATACTTACAAACGACATCGCCCATTCCTCTTTTGCAATATAAGGAATCTCATCTCCCATTAACGTTGCATTTAACCCCCACTCACTATCAAAAGCCTTAATTTTATCAAAATCAGCCAATCGTACTTTGGTTTCAGCATCAGCCAACATATTCAAATCCCAATATACTGCCGCTTCTGCTTCTGTCATTTGCAATAGTGCTACCTCCGCCGAATCAGAAACAGAACTAAAATAAGATTCATTAGGCGTTGACATCGTAATGCCATCAATTGTATTTACTTTAGTTTGAGGGGTTTGATGAACTTTTTGTAAACGACTCATTGTTGCATCTGCCATTTTCGACATCATACCTCTATAGGCTTGCTCTGGATATAATTCCATTAATCTCTCTTCTACATATTCACCCATACTACGCATAGTATCTTGCGTATTTTCATATTCTCGTGCTAAAACATATAGTACTTCTGGGTCAAATATAGGTATAATGGTTGTATCTGGTTCAACAACATTTTCTGGTTCATACCTTTCTGAACCTTTTAATCTTCTTTTTTGAGATATACAACTCGCTAATAACAAAGCGATTAAAATCGATAATATATAGTATTTTTTCATATAGCAAAGTTAATAAAAATAATATATTCAAGAAAACAAAAAAATATAAAAATAATAAAACAAAAATTTTGTCAATTATAAAAATATTGTTATCTTTGTAATTTAGTTATTTATTTCACTATTAAATATTTCATAATTATGCATTTCGATACTATTCAAATCCACGGTGGAAAAAACATTGATGGAACAGGTTCTCGTGGATTAGCCATCTACCCTACTGCTGCTTATCACTTCAAATCATGTGATTATGCTGCTGACTTATTCGAACTTAAAGAAGCTGGCAATATTTATACAAGACTAAACAACCCTACAGTACAAGCATACGAATCTCGCATGGCTGCTTTATACGGAGGTGTAGCAGCAATAGCAACTTCATCTGGCATGTCGGCTATCTTCTTGGCAATCACATCTCTTGCTAAAGCTGGCGAAAATATAGTTTCATCACCATACGTGTATGGAGGTACATTCAATCAATTCACTATTACATTCAAAAAGTTAGGTATTGACTGCCGCCTTACAGCAGACGATTCTGCTGAGGCATTCGAAGCTCGTATTGATGAAAATACTCGTGCTATTTTTGTAGAATCAATGAGCAATCCAAACTGCCGTGTCGCTGATATAGAAGCTATTGCAAAAGTTGCTCGTAAATATGATATTCCACTCATTGTTGATAATACATTCGGGGCTGGTGGTTATCTTTGTAATCCTTTTGATTGGGGTGCAAATATTATTGTAGATTCTGCAACTAAATGGATTAATGGTCATGGTACTGCTATGGGCGGTATTATCATTGATAAAGGCGATTATAATTGGGGCAATGGTAAATATCCAGAAATCAATGGTCCATCAGAAGGCTACCACGGACTTAACCTTTACGAAACATTCGGTCCTCAATCATTTATCGTAAAATGCCGTGTAGATGGTTTGCGCGATATGGGTAGTTGTCCTTCTCCATTCGATGCATACTTAATGCTCATTGGTTTAGAAACTCTTTCACTTCGTGCACAACGCATTATCGAATCAACCGATCGTCTTGCTCGCTATCTACAAAGTCATCCTAAAGTGGACAATGTGAAATATGTAGGTTTCCCTGAAAATGCAAGTTACAATAATGCACAAAAATATTTTCGCGATGGTGGCGCTGGCGTTATATCTATCGAATTAAAAGGTGATTTAGCAAGTACTGTCCGTTTTGTTGAAGGATTGAAACTTGTGGCTAATATGACCATGGTTGGTGATTCTATTACTGTGGTAACTCACCCTGCATCTACTACACACAAACAACTCAGCGAAGAAGACAAAAAATCGTGTGGTATCACTCCTACTCTTTTACGCATATCAATGGGACTTGAGAATGTAGAAGATATTATCGAAGACTTTGAATCAGCTTTTGCTAAAATGTAGTATAACACCAACTATCGACTATTGACTATCAACTTTAAAATAATGCATATTTATAAACATAATAAACCCTTAACATTAGAGTGCGGAGAAAAAATTGATGGGTTAGAAATAGCATATCACACGTATGGCACTCTCAATGCCGAACGCAATAATATAATTTGGGTATGTCATGCACTAACAGCTAATTCTGACGTTGCTGATTGGTGGCAAAATACTGTTGTGCCAGGAGGTATGCTTGACCCTGAACGCTATTTTGTGGTATGTGCTAATGTACTTGGGTCATGCTATGGTACTACAGGTCCACTCAGTATTAATCCAACAACAGGCAAACCATACTACACAACATTTCCTCAAATAACAGTGCGCGATATAGTTGCATGTAATCGTATATTAGCTGAATATCTTGATATAAAGCGAGTAAAAATGTTGATAGGTAGTTCGTTAGGTGGATTTCAATGTATGGAATGGGCTATCATAGACCCTGACTTTACCGAAAATCTTGTGCTTATAGCAACTGCATCTACTACAACACCTTGGGCTGCAGCATTCAATGAATCGCAACGTATGGCAATCGAAGCAGATCAAACATACGGTAACGAATCAGCCGATGCAGGTATCAAAGGAATGGGAGTAGCTCGCTCAATTGCCCTTCTCAGTTATCGTGGTGCTGATGCCTATAATGCTACTCAACAAAATAGAGGAGATGAGACTACTCCATTTGGTCATCGAGTATTAAGTTACCAACGTCATCAAGGCGAAAAACTTGAAAATCGCTTTAATGCTTATTCTTATTATAGATTAACACAAGTTGTTGATTCTCATAATGTCGGTCGCAATAGAGATTCTATTGCAGAAGCATTACGAACAATCAAAGCACGGACTCAAGTTGTAGCTATTTCAAGCGACATACTATTCCCTCCAGCTGATCATGATATATTTATCGAAAATATACCCGATGTACGCTACACTCTTATAAATTCAGAATTTGGACATGACGGATTCCTCGTCGAACACGAATATCTTACTCAAATAATAAAGGATTTTTTAATATAATAAAAGTATAAAGTAGTAAGTAGAAAGTAGAAAGACTTATTCCTGCGGATTACTTAATAATGCCGAATGGCTCTTACGACTTACGACTTATTACTTACTACTAAATATCTAAATTATGAAACAAATAACTATAGGAATGTTCGGTTTTGGCAATGTTGGCCACGGACTATATGATGTACTCGAAAAAATAGAATCTAAAAACGTACGTATCAAAACAATCTGCATCAAACACCCCGAAAAAGACCGTGGTGTTGTTGCTAATTTCACAAATAATCCCGATGATATTTTCAACGACCCAGAAATCAATCTCATAGCTGAACTTATCGATAATGCAGAAGAGGCATATACTATCGTAAAACGAGCTCTTAATCAACATATTCCAGTGGTATCTGGCAATAAAAAAATGTTGGCTCACCATATCAACGAACTCATTGAATTACAAAAAGAAACAAACACTGCCCTCCTCTACGATGCATCGGCTTGTGGTAGTATCCCTGTTATTCGCAACCTTGAAGAATATTACGACAACGACCTTCTTGTATCAGTAAAAGGTATCCTTAATGGCTCTTCAAATTTCATTCTATCGAAGATATTCAATGAGTCAATGGACTATCCTAAAGCACTTAAATTAGCTCAAGATCTTGGTTTTGCAGAAAGCAATCCTACTCTTGATATTGATGGTTACGACTCTGTATTTAAATTAATTATCATTACAATTCATGCCTTTGGTCTATATGTTGCTCCAGAACAAATATTTACATATGGCATATCATCAATGAACGACTACGACATCAAATTTGCTCATGAAAAAGAACGCCGTATCAAACTTGTAGCACATGTCGAAAAACTTGAAAATGGCAAAATTATAATGTCAGTTATGCCACATCTCATCTCTCGTAATAAATACATATATAGTGTTGAAGATGAATTCAATGGCGTAGTTATCAAAGGACAATTCTACTACAAACAATTTATGTTCGGTCGTGGTGCTGGTGGACATCCAACAGGTTCTGCTGTATTAAGCGATATTACAGCTTGTCTCTATGATTATAAATATGAATATAAAAAACTTAATAGCGAACATCCAATTGAATATACAACCGATCATGACATTCGCATATATCTTCGTTATTCTACAGACTCTGACCTTGCATTATTCTCATTCAAAGAGATATATGAACGATACGATAGTCGAGACAATAAATATGTTGTAGGACTTATTTCTCTATCTGACTTACTCCGAATTAACAAAGAAATCCGTCATCGTAAACTATTTGTATCAGTATTTCCATACGACTAAAAAATTGTAGTAAAGTAAAATATAAAAAATTATAAAACTAAAAAAAATAACGTAATAAATTATGTGTTTTTAAATTAAAATGAGTAACTTTGTTCATTATTTATGATACAAAAATATCCTTCGCAACTACTTGAAAATGCAGTAAATGCATTTGCATCATTACCAGGAATCGGACGCAAATCTGCTCTCCGTATGGCATTGCACATACTCCGCCAAGGTCCTGCCAATGCAAGCAAATTCATATCGGCTATCAGCGAAATGAGCGAAAACATTCAATATTGCGAAGAATGTCATAACATTTCCGACAAACCTGTGTGCGAAATCTGTTCCGACCCTAAACGCGACCAATCCACAATCTGCGTAGTCGAATCAATCAAAGAAGTTATGCTCATTGAAAACACCGCTCAATATCACGGAATTTATCACGTTCTCGGTGGCGTCATATCACCAATGAACGGCATTTCGCCATCCGACCTTGAAATAGCATCACTCATCGAACGTGTAGAGAAAAATAACATTAAAGAGGTAATACTCGCCCTTAGTCCAAATATGGAAGGCGACACTACCTGCTTCTATATCTACCGCAAGCTCGCACATCTACCCGTTGCAGTAACAACCATTGCACGAGGCGTAGCCGTAGGCGACGACCTCGAATATGCCGACGAAATAACACTCGGTCGCTCAATCCTAAACCGAATAACATACAATAAGAGTTGAAAGTGAGAGTTGAAAGAGCCATGCGGCATTAAACACACCTAACTCCTAACTCCTCACTAACTAATAACTAATAACTAATAACTAATAACTAAACACTAATAACTAATAACTAAACACTAATAACTAAACACTAATAACTAAACACTAATAACTAAATAAAAAGATGCAACATCCAAAACACATCCTAACAATCACGTACTACCTATCGTTGTTATGCACAATCCTCGCAGCCATGATAGGTTATCATATCACGTACCATAAAGGCATATATTTCGACCCTGAAAGTCAAATATCAATCAACTACTACACTGCTGTACTTTGGTATGTTATTATCACATTCCCACTATCTTTAAAATTGTTTAGCATAGGAGTCAAACGTCTAAAACAGATACCCGATGACGGTTCACGCGAGCATTACTACAAAATTTATGGTGTGCTTCGATTAATCGTAATAACCATCGGACTAATTGCCGCTATTCTTGGCATTTACATATTCCAAGTGAAACACCTATTCTGGGTAGCAGGTATCTGTATGATAGGCATTATACTCTGCAAACCAACAGAAAAAAGAGTCAATGCCGACCTTACACCTCTCACCCCAACCGAACCAGAAAAAAACGAAGAAGAAAACTAAAACAAACGAAACCGAGTAAAGTCTAACATCTCGTGTCTCGTGTCTAAAATCCAACAAAATATGATAATCGCAGTAGATTTTGATGGCACAATAGTAGAGCATGCCTACCCTGCCATCGGCAAACCAATACCTTTTGCAATTGACGTACTAAAACGCTTACAATCAGAATGTCATCACCAACTAATTCTTTGGACTGTGCGCGAAGGCGCACTGCTCGAAGATGCAGTAAATTATTGTCGCGAACGTGGTCTCGAATTCTATGCCATCAACAAAAACTATCCTGAAGAAGTTTGGGATGACACCACACCACGCAAACTAACAGCCGACATGTGGATCGATGACCGCAACCTTGGTGGACTACCAGATTGGGGAATAATATACCGCATGGTAAAATACAACGAATCATCAGCCGATGCAGCCCGCTATCTTGGCAACCAACCTGAAGAACAAAAAAAGAAAGGTCTTTTCTCTTTCTTGAAAAAATAATAACTAACGAGCGCAAGCGAGTAAATCTAATATCTCGCTACTCGCTACTAAAAATCTATATTATGCTTCAACGTATTCAAACTCTCTATCTGCTCATCGTAGTAATCGCAATGAGTCTCACACTCTTCCTCCCTTCTATGAAAGCCATTTCACCTGAAGAAATCGACTATGCTCTATCAACACTTCGTGGTTTATACCCTATCGAAGAAGGTGGTTTTCACCTCAATGGCGTAACAATGTGGCTTACTATCACCAATATCGTAATTCTCTTAATTACACTTTTCACTATCTTCATGTACAAATGGCGCATTATCCAAATACGCTTTTCTATCTTTAATATGGTACTCCTCATCGGCTACTACGCAATCTTCTTCTTTACTCGCTATGTCATTCTCGAACAAAATCCAATGACAAGCACAACATTCTCGTGGCCAATAATATTGCCTTTAATTAGCGCAATTCTCACCTATCTTGCCCTCCGCGCAATAGGCAAAGATGAAGCCCTCGTGCGTTCTCTCGACCGACTTAGATAATTTAAATTATAAAGAAGACAAAATAACAGAATAACAAAAATTACGTTCTCGTGTTATTTTGTCTTCTTATTTAAAAAATATGAAATACAAATTTCTTCTTTTAACACTAATAGTTACTATCAATTCGTTTGCTTCAACTTTCATAGGTAATCGAACTGATTTTCGTGACGAAACCATCTATTTCGTTATGACCACTCGTTTCTACGATGGCGACCCATCTAACAACACTCAATGTTGGGACAATCAAGCGGCAAATGAAGGCGACCCAGCTTGGCGTGGCGACTTCAAAGGTCTCATCGAAAAACTCGACTATATTAAAGCTCTTGGTTTTACTACTGTATGGGTTACCCCTGTTGTCGAAAATGCCTCTGGCTACGACTACCATGGTTACCACGCATTCAACTTCTCAAAAGTAGATAAACGCTACGAAAGCGAAGATGTTTCGTTCCAAACTCTTATTGACGAGGTGCATGCTCGCGATATGAAAATCATTCTCGACATCGTACTCAACCACACAGGTAACTTCGGTGAAGAGAATCTCTGCAAACTCTTCACTCGCGATTGGTCTACAAATCAAGCTACAATTGACGAGTGTATGATTCCTTATACAAAAAAAGATGGAGGTCGCCTACCCGACAATTATAACAACCTCGCAAGTAGCGAACAATACAGCAAACGCCTCGCTGAAATGAAAAATACCGACGGACAAAACCACGACGTCAACAACTATTGGCACCATGTCGGCAACGAATGGAACTGGGACGACTACTCTCGCTGGTACGGACAAATCGCAGGCGACTGTGTTGACCTTAATACCGAAAACCCATACGTAACCAACTATCTCGTACGTTGTTACGGCAAATTCATCGAAATGGGAGTCGATGGTTTCCGCATTGATACAAGCGGTCATATCTCTCGTCTCACATTCAACAAAGCATTTCTTCCTCAATTCAAAGCCCTTGCCGAACAACACAAAGCAAAACGCAATGGTGGCGACTTCTTTATGTTTGGCGAAGTGTGCGCTCGCGAACGCAACGTCGTATATCGCAATCACGAAAACTGCTCTCCTTTCTATTACACTTGGAAAGAAACTAAAGATTATGCTTGGGACACAAGCGAAACTTCTTGGAATGAAATCGTTGTTATGGAAGGTTCTAAAGGTAATCATACCAATATCACATCTGTTGACGCTCAAGGTCGCGACGACAACGATGAATCTTCTTTGCCTAATTCCAACAATGCTTTCCTCAATGGCAACAATTATCATACACCCGACCATAGCCAATACTCAGGAATGAGTGTTATCGACTTCACTATGCACTGGAATTTTCGCACTGCAGCCGAAGCCTTCGGCGTAAAATATGGCGATAAATACTACAATGATGCCACATACAATGTAGTTTATGTCGATTCTCACGACTATGCTCCTGATGGTGCACCCGAAAGCACTCGCTTCAACCAATCGCAAGACACTTGGGCTGAAAATCTATCACTTATGTTCACCTTCCGTGGTATTCCTTGTATCTACTATGGCTCTGAAATCGAATTCCGCAAAGGATATGTTATTGATGTTGGTCCTAATAAACCTCTACGTGAAACTGGTCGTGCCTACTTTGGAGGATATATCAAAGGCGATATAACTATCAACGATTTTGCCAACTACTCTAATGTTTCTGGCAATATTGCAGCTTCTCTCTCTCATCCTCTATCGCAACACATACAGCGACTTAATCTCCTTCGTGCTGCTATTCCTGCCCTCCGCAAAGGTCAATACTCTACCGAAGGTTGCTCTGGTTCGTTTGCTTTCAAACGTCGTTATACAGATGCCAATACCGACTCATACGCTCTCATCACAATCAGCGGTGGTGCGACATTCAGCAATATTCCAAACGGCACATACATCGATGCCATCACTGGTGATACCAAAACTATTACAAATGGTAAACTCTCTGCCTCTTGTTCGGGCAAAGGCAACCTCCGCATCTATGTGCTTAACACCGACCAAACCCAAGCTCCAGGCAAAGTCGGTAATGACGGAAAATATCTTTACGAAACATCTTCTGTCAATCACCCACAATCATCATACGATGGTACTCAAGAAGAATTATCAACCGTAAATGGCGGTAGCAACCCTACAACTCAAGAACCTGAAGTTGTAACTCCTCCTTCTATGTCGGAAGGCGAACAAGCCGTATTTTTCGAAAATACAGCTAATTGGGGTGGTAAAATCAATGCTTACCTATGGAATGGTTCAATCCAATATGCAGGCTCTTGGCCAGGTGAACAATGTACATATCTCGGCAACAACATCTGGAAATGGCAATATTCTGGTACCGACAAAATCAGCGGTGGACTTATCTTCAATAATGGAAGTAACCAAACTGCTGACCTAACCTACGTCAATGGAGGCTACTACAATGCCAATGGCTATGTGAAAACTATCAATGGAGCAGGCGATATTCCAGATACACCTAATCAACCAAACAAAGAAACATACACTTGGACATTTTATTACGACGACACTAATTGGTCTTCAAATCTCCACACTTACGTTTGGGACGCAGGTAATAGCAATAAAGAATATCTCGGCAAATGGCCTGGTTCAATGATGACCTACAACTCTACTCTCGGCATGTGGGAGTATAGATTCACTACTAACGACCAACTCATACATCCTATGGTAATATTCCATAACAACGCAGGACATCAAACTGCCGACCTCGAACTTGTCAATTATGGAGTATATAAATTTAATGGTATTTACGACACAATTACTTCTGTCGAAAACATCTACCTCGAACATGTAGAACCTGAATACTACACTCTTCAAGGCATCCGCATACCTACCGACCGACTAACACCAGGCATCTACATCCGCCGAGAAGGTACCAAAGTAACTAAAATAATAGTTAAATAAAAAACTTATGAAAAAAATACTAACCATATTATTATGTATTATATATTGTGCTACATGGATTGATTTAAGCGCACAAACAATCAAGGACCTCGAAGCTGAAAAGAAAAAAGCTCTTGATGAACTTGCTGTAACCAATCGACTACTCAACGAAACCCAAAAAAACAAAAAAGGCACAGAAAACAAACTCAACCTACTTAAACAATCTATCAAACAGAGTACAAATTACATAAATGCGCTCAACAAAGAGATAGGAATGCTTGACGAAAATATCTCTTCTCTTCAAGCTTCTCGACTCTCGCATCAAGAGCGTCTCGAACAACTCCGTAACGAGTATGCTCAAACAACTCGAGCAATCTATTCTCACCACAAATATTTCTCACCATTGCTATTTGTTATTTCTGCCGACAACTTCAATCAAGCTATACGCCGCTTCCGCTATCTACAACAAGTGGCATCTCACCGTAAATATCAAGCACAAGAGATAGCCAAAATCACACAACAACTCAAAACAGAAGAAGACCTTCTAACCGAAAACCGCATACAAAAAGAGACAGCCGTTAGCGCAAAAGAACTTGAACAACAACGCCTCGAACAACAACGCCGCAAACGCAACGACGAACTCGCATCACTAAAAAAGAAGGAATCGTCGCTCAAACAAAAACAAAAAGAACAACAAAAAAAAGCCGACAAACTCAATCAAAAAATCCAAGACATGATTGCAGCCGAAATCAAGCGACAAAAAGAAGAAGCTGCAAAACTCGCTAAACAACAAGGCAAAAAAGACCCTTACGAACTCAGCAAAGAAGAAAAACTTGTGGCTGGCAATTTTGAAGTAAATAAAGGAAAACTCCCCCGCCCCGTGGAAAAAGGATTCATCAGCGGACACTTTGGCGTACAACCTCACCCATTCCTCGACAAAGTGCAAATCAACAACAAAGGCACATACTTCCAAATACCAGCTGGCTCAGACGCTCGTGCTGTATTCGAAGGCGAAGTAACTCAATGTTTCTCTGTACCTGGTAGCAACCAGTCTGTAATAGTAAAACATGGCAACTACCGCACCGTATATTCCAACCTCGTAACACTTTACGTCAAAGTGGGCGACAAAGTATCAACTAAACAAAAAATAGGTAAAGTCTTCACCGATACCGAAAACGACAACAAAACCGAACTCTATTTCATGCTCTACAAAGACACCGAAATACAAAACCCAGAAAATTGGCTCGCAAATTAACCAAAACACTTGCCAATATGCCAAAAATATCGTAACTTTGCAAGTTGAAATATTATAACAATACAAATATCGTTACTAACTAATAACTAATCATTAATCATTGATATATAAATATGAACGAAAAAGTAAAATGCCTTATCATTGGCTCAGGCCCTGCAGGCTACACTGCCGCAATCTACGCTTCACGCGCTAACCTTGCCCCTGTACTCTACGAGGGTATGCAATCTGGAGGTCAATTGACTCAAACCACTGAAATCGAAAACTTCCCTGGTTACCCAGAAGGTATCGACGCTAACCTCATGATGGCTGACCTTCGCGCTCAAGCTGAACGCTTTGGAACAGACGTACGCTTTGGTTGCATCACTGACGTTGACTTCAGCTGCTCACCTAAAAAACTCACTATCGACGGCGAAAAAATCATCGAAGCCGACACAGTAATCATCGCTACAGGTGCAAGTGCTAAATACCTCGGTCTTGCTGATGAACAAAAATATATGGGTAAAGGTGTATCTGCTTGCGCTACTTGCGACGGTTTCTTCTATCGCAAAAAAACAGTAGCAGTAGTAGGTGGTGGCGACACTGCTTGCGAAGAAGCATGCTACCTCGCTGGTCTTTGCGAAAAAGTTTACCTCATCGTACGTAAACCATTCCTCCGCGCATCTAAAGTAATGCAAGACCGCGTATTCAAAAACGAAAAAATTACAGTTCTCTTCGAACACAACACTCAAAGCCTCTATGGTGAAGACCTCCTCGAAGGTGCTAAACTCATCAAACGCAAAGGCGAACCAGACGAAGAAATCGTTGACATCAAAATCGATGGATTCTTCCTCGCTATTGGTCACCACCCTAACAGCGACATCTTCAAAAAATACATCAACACTAACGAAGAAGGCTACATTCTTACAGAACCATTCCGCCCTCTTACAAACGTACCAGGTGTATTCGCAGCAGGCGACGTTGCTGACCCAATCTACCGCCAAGCTATTTGCGCTGCCGCTTCAGGTTGTAAATCAGCAATGGAAGCAGAAAAATATCTCGCTTCTATGGAATAATTTCAATACATAACATAAATTAATAGCAGACACAATCAAAGTTGTAGTCTGCTATTTTTATATTATATACATTAAAAAAAAGGCTGAATCACAATTTATTTTGATTCAGCCCTTAATTTCTAAAAAGATTATAAGTAACAAAAATCTTATTTTTAGATTTTATTCTTAAAATTTATCTACCATACGTTGATAGCTCTTATAACGCCATTTAGCATTATCTTCTGCTGCTTGGAAGAGTTCTTCTGCTTCAGATGGATATTGTTTCATCACAGATGCATAACGAACTTCACCTTTCAAGAAGTTTTTGAAGTTATCCCAATTTGGCTCTTTACTATCAAGAGTAAATGGATTTTTACCCTCTTCTTCAAGTTGTGGATTATAACGCCACAAGTGCCAGTAACCGCATGCTACAGCTGCTTCTTCTTCAGCTTGTGCTTTACCCATACCTGCTTTCAAACCGTGATTGATACATGGAGCGTAAGCAATAATCAATGATGGACCTGGATAAGCTTCTGCTTCACGAATTGCTTTAAGACATTGTGCTTGGTCTGCACCCATAGCTACTTGCGCTACATATACATATCCGTATGTTGTTGCAATCATACCAAGATCTTTTTTGCGTACACGTTTACCTGCAGCAGCAAATTTAGCAATAGCACCAACTGGAGTTGATTTAGATGCTTGACCACCTGTGTTAGAATATACCTCTGTATCAAGAACAAGAATATTAACATCTTTACCAGAAGCAATAACATGGTCAAGACCACCATAACCGATATCGTAAGAAGCACCGTCACCACCGATAATCCATTGTGAACGTTTCACAAGATAGTGGTCGAGAGAGGCAATCTCTTTGCAAATATCGCAACCGCAAGATGCTACCAATGGACGGATTTGTTCTGCAAGTTCTTTCGAACGGTCAGCATTATCTTTATCTGCAATCCATTCGCGGAACAAACCTTTCAACTCATCTGAACAACAAGTGCAAGTTTGTGCTTTAGTCATAAGTTCAACGAGACGTTCACGCATTTTGTCGTTAGCGAGAGTCATACCAAGACCAAATTCACAGAAGTCTTCGAACAATGAGTTAGCCCATGCTGGACCTTGACCTTTTTCGTTAGTTGTATAAGGAGTTGAAGGTACTGAACCTGAATAGATAGAAGAACAACCTGTTGCGTTAGCTACAATTTGACGGTCACCAAAGAGTTGAGTGATAAGTTTCACGTATGGAGTTTCGCCACAACCTGAACAAGCACCTGAGAATTCAAATAATGGAGTTGCAAATTGTGAGTTTTTAACGTTAGCTTTTGTGTCAACAAGGTGTTGTTTTGATTTAACGTTTTTAACAAGGTAATCCCAGTTAGCTGCTTCGTGCAATTCGCCTTCAAGTGGCACCATTTTGAGAGCAGGACCACCAGCTTTAGGATTGCCTGGACAAACATCAGCACAGTTGCCACAACCAAGACAGTCGAGCACACCTACTTGCATACGGAAATGCATACCTTTCATAGCAGCAGGAGCTTTCATTTCGAGAGTATCAGCAGTGAAACCAGCTTTTTCTTCGTCAGTCATAACAAATGGACGAATACATGCGTGAGGACATACATACGCACATTTATTACATTGAATACAATTTTCAGCAGTCCAAACAGGTACAAACGCAGCCACACCACGTTTTTCGTATTGAGCAGTACCTTGCATCCATGTACCATCTTCGATACCTTTGAACGCAGACACTTTCAACAAATCGCCATCTTGAGCATTGATAGGACGAACTATATCATTGATGAATGCAGGGTCATTATTTGTTTCTACTTCATCATCTGGAAGATTAACCCACGCAGGGTCAACTGTCAATTGTTTATATTCATCACCACGGTCAACAGCAGCGTAGTTTTTATTTACCACATCTTCGCCTTTTTTACCGTATGATTTAAGGATGAATTTCTTCATTTGCTCAACAGCCAAATCAACAGGAATTACCTCTGTGATACGGAAGAATGCCGATTGAAGAATAGTGTTTGTACGATTGCCAAGACCAATTTCTTGAGCAATTTCAGTAGCATCAATATAATAAACCGAGATATTATTTTGTGCAAAGAAACGTTTTACTTTGTTAGGCAAGTGTTTAGCTAATTCTTCGTCGCTCCAAACTGTGTTCAAAAGGAATGTACCATTCTTTTGCAAACCACGAGTTACATCATACATACGAAGATATGCTTGAACGTGGCAAGCAACAAAGTTAGGTGTTGTCACCAAATATGTTGAACGAATAGGAGTATCGCTAAAACGAAGGTGAGAACAAGTGAAACCACCCGATTTTTTAGAGTCGTAAGAGAAATATGCTTGACAATATTTATTAGTGTTATCACCGATAATTTTGATAGAGTTTTTGTTAGCACCTACAGTACCATCAGCACCTAAACCATAGAATTTAGCACGGAACATACCACTTGCATTCACTGTAATATCTTCTTTTTGTGGAAGAGAAGTGAATGTTACATCATCTTCAATACCAATTGTAAAGAGATTTTTAGGTTGTGGCAATGCTAAGTTTTCAAATACTGAAAGAATTTGAGCAGGAGTTGTATCGTTTGAGCCAAGACCATAACGACCACCAACTACGATAGGAGCATTTTCTGTGCCATAAAGCACATCTTTAACATCAAGATAAAGAGGTTCGCCTGTAGCACCTGGTTCTTTTGTACGGTCAAGAACAGCAATACGTTTAGCCGATTTAGGCAATACCGACAAGAAGTGTTTTGCAGAGAATGGACGATAGAGGTGAACTGCTACGAGACCCACTTTTTCTCCTTTTTCTGTCAAATAATCAATAGTTTCACGAATTGTTTCAGTAACTGAACCCATTGCAATAATCACACGGTCTGCATCTTCTGCTCCATAATAGTCAAACAAACCATATTTACGACCTGTGATTTTAGAGAGCTCGTTCATATATTCTTCAACAATAGCAGGCACTGCATTATAGAAGCTATTAGATGCTTCACGGTGTTGGAAGAATACATCAGGGTTTTCAGCCATACCACGAGCCACTGGACGCTCAGGAGTCAATGCGCGATTGCGGAATGCTTTCAATGCATCTTGGTCGATAAGACCAGCCAAATCCTCATTTTCGAGCATTTCGATTTTTTGAATTTCGTGAGAAGTACGGAAACCATCGAAGAAGTTAAGGAATGGCACACGACTCTTGATTGTTGCTAAGTGAGCTACAGCAGCCAAATCCATTACCTCTTGCACCGAACCTTCAGCCAACATAGCAAAACCTGTTTGACGACAAGCCATAACATCTTGGTGGTCACCAAAGATAGACAATGCGTGAGAAGCCAAAGCACGAGCCGATACGTGGAATACGCAAGGCAACAACTCACCCGCAATTTTATACATATTAGGAATCATCAACAAGAGACCTTGCGATGCAGTATATGTAGTAGTTAATGCACCAGCTTGAAGCGAACCATGCACAGCACCAGCTGCACCACCTTCTGATTGCATTTCTTGAACTAAAACAGTTTCTCCAAAAATGTTTTTACGTCCGGCAGCTGCCCATTCATCAACATACTCTGCCATTGTACTTGACGGAGTGATAGGATAGATAGCAGCCACTTCGCTGAACATATAAGAGATATGAGCAGCAGCTTGGTTACCATCACATGTAATAAATTTCTTTTCTTTCATAATAATACAAAGTAATATATTATTCGTTGTTCCTTAAAATATTTTCTAATACTAAATGATTTTCAATCGCATAACGCTCAAATAAATTCTTCTACCGCATTATAACAAAAATCGTACAAAGTTACAAAAAAAATCAATACAATGTATCATATTTTTTTATTTTTTACAATTTACAAAAAAAGTCTGTTTTTTCCTTTGTTAATTAAAAAAATGTTGTAACTTTGCAACGTATTACATTCGCTTTGTTACGCCCATACATAAAAAGTGAGACTAATGGTCTAACATATTATAAATGTGTAACAAAATATTTTTTAAACTTACATTTAGATTTTATTTTTACGACTTATGGCAGATGATAAAAAGATAATTTTTTCGATGGTGAACGTGAGCAAAACGTTTCCACCCCACAAACAAGTGTTGAAAAATATTTACCTTTCGTTCTTCTATGGTGCGAAAATCGGTATCATTGGTTTGAATGGTTCAGGTAAATCTACGTTGATGAAGATTATTGCGGGTATCGAAAAATCTTACGAAGGTGAAGTTGTATTCTCGCCAGGCTATTCGGTTGGATACTTGGAACAAGAGCCTAAATTCGACGAAGATAAGACTGTAAAAGAGGTGGTGCAAGAGGGTGTGCAACCTATCATGGATAAGTTGGCTGAATTCGAAAAAATCAATGAGGCTTTCTGCGACCCTGACGCTGATTTTGATAAATTGTTGGCACGCCAAGCCGAAGTGCAAGAGTATCTCGACGCTCATGATGCTTGGAATATAGATTCTAAATTGGAACGCGCAATGGATGCATTGCGTTGTCCAGACGAAGATGCTGTAATGAGAAACCTCTCAGGAGGCGAACGTCGTCGTGTAGCTTTGTGTCGTTTGTTGTTGCAAGAGCCTGACGTATTGCTACTTGACGAGCCTACTAACCACTTGGATGCTGAGTCTATCGACTGGTTGGAACAACACTTACAACAATATAAAGGTACAGTAATTGCCGTAACTCACGACCGTTACTTCCTCGACCACGTAGCAGGTTGGATTTTGGAATTGGACCGTGGCGAAGGTATTCCATGGAAAGGAAACTATTCGGGCTGGCTTGACCAAAAGACTGCTCGTATGGCATTGGAAGAAAAACAAGCAAGCAAACGCAGAAAAACATTGGAACGTGAGTTGGAATGGATTCGCATGGCACCATCGGCTCGTCACGCCAAAGGTAAAGCGCGTTTGAATTCTTACGATGCATTGCTCAACGAAGACCAAAAACAAAAAGAGGAAAAATTAGAAATCTTCATTCCTAACGGTCCTCGCTTGGGTAACAAGGTTATCAATGCTGTAGATGTATCTAAAGCATTCGGCGACAGATTGTTGTTTGAAGGTTTGAATTTCATGTTACCACCTAATGGTATCGTAGGTATCATTGGTCCTAACGGAGCAGGTAAGACTACCCTCTTCCGTATGATTATGGGCACTGAGACTGTCAATAGCGGTACATTCGAAGTTGGCGAAACTGTGAAAGTTGGTTATGTTGACCAAATGCACAAAGACATCGACCCTAATAAGACTATATATGAGGTGATTTCTGGCGGTACAGAATTTATTCGCGTGGCAGGTCGTGAAATCAATGCCCGCGCTTATTTGAGCCGTTTCAACTTCACTGGTGCCGACCAAGAAAAATTGTGCGGTGTCCTTTCGGGCGGTGAGCGTAACCGTTTGCACTTGGCATTGACATTGAAATCAGAGGCTAACGTGTTGTTGCTCGACGAGCCTACGAACGATATCGACGTCAACACATTACGTGCATTGGAAGAAGGTCTCGAAAACTTTGCTGGTTGTGCTGTAGTTATCTCCCACGACCGTTGGTTCTTAGACCGTATCTGTACTCACATATTGGCGTTCGAAGGCGATTCAAAAGTATTCTTCTTCGAAGGTACATATAGCGAATATGAAGAAAACAAACGCATGCGAATGGGCGACGAAGAGCCTAAACGCATTCGCTATCGCAAACTCATGGAATAAAGTTGAGAGTTGAAAGTTAAGAGTTAAGAGAGAGGAATGCACAATGCACAATGCACAATGCACAATGCACAATTACAATTCGGCATTAACCTCTAACCCATAACCTTTAACCTCTAATCTCTAAACTCTAAACTTTGAAAACAGAATAATTTCTTTAAACTTTAATATAATACTAAAAAAAATGAGCTCAAAAGACAAAACCATTTGCAAAGATGTTACCATCCGTTTCTGCGGTGACTCAGGCGATGGTATGCAATTGACGGGAACATTGTTCTCAAACTTATCAGCGATTCTCGGTAACGAAATTGCAACTTTCCCAGATTATCCAGCAGATATGCGTGCTCCACAAGGCACAGTAGGTGGTGTATCGGGATTTCAAGTTCACGTTGGTTCAGGCATTCACACACCTGGTGATGAAGCTGACGTTCTCGTAGCAATGAACTGCGCTGCGTTGAAAGTAAACCACAAAATCTTGAAAAAATGCGGTGTACTTATCTTCGACACAGATTCGTTCGACGAAAAGAATATGGAAAAAGCAGGTTACAAAACCGACAATCCATTCACAGAATTAGGCATTTCAGAAACAATCCAACTCGTTCCTGTTGCACTTACATCATTGACTCAAAAAAGTTTGGAAGACTTCGGTATGGACAACAAAGCAGTAGTACGCTGCAAAAATATGTTCGCCCTTGGTCTTATCTGCTGGTTGTTCAACCGCCCATTGGAACAAGCAATTCACTTCCTCGGTGGCAAATTCGGCAAAAAACCAGACTTGTTGAAAGCAAACACTAAAGTGTTGACAGACGGATACAACTATGGTAACAACCTCCACCTTAATATATCTACATTCGAAGTAAATCGTGCAGAAAACCTTCCTAAAGGTCGTTACACTATCATTGCAGGTAACAAAGCTACTGCTCTTGGTCTCATTGCTGCTGCTAAAAAATCAGGCAAAGATTTGTTCCTCGGTAGCTATCCTATCACTCCTGCAACTGACATCATGCACGAACTCACAGCACGCAAAGATATGGGTGTGAAAGTAGTACAATGCGAAGACGAAATCGCAGGTGTATGTACAACACTCGGTGCTGCATTCGCAGGCGATTTGGCAGTAACAAGCACATCAGGTCCTGGTCTTTCATTGAAATCAGAGGCTATCGGTCTTGGCGTAATGGCTGAGTTGCCAATCGTTGTTATCGACGTTATGCGTGGTGGTCCTTCAACAGGTCTTCCTACAAAAACCGAACAAACTGACTTGCTTCAAGCTATCTACGGTCGCAATGGCGAATGTCCATGTATCGTAATTGCTGCAAGTTCATCTGACAACTGCTTCGACTATGCATTCGAGGCTTGCCGTTTGGCATTGGAAAACAACACACCAGTTGTACTCCTTACAGATGCATATCTTGGTAATGGTTCAGCTTTGTGGCGTTTGCCAAAATTGGCTGAATTGCCAGAAATTCACCCACACGTAGCTACTGAAGCACACAAAGAGGGTTACAATGCCGTATGTCGCGACGCTGAAACAAAAGTTCGCCACCTTGCATTCCCTGGTATGGAAGGCTTCACACACCGCAACTGTGGTCTCGAACGCGATGCTAACAAAGCTAACATATCTACTGATGGTGCTAACCACGCTAAGATGGTAGAAACACGTGCTGCAAAAGTAGCTCAAGTAGCAAATCAAATCCCTGAACTTAAAGTCGAAGGTAATGTTGACGCAGATACACTCGTAGTAGGTTGGGGTTCTACATATGGTCACTTGTTAAGCGCTGTGAACACAATGAACGAAGACGGATGCCCATGCGCATTGGCACACTTCAACTACATCAGTCCACTTCCTAAAAACACTGCAGAAGTTATCCGCAAATACAAAAAAGTGGTTGTATGCGAGTTGAACTCAGGTCAATTTGCAACATATCTTCGCTCACAAGTTCCTGGCGAATATCTCCAATACAACAAAATTGAAGGTCAACCTTTCAATGTTGGTCAAATTGTTGAATATCTCAAAACAATCTAATTAACAAAATGTCCGACCAGTCTGACCAGTCCGACTTGTCCGACATAAATTAATACTAAAGAATTATGTTTACAGCAAAAGATTATAAAAGTGATCAACAAGTACGCTGGTGTCCTGGTTGCGGCGACCACGCAGTACTTAACTCTCTACATAAAGCAATGGCAGAAGTAGGAGTGCCACCACACGAAATCGCTGTTATTTCTGGTATCGGTTGCTCTTCTCGTTTGCCTCACTATATGAACACTTACGGCTTCAACACTATTCACGGTCGTGGTGCAGCTATCGCTTCAGGTGTTAAAATCTCTCACCCTGAATTGACAGTATGGCAAGTATCTGGCGATGGCGACTGTCTCGCTATCGGTGGTAACCACTTCATCCACGCTTGTCGTCGTAACGTGAACATCAACATGTTGATTGTCAACAACCGCATCTACGGTTTGACAAAAGGTCAATACTCACCTACTTCACCAAAAGGTTTCGTATCTAAATCATCACCTTTCGGCACTGTAGAACGTCCTTTCCGTCCAGCTGAATTGGTAATGGGTGCTCGTGGCACATTCTTCGCTCGTACACTCGACGTTGATGGTCCAACATCTGTTATGGTGATGAAAGCTGCTGCAGCTCACAAAGGTTATTCGGTATGTGAATGCTTGTGTAACTGCGTTATCTTCAACAATGGCGCAAACAATTGGATTGCAACTAAAGAAGACCGTCTCGAACG
Source organism: Candidatus Aphodosoma sp. (assembly GCA_045126975.1). Taxonomy (GTDB): domain Bacteria; phylum Bacteroidota; class Bacteroidia; order Bacteroidales; family Paludibacteraceae; genus Aphodosoma. The sequence goes on along the minus strand of JBGVPL010000027.1, from coordinate 17,673 downwards.
TACAGTAGTTCTCGAACACGGCAAACCAATGATTTTTGGTAAAGACCGCAACAAAGGTCTCGTGCTCGATGGTTGGAACTTGAAAGTTGTTACAATCGGCGAAAATGGCGTAACTGAAAACGACATCCTCGTTCACGATGCTACAACTGAAGACCCAACACTCCACCTCAAATTGGCTCTCATGGATGGTCCTGACATGCCAATCGCAATGGGTGTGATTCGTGCCGTTCCAACAGAATGCTACGACGAAGCTGTGCACAACCAAATCAAAGAGGTACAAGAAAAAGCAAAATGTCATACATTCGACGAATTGCTTGGTACTCTTGAACAATGGGACATGTAATTAATGCATAATTCACAATTCATAATTCATAATTGAATTGTAAATTATATTCATAAAACAAAAGCCTCAGGAGTTTTATCTCTTGGGGCTTTTTTCATCCTCATTCTATAGACAAACTTGCACGCAACAATTAAATCCCCCAGCATTTATTGAATTGCTATGCATTCCTTAAATCTTGTGCAAAGTTACAACATTTATTTTATGCACTGACGGTTTATGACGCTTTAAAGTTGTTTTCTCATTACAACAAACATACATCTGCACACTCATCCTCATAATCGGAATCTATCCATCGAAGCAAAAACAGAGTTATTATCACTATTATCACTATTATCACAACCTATTTTGTGATAATAACACTGTCCAAAGAAATAATTATTCACTATTAATATATATAATATATACGCGCACCTTATTAATAATATTTATATATAATGTATATATATATAATATTTTATATTTTTTCTTGTATATATTTTTTATTCATTTTTTCAAATGACTTAAAAGATTTTTACGAAAAATATAAGAATAGGGATTTTGAATTAGAAAAATAATTAAACTTATAAAGGAACAAACAAAAGCGCCACCTCACAATATGTGAAATGGCGTTTTTATGTTTAAGACAATGCTATTTAGAAATTTACCGTATATGATGCACTATTCCAACCTGTCGCTTTTTGAGCAAAAGGTCCTCCATTTTTAGAAACCTCAATTACATTGTCACCACCTCCACCTTCATTTCTTACATACGCTTTAAATCCCTTACTTACAGGACCAATAGTAACTGACCAACTGCTAATTTGATACCCTTCTGATGCAGTTTTTGTTCCATTCACATCTGCATAAACAATATCACTAAATCTTCCATATATCCCCTTTCCTTTGATAGTGTACTTTACATAATATTCTGCGCTAGGCTCTCGATTAGTATTATTATCCCCACCTCCATAACTAGGTGGATTAGGAGATGTAAAATTACAAGATACCACTAGCATTGATAAAGAAAACACAAAAAAAAAGAGTTTAAAATAATTTTTCATAATATTAAAATTTAATTGATACTAAATAATAAAACATCTTAATTCACTACAAAGTTACTTATTTTTTTTGACAACGTAAATAAAAAAACTATTTTTTTACTACAAAACAACATTAAACCTAGATTTTCAACTCACACCTCCAAAAACTTCTAGCACCATTTCAAAATGTTGTAACTTTGCACCGCAATCAGTAGGGACGCACGGCTCGTGCGTCCGCTCAACCGACAAGTTGACAAACAACATAATCATTTGCCTCTAACGAGACATCGGACGCACGAGCCGTGCGTCCCTACAATAACATAACATTCACTTATCAATTAAAACAAACACGGCATGCCGTATCCCTACTTTAAGAACATACCTAAAATCAAAAAAATCACTAACACACTATAAACTACAATAAAAGTACTCAAAGCAAACACCACCCCTTATTCGATCAATTTTTACTTTTAGAAAACTTTTTAGTAAATTACAAAAATTAAAATCCTAAAAATCAACAATATAAAAATTATTTTGGAAAACTTTTTGTTTTTATAGCATTTTATTATTGTCTATTTCGGAGAATTTTTATAACTTTGTTGCCGCTTGCGATTTTCGATAGTGGCACACATTTTCAAACACTTAATGCAACATTGGATATCAAAAAGCACATAAAATCCGAAAAATTCAGAAATACAAATTATATAGTCAAACGCAAATTACCACAAATTAACCATAAATTGTTACTCTCTATTAACGGATAATTAATGGCAGTTTACGTAAAAAAATAAATAAATAAATAAATAATAATAAAGCCATGATTCAAACAGTAGTCAAAAGAGATGGTCGTATCGTTGGTTTCAACGAAGAAAAAATCAAAGCTGCAATCCGTAAGGCAATGATGAGCACCGATGCTGGCGAAGATGATGCTTTGCTATGTCAAATAGCAGACCGCATTGCATATAAGGGCAAAGAACAAATGAGCGTAGAAGAGATTCAAGACATGGTGGAATTGGAGCTCATGAAATCTTCGCGCAAAGATGTCGCTAAACGATATATTGCTTATCGCGACAAACGCTCTATTGCTCGTCGTTCGAAAACTCGCGATATGTTCCTCGAAATCATCGACACAAAAAGCAACGACATCACTCGCGAAAATGCAAATATGAATGCCGACACTCCTGCCGGCATGATGATGAAATTTGCATCTGAGACTACTAAACCTTTCGTAGATGACTATTTGCTCTCAACAGAAGTGCGCGAAGCGGTAAAAAACAACTATATCCACATCCACGACAAAGACTACTATCCTACTAAATCTCTCACTTGCGTACAACATCCGCTCGACAAACTATTGCAACACGGCTTGTTTGCTGGTCACGGAGAGAGTCGCCCTGCTAAACGAATCGAAACTGCTTCAATATTAGGTTGTATTTCGATGGAAACAGCTCAAAATGAGATGCATGGTGGTCAAGCCATACCTGCCTTCGACTTCTATCTTGCACCATACGTAAGAGCAAGTTACAAAGAAGAAATTAAAAAATTAGAGGCTCTAACAGGCGAGAAATACGACTCACTCTACGATGCCGAAATCGACGATTATATCACTCGCGACCTTGACTTCTTGCAAGGATTGGAACGCATCAAACAACATGCTATCAACCAAACTGTTACACGCGTACATCAATCAATGGAAGCATTCATCCACAATATGAATACTATCCACTCTCGCGGTGGTAACCAAGTGGTGTTCAGCTCAATAAACTACGGAACCGACACATCAGCCGAAGGTCGTTGTATTATCCGCGAATTGTTGTGTAGCACCTATCGTGGTGTTGGCAATGGTGGCACAGCAATATTCCCTATCCAAATTTGGAAAAAGAAACGTGGCGTAAGCTATCTCCCTGAAGACCGCAACTACGACCTATACGAATTAGCATGTCAAGTCAGCGCACGCCGTTTCTTCCCTAACTTCGTAAACCTCGATGCACCATTCAACCATCACGAAAAATGGGATATCAACGACCCAGAACGCTATAAATACGAAGTAGCTACAATGGGTTGTCGTACTCGTGTATTCGAAAATCGTTTTGGCGAAAAAACATCTATTGGTCGCGGAAATATCTCATTTTCAACAATCAACATCGTACGCCTTGCCCTCGAATGTCGTGAAATCGAAAACAAAGAGTCACGCATCAATGCCTTCATGGCAAAATTAGATGAGTTGATGGTACTCACAGCGCGCCAATTGCACGAACGCTTCAATTTCCAAAAAACTGCTCGTGCTAAACAATTCCCTCTCCTCATGTCAACCCTCTGGAATGGCAGCGAAAACCTCAAACCAAACGACACTATCGAATCTGTTATCAATCAAGGCACACTCGGTATCGGATTCATCGGATTGGCAGAATGTTTGATTGCCCTCATCGGCAAACACCATGGCGAATCGGACGAAGCACAAAAATTAGGTCTAAAAATCATCGGATACATGCGCGACCGAGTGAATGAATTCAGCGAAGAATACCACCACAACTATAGTATTTTAGCTACTCCAGCCGAAGGTCTTTCGGGTCGTTTCACTCGCTACGACAAAAAGAAATTTGGCATAATCGAAGGCGTTACCGATAAAGATTATTACACCAACTCAAACCACGTTCCTGTGTATTACAAATGTAGCGCACGCCACAAAGCCGAAATCGAAGCTCCATACCACAAATTGACAGGTGGTGGACACATTTTCTATGTCGAAATTGATGGCGATGCAACTCACAACCCTCAATCAATCATGCAAATAGTTGACTTGATGGACAAATACGACATTGGATATGGTTCAGTAAACCACAACCGCAACCGCTGTATGAATTGTGGCTACGAAGATGCAACCGCAGGATTGGAAGTTTGCCCAAAATGCGGTAGCAACAACATCGACAAACTCCAACGCATCACAGGCTATCTCGTTGGAACAACCGACCGCTGGAACTCAGCAAAACTCGCCGAACTCAAAGACCGCGTAGTACACAATTAATTGAGAATTGAAAATTGAGAATTACTATTAAATGCAAATATCTGTAATAAAAATAGTAGAATCTACCACCGTAGATGGTCCAGGATTGAGAACTACCCTATACGCCGCAGGATGCAATCATCGCTGCAAAGGGTGTCATAACCCTCAGTCTTGGGACATCAACTATGGCACAATGGCTGATATTGAAGAGGTTGCACTACGCCTACTCTCTACTGGCGAAAACATAACATTCAGCGGAGGTGACCCAATGTTCCAACTCGAAGCATTTACCCAATTAGCTTCTATCATAAAAGCCAAAAGCAACCGAAATATTTGGTGCTATACAGGCTACACATTCGAACAACTACTCCGCAATCCCAAAGCACTCAACCTACTCAAAAACATTGACGTACTCGTTGACGGTCGATTCGTAGAAGAACTAAAAAGCAAAGACATCCTTTTCCGTGGCAGTAGCAACCAACGCCTCATTGACGTACAAAAATCACTAAAAGTAGGCGAAATAGTGATGTATGAACCAATGAATCTTTTGTCTCCTCTACTGATTAAATACAAAAGAGTCTAATAATTCCTCACTCCTCATTCCTAATTCCTCATTTCAATATGCTTAATCTACTCATAATATTACTCACGATTCTCACTCCACAAGAGATAGAGCGACGTACGGCAATCGATTTCAACAAACGATTGTCGGACTTGATGCCCTATATTCAAAAGTATTATCCCAATGTAGATTCTGCCCAAATTGCCCAATGGGAAGAGTCGAAAGCATTGGAATACCGTATCATCAATGGCGAAAAATGGTACTTCCGCCGTGCTGATGAAAATCTATTTCGCATCGCCCCCGAAGCCAAAGCATTAAAAACAAGCCTCGAAGGCAAAGAACGTGCAGGACGTGACGAAGTAACAAAACAGCACATTAAACAAGTACTATCAGAACCTCAAAACAAAGAACACCTATACGCAAAACACGAGTGGGATTTCAAATTTTGGTTATACTTCACACCAAAAGCAAACCTCGAAGATGGCGAACTCATAAAAGTTTGGCTCCCAATGCCTCAAACCAAACAACGCCGTCAAACCGACATAGCCGTCAAACATGCTAACCGCAACATCGAACTCAACACGGGCGAACATTCTGTGGCATACATGGAAGGCAATTTCGATGCTAACGACACTACAACATTCGAAGTAACCTACTCCTTCACCACCTATGCCGAATACAACCCTCTACCTCATTGCTTCAAACACCAAAAAGCAAACCCAAACAATCCCGAACTAAAACAATATCTCGCAGAACGAGCACCTCATTGCCTATTCACACCAAACGTAAAAGCATTAGCCGACAGCATAATAGGTAAAGAAAAACGCCCATACTATCAAGCTCGCAAACTATTCGCAGCAATACGAGAATTATACCCATGGGCAGGAGCATGTGAATACAGCATCATCCCAAACATACCCGAATACGTCATTAAAAATCGTCATGGCGACTGCGGACAAGTAACTCTACTCTACATCGCCATGTGCCGATATTTAGGTATACCAGCACGTTGGCAAAGCGGATTTATGCTACATCCAGGATGGGACAATTTGCATGATTGGTGCGAAATATACATCGAAGGCATGGGCTGGATACCTGTTGACCCATCATTCGGCGTGCAACAATGGGGCAAAACCGACGCTGAACGCTATTTCTATTTCGGTGGAATCGATGCCTACCGACTTATCATAAACACCGATTGGGGTGCCGAACTAACACCTACAAAACAATTCGAACGCTCCGAAACCGTCGATTTCCAACGTGGCGAATGCGAAACAGAAAACAGAAATTTATATTTCAACGAATGGCGTAGTCGATTTACTGTCAAAATAAAAAATTAAAATACTTATTTTTTGATATTTTCGAAAAAAAGTTGTAACTTTGCATGAGTTTGCAGAATTACAACTTTTTTTGTATTATTAACACAAAAACTAAATATCTTTATGGTAAAAAGACTACTTGGAGTACTTAGTGTACTTATGCTTTGCATTTTTATAAATGCACAAGTAACAACAGAACCAGCCTTTATAACAAAAGGCTACAAAGGAGAAATTGTAGTAATATTCGACCCTGCTGCTGGCAATGCTGGTATGGCAGATGCTACCGCTTGTTATGCTCACACTGGTCTTATCACATCAAAAAGTAAAGATGGAGGTGACTGGAAATATGCAAACGAAAAATGGCGTGGTGGCGAAGACAAATATAAGATGACAAAAGATGGCAACGTTTGGAAACTTACTATTGCCAACATTTATGAATACTACGGATGTCCTGAATCAGAAGAAATCCTCAAAATGGCATTCGTATTCAACGATGGTCCTGATGGCGAAAAAGAGGGTAAAACTGCCGATGGAACTGATATTTATGTTGAGTTAGTAGATGGTGGTTTGAATGTTAAATTCGACAATCCAACAAGCAACCAATTAATTGACAAAGGCACAAAAATCACTTTCAAAATTACTGCCTCTGAAAAAAGCAATATATCTTTAGTTATCAACGATAAAGAAATAAGCAAAACAGAAGGAACTGAATTGAAACATGACTACACATTTACCGAGTCAGGTGATTTCGTTTGCGTTGCAAAAGCAACACTTAACAATCAAACCGTTACAGACAGCGTAAACCTCTGCGTAACACCATCACCTAAAAATGAAGCACGTCCTTCTGGATTGAAAGATGGTATCACATACTACGAAAACGACCCGACAAAAGTAACTCTTTGCCTTTACTACAAGGATAACAACAACAAAATTGCACAAAATGCATTCGTTTTGGGCGATTTCAATAACTGGTCATACTCTACAACTTATCAAATGAAAAAAGATGGAGAAACAGGTTATTTCTGGCTCGACATCACAGGCTTAGAAGCTAATAAAGAATATGTATTCCAATATGCCATAAAACGTCCTAATGGTGCAATGATACAAGTTTCTGACGCATTCACACATAAAGTTGTTGACCCTAACGACCACTATATCCCTGAAGATATTTATCCAAACAAAACTGCTTATCCTCAAGAAGCTGACGGTCCTTGTGCTGTTATCGAAACAGGACGCAAACCTTACGCTTGGTCAGATGCAACACTCAACTTCAAACGCCCTGACAAAAACAACCTCGTTATCTACGAATTGTGGGTATATGACTTCTGCCCTACTCGTTCTTTCGAAGGCGTTTTAGACCGCTTAGATTATATCGAAAACCTTGGTATAAACGCAATTGAATTTATGCCAGTATGCGAATTCGAAGGTAATATCTCTTGGGGTTACAACCCAACTCACTATTTCGCAGTAGACAAAGCATACGGAACAGAAGATATGTTCAAAAAATTAGTTGACGAATGCCACAAACGCGGTATCGCAGTAATCGTGGATATGGTATTCAACCACGCTACAGGTTGGGCTCCATTCAATAAAATGTTTGGAGGTTATGATAATTTAAAAGATAACCCATACTTCAATGTAAGTGCACCGCACGATGGCAATGTATTCGAAGACTTCAACCACGAATTTGATTTGACACTCAACCACTTTACTCGCGTATTGAACTATTGGCTCAAAGAATACAAAATCGACGGCTATCGTATGGACTTAAGTCATGGTTTCTGTGGTCCTAACTGTAACGACCAAAAACGTATCATGTACCACTACTTCAACGAAGGTGTAAAAGCTGTTGACCCTAACGCATACTTCATTCTCGAACATTGGGATGCCAATCGCACTGACTATGCCAACAATGGTATGATGTGTTGGGAAAATACAGGAGAACCATACCAAGAACTTGCTATGGGTTGGTACGAAGGAAGCAAAAGCGATTTACATAGAGCAAATAATGACAATTACGTATCATACGCAGAAAGCCACGATGAAGAGCGTTGTGGATACAAAGCTTCAGAATATGGTAACGGAGCGATCAAAACAGATAAAGCAACTCGTCTCTGCTATGTACCTGCATACGTTGCAATGAGTACAATGCTCAATGGTCCACAAATGTTATGGATGTTCGAAGAATTAGGCTACGACGTATCTATCTTCTTCAATCCAAACAACAACGAAATGAAAGAAGAACATCGCACAGAACCAAAACCAATACCAGAAGCTAATGGTTTCTACAAAGATGCTAACCGCATGGCTCAATACCAAAAAATTGGTCAAATCAACCAATTACGTACACGCATCTTACCTAAAGTCTTTGAAGGCAATCCTACGTCTTACGACCTCGGTGGTGGTCGCCCATTACGTAGTGTTATTTGGGGTAATGGTGTAAATCGCGTATTCATTGTATCAAATGTAAGCGTAAGCAATCAAGACATCGAACTTCCTCAAGGCACAACCAATTGGTATGACTATCTTGCTAACAACTCAAACGCAATGAAAGCTGGTACTAAAGTAACAATGAAACCTGGCGAAGTTAAAGTTTATACTGCTCAATACTTCCAATTACCAGAAGTGCCAACTGAATATGACTTTATTAGCAACACTAATATCGAAAATATTGAGTACAATAAACCAAATTGCACAATCTACCCTACTATTACCGAAAATGTTATATATATCGAATCATCAGAAGAAATCAATTCTGTTGAAGTAATCAACGTACAAGGACAAAAATTAATTTCTTTAGGTAACGTAAATTCAATCAATGTATCTTCATTGCCTCAAGGATTATACATGGTAATTGTGAATTTCGACGACTCACAAGAAGCATATAAAATCTATCGTAAATAATAAAACAATAAAATATTATGACAAAAAAATTATTAGTAACATTAAGTGTACTTGTATTGTGCATTTTTGCTAAAGCTCAAGTGACAACTGAACCTGCATTTATTCCAAAAGATTATGCTGGTGAAATTATCGTGAAATTTAACCCTACTGAAGGTAATGGAGGTATGGCTGATGCTACAGCATGCTATGCTCACACAGGGCTTATCACTTCAAAAAGTAAAGATGGTGGCGATTGGAAATATGCCCCAACTTGGAGAGGTGGTGAAGAAAAATACAAAATGACCAAAGAGGGTGACGTTTGGGTTTTGAGAATCCCTGAACTATACTCTTACTATGGCTGTCCAGAAACTGAAGAAATCTTAAAGTTAGCTTTCGTATTCAACGATGGCCCTGGCGGAAATAAAGAAGGAAAATCAGATGAAGGAAAGGATATATATATTGAATTAGTAGAACCTGGATTAAACATAAAATTCACTAACCCTGTTGGCAACTCATTGATTGAAAAAGGAGATTCAATTGACTTCAAAATCAATACTTCAGAAGAGGCTACTATTAGACTTTCTATCAACAATAAAACCCTCACACGTACCAAAGGAACCGAATTAACATACAACTACACATTCACAGAAATAGGAAATTACACCTGTGTAGCAACGGCTACTACTGACAACGACACAAAAACTGACACGGTCTTCTTTTGTGTTATAGATGAGCCTATCAACGAAGCACGCCCTGAAGGTTTAAAAGAAGGTATTACTTACTACAAAGATGACTCAACAAAAGTAACACTTTGCCTCTATAGTAAAGACAATAAAGACCAAACATCACAAAACGTATTTGTATTAGGTGATTTCAACAATTGGACCTACTCTACCGATTATCAAATGAAAAAAGATGGCGAAACTGGATTTTTCTGGCTCGACATCACTGGATTAGAACCTAACAAAGAGTATGTATTCCAATATGCGATAATCCGCCCTGACGGTTCAACTGTCCAAATTTCTGACCCTTTTACTCACAAAACAGTTGACCCTAACGACCACTATATCTCTGAAGAAATCTACCCTAACCAATTAGTTTATCCTGCAGAAGCTAATGGTCCTTGTGCTGTTATCCAAACTGCTCGCAAACCATACGAATGGTCTGAAGCAACTCTTAACTTCAAACGCCCAAACAAAAACAACCTCATCATCTACGAATTGTGGGTATACGACTTCTGCCCTGCTCGCTCATTAGAAGCTATTTACGATCGTTTGGATTATATCGAAAATCTCGGTGTAAATGCTATTGAATTTATGCCTATCAGCGAATTCGAAGGCAATATCTCTTGGGGCTACAACCCTACCCACTATTTTGCTCTCGACAAGGCTTACGGCACTGACGAAATGTTCAAAAAATTGGTCGATGAATGTCACCGCCGTGGTATTGCTGTCATCGTGGATATGGTGTTCAACCACGCTACAGGCTGGGCTCCTCAAAACAAGATGTTCCCACTCGCCGAAAACCCATACTACAACGTAACTCCTCCTCATGGCGACAATGTGTTCGAAGACTGGAACCACGACTTCGAAGGCACTCGCAACTTCTTCCACCGTGTGCTCAAATATTGGCTCGAAGAATATAAAATCGACGGTTATCGTATGGACTTGGCTCATGGCCTTTGCGGTAAAAACTGCGACAACTATGGCAACCAACACATCCTCGAAGACTACTACGAAAATAGCATCAAAGCCGTAAGCGAAGACGCATATTTCATCCTCGAACACTGGAATCGTTGGAACGAACAATCTGCCCTCATCAACAAAGGCATGATGTGTTGGGACAATACCACTCACGCCTATTTCGAACTCGCTATGGGCTGGCATAATGGCACAAACAACAGCGCCCTCACCAACGCCAACCGCGACAACTACGTCTCTTATGCCGAATCTCACGACGAAGAACGCTGTGGTTATAAAGCTATGCAATACGGCAATGGCGATGTAAAAACCGACAAAGCCACTCGCCTCAGCCGCGTAGCGTCATACGTCGCTATGAGCACAATGCTCAATGGTCCTCAAATGATGTGGATGTGGGAAGAATTAGGCTACGACGTATCTATTACATACAAACACACTACCGACCAATACAGCAGCGACTATCGCACTGAACCAAAACCAATCCCAGAAGGCAAAGGCTTCTACACCGACCCTATGCGCATGTCGCAATACCAAATCATCGGTCAAATCAACCAACTCCGCACTCGTCTCTTACCTCAAGTCTTCGAAGGCAATCCTACCGCACAAGACATAGCACACGGACGTCCTATTCGTAGCATAACTTGGGGCGAAGGCGTCAACCGCGTATTCATCGTATCTAACATCAGCGTTGACCCACAAGAAATCACACTTCCTGCCGGCACAACCAATTGGTACGACTATCTCGCCAACAATAGCACATCTATAGCAGAAGGAAGCAAAATAACACTCAAAGCTGGTGAAGTTAAAGTTTATACTGCTCAACACTTCCAATTGCCAGAAGTACCATCTGAATATGTATTTGCAGAATGGACAGATGTAGAAAATATTGAATTTAAATCTAATTGTATTATCTACCCTACAATATCAGACAACTTCGTATTTATTGAAACTTCAGAAGAAATTACATCTGTTGATGTTATGAACATACAAGGTCAAAAAGTAATATCAGAAGGTAATGTAAAAGCAATCAACGTATCTTCTCTACCTCAAGGCTTATATATGATTATTGTAAACTTCAACAACACACAAGAAGCATATAAAATATATCGTAAATAATATTTAGATGCGAGATATTAGACTTTAAAATATTTTATCTCGTGTCTTTTTTTCAAATATCAATAATAGAGACGCAATGTATTGTTAAAGACACAATCTATTGCGTCTCTACTATTGTATATATCACTTTTTTTTTGTAACTTTGCAATCCGAAAATTGCTTACTACAAACACTCGATACTAACTTCACTAACTCCTTATGAAAGACCAAGAACCTGTAAAAATTTTGTACATAACACAAGAAATTAACCCGTATATCAAAGAGACAGAAATCGCAGATATATGCCGTCAATTTCCTCAACACACCATAGAAAAAGGTTGCGAAATCCGTACCTTTATGCCTTGCTTTGGACATATTAACGAACGTCGCAATCAATTACATGAGGTACAACGTTTGTCAGGATTAAACGTTATAATTGACGATAACGACCACCCTCTTATTATTAAAGTTGCAACTATTCAAGCAGCAAGAATGCAGGTTTATTTTATTGACAATGAAGATTATTTTCACCGCAATGGAATAGCCAAAGATAAAGAAGAAAATTTCTTTGATGATAATGATGAAAGAATTATCTTTTATGTGCGCAGTGTTTTAGAAACTATCAAAAAACTCCGTTGGACGCCAGATATTATCCATATCAATGGATGGATAGCCTCTTTAGCTCCATTATACATCAAAAAAACATACGCATCAGATCCGTTTTTTGCTAATTCAAAAATCATTTATTCAGTATATAAAGACGATTTTGAATGCCCTATTAGAGAAGGATTCGACAATAGAGCTTTATTAAATGATATAGAGCCTCAAGATGTCGAAATATTAAAAGGAGAAATATTAAAAACTGAAAACCTCCATAAATTAGCTATTAACTATTCTGATGGTATTATTTGTGGTTCAGATACAATTTCAGAAGAGTTAGAATCATATATCAAAGAAAAAAATATACCTTATCTCCCTTATCAAGGCGAAAATATGCAAGAGGGTTATTGGAACTTTTTCTGCGAAATCTATCCTAAACTCAAAGAAGAATAAATCTATTTTATAAAAACGTTATAAAAGACAGAATAACATAATAACATAATTTTTGTTATTTTGTTATTTTGTCTTTTTTAATATAATATACAATATGAAACAATATATAAAATGTGTTATAATTGCTATAACCGCAATATTAACAGCATGCAAAAACGATGATTCTGTAGGTATCGAAATCCAACCACAAGAAGACGAAATTGCCATTTGTAGCGACACTTTCTTGATTGAAAGTGAAAACTACTACGTTCCAGCCATTTCAGCACAAGCCGACTCTATGATACTTGGCGAATTTTATAGTGCAAAATACGGAACCACTAAGGCTGAACTACTTCTACAAATCGCTCCTCCAATTGATTATCGTTTTCCAGAAGCGAAATATAATCCTCAACCAGATTCGTTAGTATTGATGATGTATTACAATACATGGTTCGGTTCGCCATACGCACCACTCGAATTTAGTATCTATGAAATCAATAAACAATCTATCGATTACAACACTCAATATTTGTCAAATCTCAACATTGGCGATTTCTGCGACTCTACCATCCTTATGGGCAAACGCCTTATGACATCTATCGACCTATCACGTGCCGACTCTGTCAGTGAAGACTCTGCTGCAACACCATACGTACGTTATAAATTCGACCAAACACAATTAGAACGTTTCTTCAACATGCCACAAGAGGTATATAAAAATGAAGAAGCTTTTCTTGATGAATTCAAAGGTCTTTATCTTACAACACGTTATGGTTCTTCCACTTTGATTTGTTTCAACCAAATCAACATGTATCTATACTATCACTATACGTATCAAAAAAATGGTAAAGATACTATTGTAAACACCACCATAATTTTCCCATCAAATAAAGAAGTACGCCAATTAAACAAATTCTCACATCCTAACATTCAAGAGATTGCAGTTTGCCATGATAGTTTAAACTACATAAAATCTGCCGCAGGTATATACCCTAAAATACGTATTCCTATTGGCGAAATGAGCAAACGCATGTATGGCAAAATAGGTGATAAACAACTAAATATCAATGCTGCAGAAATCATTATCGAAAACATTGACTACGATAGCACCGATGTGTATATGGGACAACCATATTACTTGCTCGCTCTGACTACCGAACAATTCGATGATTTCATCAAATACAACACAATACCAACTGCAACTGACACCACAGCCGTAATCGCTAATTACATAGCAGGCAAAGGAGGTTACAAACTCGATTTAGCATACTTCATCACTAAATATCTCCGTAATGAAATGGTTGAAGATGATGATATTATAGAAATGATATTGATGCCTGTAATTGTAGAATCTGCAACCTCAACAACAACTGGAGCTACATCCGTTACTAGCATCAAACCACTCACTCAACTTGCTGCAACTACTATTCGCAGTGGCAAAAACGAGTATTCTCCTATGCGCATGAAAATCCTTTACAACGGATTTTAAATAATGAATAATGAACAATTAATAATGAATAATTTATCATTTTGATTACTTTTTTTTAATTATTCATTATTAATTATTAATTCTTAATTCTTAATTGTCTTATAATGAATTTCAATAATAATATAACAAATAATTTACAGAATGCTATTGAATTTAGCAATGGCGAAAGAGAGAGATTAGGTGATAATCAAATATTTCCTAATCACGTTGTGCTTGGATTGATGAGATTGAGCGATTGCTCTGCAATGAACATATTAAACAAATTGGGAATTGATTTAGGATTGTTGAAATCCAAATTAGAAGATATAAAAAACATTAGCACTCCCGATGCTAACCCAGCCTCATTACACCGCACTACAGAATCTCTTTTATTGCTAACTAATTTAGAGGCAAAACTATCACATTCACAAGAAGTTCACACTCATCATCTCATAATGGCAGTATTGCGACAAAAAGATACCGATTTGGTCAAATTGTTTGGCGAAATGGGCATCGATTACGACAAATTCAAATCGCAAATCACCTCTGTACCACAACCTAAAATGGGCTCTGTTTATGACGACGATGATGATTTGGAAGATGAAGATAATGGTATGCCTCGCCAAAACACAGGCACTGCACCTAAAACTGCAACTACCCCATCTAACCCTAATTCAAACACTCCTGCATTAGATAATTTCTCTCGCGATTTATCAAAAGCAGCAGCAGAAGGAGAATTAGACCCTGTAGTTGGACGCGAAGAAGAAATTCAACGCACAATACAGATATTAAGCCGTAGAAAAAAGAACAATCCTGTATTGATAGGAGAACCTGGTGTAGGTAAATCGGCTATTGTAGAGGGACTTGCAACTCGCATTGTAAACCGCCAAGTACCTCGCGCTTTGTTCGATAAAAAGATAGTATCGCTCGACTTGGCTGCTATGCTTGCAGGCACAAAATATCGTGGACAATTCGAAGAGAGATTAAAATCGGTGATGAACGAATTGGAAGCAAACCCTAACATCATACTCTTTATAGATGAGATACATACGATTGTAGGTGCTGGGGCAACTACAGGTTCGCTCGATACAGCAAATATGTTGAAACCTGCTCTGTCAAGAGGCAAATTTCAATGTATCGGTGCTACTACGTTGAACGAATACCGCCAATCAATTGAAAAAGACGGAGCATTAGAGCGCCGTTTCCAAAAAATATTGGTCGAAGCAACTACAAAAGAGGAAACTCTACAGATACTTCGCAACATCAAAGACCGCTACGAAGACCACCATCAAGTGACATACACCGATAAAGCATTAGAATTGTGTGTAAATCTCACAGAAAGATACATCACTGACCGCTCATTCCCTGACAAAGCCATTGATGCAATGGATGAGGTAGGAGCACGTATGCACTTAACTAACCTTAGTGTACCTGCTCATATTGAGGAACTTGAAAACAATATTGCCGAATTTGATGGTTTGAAAAAAGAGGCTGTATTGCGTCAAGATTTTGAACTTGCAGCAAAATATCGCGACCAAGTGGCTACATTGGCATCTCAATTAGAATTAGAGAAAAAACAATGGTTGGCTGAGAGCAAAGAAAATCGCATCATGGTGACAGGCGATGACGTAACTGCCACTATATCAAATATGGCAGGCGTACCATTGACACGTATTGCAGAGAGCGAAAACGAAAGATTGTTGAAAATGGGAGAGGCATTGCGTGGACAGGTTATCGGTCAAGATGATGCGGTGCAGAAAGTGGTTCGTGCAATACGCCGTAGCCGTGTGGGATTAAAAGACCCTAATAAGCCTATCGGATCGTTCATATTCCTTGGTCCTACAGGTGTAGGTAAAACATTGTTAGCTAAAAAGTTGGCTGAATATATGTTTGGCTCAGTTGATGCTCTTGTGCGTATCGATATGAGCGAATTTATGGAGAAATTCTCTGTATCTCGATTGGTAGGAGCACCTCCGGGATATGTAGGCTATGAGCAAGGCGGACAATTGACCGAAAAAATACGCCGCAAACCCTACTCTATCGTGCTATTTGACGAGATAGAAAAGGCTAATTCAGAGGTATATAACATATTATTGCAACTGCTTGATGAGGGCTTTATCACTGATGGTTTAGGTCGCAAAATCGACTTCAAAAACACAGTGATTATCATGACTTCGAATGCAGGTACGCGCCAGTTGAAAGACTTTGGTCGTGGTGTGGGATTTGCAACTGATGATAAGACTGACAATCAAGCATACGCACATGCAGTAACTCGCAAAGCATTAGAGAAAACATTTGCCCCTGAATTCTTAAATCGTATTGACGAAATTATCAACTTTAATCAACTCACTCGCAACGATATAAATCAAATTATCAATCTCGAATTAGATAAATTTAAGGCTCGTTGCAAAGGATTAGGATTTGAATTGGAAGTGTCGGATGCTGCAGTTAATTTCTTAGCAGATAAAGGCTTTGATAAACAATATGGTGCACGTCCATTGCAACGCTCAATACAGACACATCTCGAAGATTTGATAGTTGAAGAAATGCTATCAGTGGGTAAAATGAAGAGCGAAAAAGTTGTGGTAGATGTTAACTCTGAAGGCAACTCTTTGAAAATTAGGAATGAGGAGTGAGGAATGAGGAATTTTGAAAAAAATAGTATTTTTTGATAGATATATCAGAAAAAAATTGTAACTTTGCAGTCGCAAATTCGCAATTATGCATTATGAATTATGCATTATGAATTGTGCATTGTATAAGTATCCGTAGCTCAGTTGGTAGAGCAATTGACTCTTAATCAATGGGTCGAGGGTTCGAGCCCCTCCGGGTATACTGGAAAAGTGGATTACGACATGCGTCGTAGTCCACTTTTTTTATGCTCTTTTTTGAGGTTACTGCCCTATCGTAACATATTTTTACCACATGCTATTTTTTTTGACAGAATGAAATAAGAACATATTTTTCTTTTACATATACCTCGTTAAAAACTGCGTTTTATCTCGGCAAAAGAATGACAGACCTTCGGCGTTTTATGTTGAATAATACCTTTTAAGATGGGGTTGAGTGGCGAACTCCTTCGGCATAGGTTGCTTGCAGGTTCGGTTCACTATCTTGGAGGGTAGGGTTATAGTATGTTTATCATGTGTTTATCATGTGTTTATCATATGTTTATAGTATATTTATCCTATATTTATGATATATTTATGGTATGTTGTAGTATGGGAGAGAGTAAGGAGTGAATGAGG